>NZ_KV789314.1:0-195211 GCF_001807545.1 Corynebacterium sp. HMSC08F01 | reverse complement strand
ATGGGTGATCTCAAGGCAACCCTGGGTGCGGGGATCTTGGGCTAGGGCGGACTATGCCGCTGCATAGTGTGCGGGTTTGGGGCTCGTGCGGTAGTGACTATGCCGCTGCATAGTGCGCGAGCTCGAGGATCCAGCGGTAGTGACTATGCCGCTGCATAGTCGGCTTCGATGATTCTCTGCGGCTGTACCGTTCTGCGAGCCTGATGGGTGATCTCAAGGCAACCCTGGGTGCGAAGATGCTGGGCAAGGGGGAAACTATGCCGCTGCATAGTGCGCCGGCTAGGGGTTCGAGCGGTGGAGACTATGCCACTGCATAGTGCACGGGCTCGAGGTTTCAGCGGCGGTGACTATGCCGCTGCATAGTTGGCACAGCAAAATGCCCGCTGGCATATTGCACAGCGGGCATGAGGAGATGAAGCGCGTGTCTTACTTGAAGAACTTACGCAGCGCCTCGCGACCACCAGGGATCGAGTTGATGAAGACAACCAGGCTGCCGATTGCAGCACCAAGCGTCGTCACAATCACGCTGATAGTCGTGATTGCTTTCAGGATTTCTTCCTCATTATCGGCAGGGCCGATGCTTCCGTGCGGAGCCAGCGTTGCCGAAGGCTCAGCAGTCACCTTTGTCGGCGTAGGAGCGGTCGTGGTCTCCTTCGTCGTGGTTTCGGTCGACTGGTTGGTGGTGGTTTCCTCCGACGTCTCAGTAGTCGTCGTCGAGGTGGTGGTTTCCTCCGTGTCCTCGGAAGGTGCCGGTTCCGCCGGCGCCTCAGTGGTCGTCGTCGGTGCCGGTTCCGAGGTGGCGGTGGTAGTTGCCGAAGTGGGTTCGGAGGTGGTGGTCTCTGCAGCGAGAGCTGAAGTGCCAAGAGCGCCAGCGGCGACGGCGGCACCGGCTGCGGAAACCAACAGAGTGCGGAGCTTCATGCTTGAATATTCCTAGCTGGGGTGGAGGTTTAGAACGGGAGCTTCGGGAGCTGGACCTGCGGCACGTGGACGTGCGGGATGCCCAGGTGGAACTCGCGGTTCAGTGCGTCGATGATCTTGTTGATGCCACGCGGGTCAGAGAACACGATCAGACCGGTGGTCAGAACCGCAGCGAGGGTGCCAGACACTGCGCCGATGATGTGGCCCTGGGAGGAACCGGAAGTCTTCTGCGGTGCGGGCTTGTTGCCCTCGCCCTTGCCCGGCTGCTCAGTATCGCCCGGCTTGTCGGTTTCACCCTCGCCCGGCTTGTCGGTTTCGCCCTCGCCCGGCTTGTCGGTTTCGCCCTCGCCCGGCTTGTCGGTCTCGCCCTTGTTGTCCTCGGGCTGGTCAACCGGAGCGGTGGTGTGGGTGTCGGTGGCCCCGTTGCCGGTGTTTTCGGCGTCCTCAGCGTAAGCCGGGGTAACAGCCAGGGTCAGCGCGGTCGCGGCAGCGACCATTGCAGAAGAAATGCGCTTCATTATGAAAAACTCCTATGGAAATTTAGGGGGTTTGTCGCTGTCGACCGTGCGCTCGACAGATCACTCGGAAGAACCTAGCAGGTTCCCAGAAGAAAACATAGTGATATAGGCAATGTTTTCAGTGATCCCCGCATCGGATTGGCCAACACCTGGAAGTCAGGGGTTTGGTCACGGCGAGCAGTGTACCCCAAATCATCTATATGTCTAAGTTCTATGGAGGTGGGGTAAATCGAGGTTTGAACAAACTGAAAGCTCGTCGCGCGTACACTGATCGACCATGCGCCCATCTGACACATTCCAAGAGGTCCATGCCGCCGATATCCAGTTCGCGCAGGGAAGGATTTCTTCTGTCATTACTCCGTCGCCGCTGCAGTACTGCCCGCGGCTGTCTCAGCAGTACGGTGCTGAGATTTATCTCAAGCGTGAAGACCTGCAGGATGTGCGTTCGTACAAGATTCGCGGGGCGTACTTTGGCATTTCGCAGCTAACCCCGGAGGAGCGGGAGGCTGGCGTAGTGGCGGCGTCGGCAGGCAATCACGCCCAGGGCGTGGCGTACGCGTGCCGTGCGCTTGGGATTCAGGGCAAGATCTTTGTCCCGAAACCCACCCCGAAGCAGAAGCGTGACCGCATTTTGGTGCACGGCGGTGATGCGATTGAGCTCGTCGTTACGGGCAACACGTTTGACGAGGCTGCCCAGGCTGCGCGCGAAGACGCTGCGGCACGGGGAGCGACGGTGATTGAGCCGTTCGACTCGCGCAATACCGTGGTCGGGCAAGGCACCGTCGCGGCCGAGATCGTCGCGCAATTGTCCAGTATGGGCAAGCAGCTCGACACTGTTCTTGTGCCGGTCGGTGGCGGTGGCCTGATGTCAGGTGTGATGTCGTATGTGGCGGACATGTCGCCGTCGACGAGGGTGGTTGGTGTTGAGCCGGTGGGGGCGTCGTCGTTACGCGCTGCGATTGAGGCGGGCGAGCCGGTGACGCTGGAATCTATCGACCCATTCGTAGACGGTGCGGCGGTGAAGCGGATCGGTGACACTCCCTGGCAGGTGTTCCAAGCACATAAGGATCGTGCAGAGGTGCTTGCTTGCGACGAAGGGGCAGTGTGCACGGAAATGCTCTCGCTGTATCAAAACGAAGGCATCATCGCTGAGCCCGCGGGTGCGCTGTCGGTTGCGGGCCTTGCACAAACGACGATTAAGCCAGGCTCGACCGTCGTTTGCATCATCTCTGGGGGCAACAACGATGTGCTGCGCTACGCGGAGGTCATGGAGCGCTCCTTGGTCCACCGCGGGCTGCGTCACTACTTCCTGGTCAACTTCCCCCAAGAGCCAGGACAGCTTCGCATGTTCCTGCGGGAGATCCTGGGCGAGGAAGATGACATCGTGCTCTTCGAGTACTTGAAGAAGAACAACCGCGAAACCGGTGCGGCGCTAGTTGGCATTGAGTTGGCGCATGCAGAAGACCTGGCGCCCTTGCTGGATCGTATGGAAGCGTCGCCGATCGGCTGCCGTCGCCTCGAGCCTGGCACGCCTGAGTACGACTTCATCGTTGCAGGTTAAATGGTTACTTCTTACGTCCGACCCAAGGCTGGGGAGACAGCCATCCACGAGCTTGAGATCAAACGTTCCAGGTTCATCACCTGGGTGACGCGTGCCACCACTGAGGAGGAAGCGCGCGAGGTCATCCATGCCGCGCGTGAGGCGTACCCGGATGCGCGCCACCATTGTTCGGCGTTCATCGTTCATGTCGACGACGCACAGCCGATCGAGCGCTCTTCCGACGACGGTGAGCCCTCCGGCACGGCAGGAAAGCCGATGCTTGAGGTGCTCAAAGGATCAGGTATGTCCGACATTGTCGCCGTGGTTATTCGCTACTTTGGTGGCATCAAGCTTGGCACAGGCGGCCTTGTGAGTGCGTATACGAACGCGGTGTCTGAAACACTGCCGAGCGTTGTCACCACCACACGTGCCATGCGTGAGCAAGTTGCCGTGGACCTTCCGCATGCTGAAGCCGGCCGAATCGAAGCAGAACTACGCAACGCTGGGGTGGAAGTCGTAGACGTCAAATACGGAGCTGCCGCCACGTACACGCTCGCGTTCGAACCAGGGGAGCGTGAGCGTATCGACGACCTCCTCGCCGCCGCCACCCAAGGCCAAGCAGAAAGCAAAACGCTCGGACCACGGTGGGTCGAGTTGTCTACTTCGCGCTAGAATTGCATGCCATGACTATGCAGCCGCGCCCAAACAACCCGATCGACCAACGAAAAGCCGCCGTGCGCAAATACTCGCGCGACGCGCTGGTGTGGGCCGGCGGCGGCCTCGCCGGCGGCATCGCGTTCGGTCTGCTGATGCAGTCCTGGACGATCCTGGTGCTTGGGCTCGTCATCGGAGTTGCGGGTGGTTTTGTGAATTGGAACAAGGTCCAAAAGATCGTCAATCACCAGGACCGTTACTAGCGCCTTGATCGAACCGCCAGGCAAAGCCGTCCGTATCGACGCCTGGCTGTGGGCCGTGCGGATCTTCAAAACACGCAGCCAGGCCGCCGAAGCCGTTCGTGCTGGGCACGTCAAGATCGGTGGCAAGGCAGTCAAACCTGCCGTCCAGGTCGTGCCGGGAGACACGGTGCGGGTATGGAAGAACCACCACGAGTACATTCTCGAGGTTACGGCGACGGTGTCGAAGCGCGTTGGCGCCCCGGTGGCGCGCACCTGCTACATCGACCACAGTCCGCCACCACCACCGCGTGAACTCTTCGCGGCACCTCCTGTGCGCGATCGCGGAACTGGGCGCCCCACGAAGAAGGAACGCCGCGAAATCGACCGCCTCATGGGGCGGCGTAACTAAACGCAGCTAATCGATGCTGCTGCGCAGCCGGGCTAGACGGCCGTTGAGCCGCTTGCGGCGCACCTCTGGGCGGTTTCCCGAATCCCAGGTTTTCTCGATGTGTTCGGTGCCGAACCGGTTGAGCAGGAGATCGTCGATAATGCGCACTTGCCCCGGGACGAATGAGTAGTTCATCGAGTTGGACACAGCCTCGATGTCTGCCGGGTTGGTCAGGTCCGCAACGTCCGAGACAAGCTCAATGCCGTGGGCACGCAGCAACTCGGTGAGGAAGCGGTAGTCGCCCGCGCGTGAGAGCGGAAACTGGCTGCCAAGCAACACGGTCAGAATGCCCGGCAGTGTCTCAGGCGAGATTTCGGTGTCCACGTCGGTGTGCACCTTTTCCTGCGGGTCTGCCAAGGCTGAGATTTGGTCAAACTGCTGATCGGCTAACTCGATAAGCCCTGCTGCGAGGGTGAACGCGCGGTCCACCTGCGGGTCGAGTTTTTCCGCTGAGCGTTTGTACCTGATGTCGTGCTCAAACTCCGCCCACGCATGCTGCAGCACTGTACGAATCTGCACCTCGAAGACTTGGCCGACGAACTCCTCAAGGCCCTCGGATTGCTCCTCAACACGGACGACAAGGTGGTGCGAGCCGTAGCCGAAGTTGCCGGCGACTCGGGTTTCTTCGGCTTTGTCCACGCTGCGCAACACCTCAAACTCGTCGGCGAGCAGGCGCTGCACTGCAGGGATCTCGGTCGAGTGCAGCACGGTGATACGGGCGCCGATGATGTCTTTGATGTCGTGCCACGGGTCGGGGTAGAGCAACTCACCGTCGCGAGTTTTGCGGGCTTTTTCCTTCAACGAGGTCCAGGACTTTACTCGTGCATCTACGCGGTCGAAATTCACGCCGGCATCGCGCATGAGTTCATGGAGGGCGTGGCGGAAGGTCATCGCCACGTCCTCGTGTGCGTTTACCCAAGCGAAGTAGGTGGAGCCGAGACGTGCGATTGTGTCGTCAGCTTCCTTGTTTCGCTTGGCCGGTTGTTTTGAAGTGCTCATGTCGGCGGGTGAGCTTACCCGGAAACTGGCGGATCGTGCATTAGCGGGAAGCCGACCGAGTATGTCATCAGCGCGCCGCGCCCCAGGATGTCGCGGACGTGATGCAGCGGTGCGTCGAAGATAAACAGTTCCTGGTCGTCGCGGGTGGCGTAGACCAGCTCGTGGTGGGGGTCGAGCACCGTCTGGAAATGGCGGTGCATCACCGTAAACGTTTTCGGGTGAGCGAGCCACGCGGTGGGTGGCACACCGTGTCCACCTACCTCTAAACCGGGCGGAAGGCCGGTCTGCTCCAGCGCTGCAGCGGGGTTGCGCACCAAAAACTCGACGCCCGTGTCGACGAGCGCCCGCTTCGCCAACCGGTCAGCGGCACCATTCCAGAGCTGGTTCATGCTCGGCGTGAGCTCACCGATTTGTTGGTGGGTCAGCGCCGGACCGTCGTCGACGGTAAAGACACACACCAGGCGCGGTGCAAGGTTGATAAACGCGGTCGAGGCCGAAAAGCCAGGCGTGAGCCAGGAACGTGATGACGACGATGGCGCGACGTCGTCACGCCGCGCCAGCCGCAATTCAATAGCATCTTGGTGGACAGGGCGGGGAAGAGTTTCTACTACGTACATACTCAGTTAGACGTAGCCAACACCGCCCCGGTTCCATCCGAACCAAAACTTTTTACAGACCGAGTACCTCGAGGAGTTTCGGGGCCTGCCAAATCTGAATGTCCTGGCCCTTTTCCTGCAGTTCGCGGGCTCGCTTTTCCTTCGAGGTCACACTCGACCATTCGCCGACAACCAAGATGGTCGTTTTCTTGGTGACGTTCTTGCCCACCTGCGCGCCCTGCTTCGCAATCGCGTCCCACAACTCGCCCTTATCGTGCGGTTCGAACTCACCGGTTAAGGTGACGTGCTCGCCGTAGAGAGGAGCGTTCGGGTCGGCTTGAGCATCTGGCTCCGGCACGGTGTCCGGGGTGGACACCGACTGCCACGGAGCGGGTTTGCGCTCCTTCTTCACCGGCCCGGCCTGGTTGGAACCACGTGGCTCGGCGGTGGCGGCAACGGCAGCAGCGACACCACCTTCGGCGACCTGCTTCGCCTGCACCGCGCGGCCGGCACCGGAGCGGTCGCGGAGGACAGGGGTGACGCGGGCGTCGTCGATCGATCCGAGCGTGAACCCGGTGTCGTGGATGAAGCTCATCAGGCTGCCAGTGTGGCCGGCCTCCCGGGCGAGACCAACCATCACACCGGCGCACGCAGCGGCATCTTCGCAGGCATCGTGGTGGTTGTCCAAGGAAACGCCGAAGTGCTGCGCAAGGGTTGGAAGCTTGTGATTTGCCACATCCAGCTTGGTAGCGCGGGCCTGTGCCAACGTGCACGCGAACAGCATCTTCGGGACGGCGATGGAGGAGGCCAAGCAAGCATCGCGAAGTGCGGAGGCATCGAACTGTGCGTTGTGCGCGACAAGGGGTAAATCCCCGACAAAGGCGCTCATTTCCGCGATACAGTCGCGTACGTCTGGGGCATCAGTGACATCCTCAGCAGAAATGCCGTGGATAGCAACGTTGCCGGATTCGAACTCGTCTAAACCGGCAGGCGGCTTACATAACCAAGACTTTCGCTCGACCTCTTCGCCGTCGACAATCTTGACCAACCCGATCTGACAGATCGAGCCCCAGCGACGGTTCGCGGTTTCCACATCGAAACCGACGAAGGAGAAGCCAGGAATGCCTGCTCCGCCGTCGGCGGTAGCGGTGGTGGGGGCCTTGCCGTGCTTGGCGTCGTCGAGAAGCGTGCGCAACTTCTTTGCGCCATCGACGTCTCCCGGTGCGAACCAGACGGTCAGCGGAGCACCGGTGGTGGCAACATCCACTTTGGTCGGCGACCATGCGTCACCTTCGGTGATATCCACGCCGGTGATGTCGGCAATGTTGACGGTGCGGTCGGAAGAATCGCCACGCAGTGAGGCGAGGAGGGCAGTTGGGGTCACGGTGAGGGCGTCGTTGGTCACAGTCAACGTTGCACCATGAGCGGAAATCATTTAGGCGTTGCCTTCCTTTCGGCCCGCACCAGCGGGCGGTTGCGTACGGCGCAGCACCACGGTCGAGCGCTGGCCGACAGTGACAGTCGAATCCGGACCGATGGGTTGTGCGTCTTCACGGTAGCCGAGGGGGCCAGTCGTATCGACGACGATCTCCCATTCGTCGCCAAACTTTGCGCCGGGAACAGTGAAGTCAATGTCCTCATAATGGGCGTTGAACATGAGAAGGAATGAATCGTCCACGATGCGCTGGCCGCGGCTATCGGGTTCCGCGATCGCTTCGCCATCGAGGTGAACCATAAGTGCACGGCCGAAGGCGGCGTTCCAATCGTCTTGTGTCATGAGACGGCAGTCGGGGGTGAGCCAAGCGATCTCTCGGCCGTGTTCGTCGTCGCCAAGCGCACCGCCCTCGAGGAACCTGCGGCGGCGAAACACCGGATGATCTCGGCGCAAAGCGATGAGCCGACGCGTGAATTCGTGCAGGTCTGCTGCGCTTTCAAGGTTGGACCAGTCCATCCAAGCCGTCTCGTTGTCCTGGCAGTACACGTTGTTGTTACCGCCCTGGGTGCGTGCGATCTCGTCGCCGTGAGCGAGCATCGGGGTGCCCTGAGATAGCAAGAGTGTGGTCAGGAAGTTGCGGCGTTGCCGTGCTCGCAGGTCGAGCACCACAGGGTCGTCCGTGTGGCCCTCCACACCACAGTTCCAGGACCGGTTGTGGTTCTCGCCGTCGCGGCTATCTTCGCCGTTGGCTTCATTGTGTTTGTCGTTGTAGGACACCAGGTCATTCAGGGTGAACCCGTCGTGGGCGGTAATGAAGTTGATCGACGCGGTCGGGCGACGCCCGTTGTGCTGGTACAGGTCCGACGAGCCGGTGAGGCGCGAGGCGAACTCGCCGAGGGTGGAGTCCTCGCCGCGCCAAAAGTCACGCATGGTGTCGCGGTACTTGCCGTTCCACTCGCTCCACAGGGCAGGGAAGTTACCGACCTGGTAGCCGCCTTCGCCCACATCCCACGGCTCGGCGATGAGTTTGACCTGGCTCACCACCGGGTCCTGTTGAACCAAGTCGAAGAAGGTGGCCAGACGGTCCACGTCTGAAAACTCGCGCGCGAGGGTCGAGGCGAGGTCGAAGCGGAACCCGTCGACGTGCATCTCGGTGACCCAGTAGCGCAGCGAATCCATAATCAACTGCAGGGAGTGCGGGTAGCGCACGTTCAGTGAGTTTCCGGTGCCGGTGTAGTCCATATAGAGGAACCGGTTGTCGTCGACAAGCCTGTAATACGCCTCGTTATCAATGCCACGAAACGCAATTGTCGGGCCCATGTGGTTGCCCTCCGCGGTGTGGTTGTATACCACATCCAGGATCACCTCGATGCCGGCCTCGTGGTAGGCGCGCACCATCTGTTTGAACTCAGCCACGGCATCGCCAGGGGCAGAGGAGGAGGCGTAGCTGTGCTCCGGGGCGAAGAAACCGAACGTGTTGTAGCCCCAGTAGTTGCGCAACCCGAGTTTGAGTAGGCGGTCGTCTTGCAAAAATTGGTGCACCGGCAGCAACTCAATCGAGGTCACACCAAGGTCGGTGAGGTAATCCACCATTACCGGGTGCGCCATACCCGCATAGGTGCCGCGCAACTGCTCAGGAATGCCCGGGTGGGTCTGTGTCATGCCCTTGACATGGCACTCGTAGATCACCATCTCCTCATCAGGGATCTTCGGCGCGCGGTCGTCGCCCCAGTCGAAGAACGGGTTGATCACCACCGACAACATCGTGTGGCCGAGCGAGTCTTCTTCATTGCGACCGGTACCAGGTTCTACTGCGTTGACGTCGTAGGAAAACAGCGAGGAATGCTGATCAAACTCCCCATCAAAGGCGCGCGCGTACGGGTCCACGAGCAGCTTGCTGGGATCGCAACGCTTGCCGTCGGCCGGGTCCCACGGCCCGTGCACGCGGTAGCCATAACGCTGACCTGGGCCAACACCGGGCAGGTAAGCGTGCCAGACATGGTTATCCACCTCGTCGAGGGAGATACGCGTTTCGGCGCCGGTGTCGTCGATAAGACAAAGCTCAACTGCATCAGCAACCCCCGAAAACAGTGCAAAGTTCGTCCCCGCCCCATCAAACGTCGAGCCCAGCGGATGTGCGGAGCCAGGCCAGACTTGCTGCTGCAGATCCGGATGCGTCGTCTCAGTCATGCTGCCCGAGCATAGTGCACCCGCTCGACACTGCCCGGGCTACGAGTGCTGCGCCAAACCGTCCAGCAAAAACTTCACGGCCGCAGCATGCGTCTGCGCAGAATCGTCTTCGTACGTGTCCGAAACACTGCCGGTCGCTTCCGCAAGTTGTGTGCTTGCTTGGTGCACGGCGGCATCCCCAAGCGTCAAATGCAACAGGCCGAGAGCCACAGCACGCATCTCGCTTGACGACGACCCCTCACCCGAATACTCACGCACCGACGCAATAAACAATTCCGACAACTGGGCGCGAACCTCAGCGTCCGGCTGACTCACTGCAGCCACAAGCACCTCTGCGCCATCGCGGATGCCGAGCACCGCTTCCCGCAGCGCGCGACTTAGCTCAGCTGGGTCGGCAACTGGATCGCTCATGAGCGGGCGCACAATATGCTCCGCCAACGACGCGAGCAACTCCTGCTTGTTGGCGATATGCCAGTACAACGCGCCGGGGGCGACGCCCAGCGACGACGCCACACGCCGCATGGAAACATCAGCCAAACCGTACCCAGACAGCAGCTCAAGCGCCGCCTGCGTGATGCGCTCGCGAGACAATTGCATGACACACCACCCTAGACCGAAGTGGCCGAAACATGGGTTTACGTGACTTCACAGGAACCATTCAGAACAATAGTACGGACGTTCAACCGTCAGGTAAGCGTTGCGTTGGTACTCTTTGGGACGAACGTCCCGTCGTGGCGCCAATCCACGCTCAAGACGGTTGCCCGCGTCCAGCGAACGGATGGGGTGAAACTAGGAAGGTAGTCAAAGATGAAGATGAACACTACGTCCGGCATGGCAGCATGCGTAGCTGCAGCAATGCTCGTACTTCCGCTTTCGGCATGCGGATCCTCCGACGAAGGCAAGTCCGGAGGGCTGTCCACCGCTGCTGAGGCTGCTCCGGCCGATACGGCTGTCGAGTCCACGGTGTCCGAGAATGCCGATAAGAGCGAAGGAAAGAAGGACGACGCAAAGAAGGACGAGAAGAAGGCAACCACCACGACTTCGAAGAAGAAGGAGTCGAAGGAAGAGGGCGGCAACCAGGGCGAGGCGCCGACCCTTGCCAATCCGTTTGAGAACGGCATGCCGGAAAACACCAACCAGCCGCTCGAGGGCGCACAGGAAGGCACCGACGAAGACCGCAAGCAGATGGAAGACACTGCACGTGCTGTGCTGAACCCGGGTTCTTTCGCTGACTGGACCCGCACCATCTTGGACAATTCCTGTAAGGCAGTCGCTGACCCGATGATGGAGGAACTGGAGCGTCAGGGTCTGACCCTTGAGCAGGTTGAAGAGGCGGGCCGCCTTGCTGAGCAGCAGGGCCAGGCGCTCGAGCTGCCGAAGTCCGAGGTCAGCATCTCCGACGTTCGTGTGGACGGTAACCGTGCGTCTGCCAACCTGACTGCAAAGAACGCAAACGGTGAAGAAACCCAGGTCATGATCTTCGAGAAGGAAGACGGCCGCTGGAAGTTCTGCAACTAGTGATGGGATCTGGTGCAGGGCTGCTCGCGCTAGCCCTGCTCCTCGGTATCGCTGGAGGTTTCGCCTGGGGTGGTCTTCGTCCCGCATACGTCGGCGTGATCACAGAAAACGGCGGTATCGGGGTCGACGAAGTGGCAAGCCCTGTGAATGTACAGTTCACAGGGTTTGCGTGGTTTGTGCTGCTGGCACTCCTGCTCGGGGTGGTGCTTGGCGCCGTGGGGTGGCGCAGCGTGCGCCGCGGCAGGGTCGGCGGTTCTGTGTGGTGGATGCTGTGGATCATGACCGTTGCCGTACTCGGCGCGATCTCGATCTACTTGTTTGGTGACTGGTTGAGCCTCAAACTGCACCCCAGGCCTACCCACGATGTCTTGGAAACCGGATCGAGCTTCACGCTTGTCCCGCCGGTTTCGCCGGGGGTCGGGTGGGCTGTTGCGCCGCTGACAGCTGGTCTGGTGTTTTGGATCGGCAACCTGCGCGCCTATGCGCGTGAACCACGCGGGGATGACGACAGCCGTCTGTAAGGCCCCGAACGGCCGGAATCGGACTGCGTCGTTACACTGACGGCGTACACAGCTTGAACGCGCCAATAACGCAGGAGGTTCGCCCAGTGGCAGGTGCCGGAAACACATTCTTCATTCTTTTGCTGTTCCTCCTTGCAGGCATCCTCGTCGGTGGAGTGTGGTCGTCGTATCAGAACGGCTCCTCAAGAGCGGTGACTGCCGTCCTCGCGCTTCTTGCAGTTATGGCAGCCCTAGGTGGTGTGCTGATGTTGGTGGAGGTGATGTGAGATGTTCGGAGTTCGGCCCCTTACCCGCGACGAGGTTGATTCGCTAACCAATGTGTGGCGGGCCCGTGGTTTGATCCCGGTGCTCGTCGCCGTTGCATCTGCCTTCGCCGCCTGGTCGCTTCTGTTGCCGGTAGTGCCCACAGCCGTCATCGATGCCGGACAGTCTGCATCCCTTGCCGGGCTGTCCACTGGTGTGTTCATGCTGGCAACAGTGCTCACACAAGTTTGTACACCGTGGGCTCTGCGGAGGTTCGGCTACAGCATCATCATGGCAGTGGCCTCAATGCTTCTGGGTATCCCGGCGTTGGGGTACATCATCGGCATGGATGCAGCGCCGCTGCTGACGGTTAGTGCGATTCGTGGCATCGGCTTCGGTGCATTGTCCGTGGCTGAAGCGGCGATTATCGCGGAGCTGGTACCGCTGCGCCTGCTCGGCAGTGCCACGGGAATTTTCGGTGGTGTTGTCGGCCTTGCTCAGATGATTGCGCTGCCATCGGGCTTGGCCCTGGTGGACAGGATTGGCTACGACGCCGTGTACATGATCGCGGCATCGATCGGTGGCATCTCGCTCATTGCCTGTGCGGCGATCCCTGCTATTCCACCACCGGATCCCGAGCCAGAGACCACAAACATGGTCCATGTGCCCATGTGGCATCTGGTGCTCGTGCCGGCACTCGCGTTGATGTTTGTGACCACTGCTTACGGTGCGATCACGAACTTCTTGCCGGTCTCCATGCGTGATCTCGACCCGGCCACGGGTGCCGCGATGGGCGGCGTAATGCTCGGCGTGATGAACTTTGCGTCGATGATCTCGCGCTACACGGCAGGCAAGATCATGGACCGTCGTGGGCAGCCTGGCACCGTGCTCATCCCATGCCAGGTCCTTTGTGCACTCGGCGTGTTGCTCATGGCAGCCATCTTGGCGCTTGAGCTACCGGTTTGGACCATGCTGCTGGCCGCCCTGTGTTACGGCGCAGGCTTCGGCGCGGTGCAAAACGAGGCACTGACCATGATGTTCTACCGCCTGCCGCGCTCGAAGACCTCGGAAGCTTCTGCTATCTGGAACATTGCTTTCGACGGCGGGACGGGCCTGGGTTCTACCTTCTACGGCATGCTCATTGCCACGATGGCGTTCGCGCCGATGTTTGGCATCGCCTCCGGTGTCATCGCGATTGGGCTGATTGTCACGTTGCTTGACCGTCAGTTGGGCCGTCACCGTGTGGTGGAAGTTAACAATCTGTCGGCTCGTTTGAAGGCTGTGCAGGCGCCGCGTCGTTATCCGTCGAAGAATAAGAAGCAGCCGAAGAACCAGTAATCGGGGGAGCGGATACACTACGCAACCATGACGAACACCCCGGCAAGCCCGACAGTCGCGGTACTTGATTACCTCGGCAGTGAGACCACCACCAGCCTTGTCAGTGCTTTGGTGAATGCAGGTGCTGATGCTTTTGCCACCACTGACCCCGACAAGGCTGTGCAGGCAAGCGGTCTTGTCCTGCCTGGTGGGGCATCGTTTGCAGACGCTGCTGCGGCGATCAAGCGCATCAAAGGGGATCGCATCGTAGGCCAGCGTCTGGCAGGGGGTAGGGCACTGCTTGCGGTCGGCACTGGAATGCACGTGCTTTTCGACGACGCCGTGACCGGCAGCCGCACCACACCAGGCCTTGGGGAGTGGCCGGGCCAAGTTGTGGAGGCAGCATTTGAAGCGGGGGAGTACCCCGTCGTGGCGGCAGATGGTTCGAAGCTGCTGGCCGGAATTGTTGGAGACGTGTTCTTCGACGCGCCACAAGCCGTGAAGTCGTTCCCGTTGGCAGAGGATGACTTCATCGCCTACCCGAAACTGTCTTGGGCAGACATCAACGGCGAGCGCATCCTTGCCGCTGTAGAAAATGGGCCATTGTGGGCGATGGCGTTCGACCCAGCCATGTCCGGTGAGGTTGGTGTGAGCGTGCTGGGCAACTGGGTGCAGCAGCTGCAGCCGGAGGTGTCTCATGCATAAGCCGGCGGAGCTGCTTGATGCTGCATTGTGCGCGGTTGATGAGGCGCGTGAGGTATTCGTCGACAAAGTGGGGGCTGCTCCTGCACTGCGCAAGGGGGCCGGCGACTTTGCCACAGAGGCTGATCTGATCATTGAGAAGCTGTTGCGCAAGCGTCTGACGGACACGACTGGCATTGCGGTGTACGGCGAGGAACAAGGCGGGTCGTTTGATCCGGAGGCGTGCTGGGTTGTTGACCCGATCGACGGTACGTCGAACTACTCGTCCGGCAATCCGAACTGCGCCATCCTGTGCACGCTGCTGCTTGGTGGAAAACCGGTCGCAGCGATTACCGATGCGCCGCTGCTGAACATGCGCCTCACCGCGGTCGATGGCGAGCCCGTGCACCTCAACGGCAACGCCTTGCCACCGGTTGGTGCGCTGACTTCCGCTGCGGAGCAGGTGGGGATTGGCTCGTTGGCCTCGGCGGATAGGCAGCGATACCCAGCATCGTTCCGTCTCGACTTGGCAGGCGCACTCACGGATTCGCACCTGCGGCCGCGCATCAGCGGATCGGTCGGCGTTGACCTGGCCTTCGTCGCGCAGGGGATCTACCAGGCTGCGGTCAGTTTTTCCCCGCACATCTGGGATAACGCAGCTGGTGTGTTGTTGGCACGCAGTGCAGGGGCGAACGCAAGCGCGTTTGATGGTTCGGAATGGACTCCGACCACCGCCGGTGTGGTTATCGGTACACCGCATGCGCATCGTACTGTGCTCGATGCGATCCAGATGGTTGCAAAGTAGCGGAAGGACGCTTCAGATGAAGAAGAACAAAACCGGTGCACTGCTGCTCGGTGTGGCGGGTGCGGTGATGTGGGGCTTTTCCCGCATGGACTGGGTGACCGCGAAGTACAACGACGACCTCTCCGGCGAAGGTGTAGCAACCATCACCGGCGCGGAGTGGTCCACCGAGATCACCGCAGTGGCGGTGCTGCTGCTCGCCGGTGCGATTGCCGCGTTTGCGTTGCGCAAGGTCGGTCGTCGTGTTATCGGCGGAATTTGCGCGCTCGCCGCCGCTGCTGCTGTCATCCCAGCAGCAGCGCTTCTGGCGCGTGGTGCTGACCATGAGCGTATCCACGCCATCTTGACGGCAGGGGCGGAACAGGCAGCCACGGATACGTCCTCCGCTGCTATTGCGAACTGGGCGGAGATCACCGCCGCCGACGTTGCTGTGGTAGGCCCAGTACTCACGATCGTGGGATGTGTGCTGGGGGTGATTGGCGGTGCGATGCTCGTCGTCAAGCCTGGCGAGGATGCGCCGAAGCAACACAAATACGAGAAGGAAGCTGTGCGCAAAGAAACCATCCGTCACGACCTGAAAGAGGAGCCGGATTCCGGACGCGTGATGTGGGATGCGCTCGACGCGGATATCGACCCGACCGAAACTGGTGACGAGGATTTTCGTCCTACGCAGGGCAACCGCTAACCTATAGCGCTATAGGCCGTATCACCTGGAGGTAGGCGCATGTCGGCACCGAGCGCAGTATCAAACGTTGTCGCTGGTGTGCTCCGTGATGTCGAAAAACGCGAAGCGGTCGTGCCGTTCCAGGAAATCAAGGCCCGCTCGCGCGACATGCCCCCAACCCGCGATGCTAAAGCAGCACTTTTGCGCCACGGCTGCGGGGTCATCGTGGAGATCAAACGCAACTCGCCAGTTTTTGGCCCAACCGCGGTAGGCAGACGCTCGATCGAGTCGGTTGCCCAAGACATCGAGCGCGGTGGCGCCCACCTCATCGCTTGCCAGACAGAGCGGCTGCGTTTCGACGGCTCCCTGGCAGATCTGGCCAACGCCCGCGCAGCCGTAAGCCTGCCGATGGTGTGTCGCGATGTCATCGTCGACCCGTACCAGATCCACGAGGCCCGCTGCTACGGCGCCGACATGCTCCCGCTGCAGGTAGGCATCCTCGAACAGCCGCGCCTGGAGGCACTGCTGGACCGAGTGGAATCGCTGGGCATGGTCGGTGTGGCCGAGGTGCGCACGCCAGCGGAGGCGGATCGGGCCCTTAAGGCCGGCGTGAGTGTGATCGCGGTGAACTCCTGGACCTTTGACACCAACGACCTCAACCGCAACGCCTTTGCGGATATCGCGCCGGGGCTTCCCACCGAAGTGATCAAGATCAGCCTGGGTGGTGTGACCACTCCGCGTGACCTGATGGACGCCGCCGCGTGTGGTGCGGATGCCGTGTTGGCAGCGGAGGCTGTGATGGCGTCTGGCGATGTGTACGAGGCAACCCGCTCTTTGGCGGCCGCGGGACAGCACCCAGCCTGTCCATCGCGGAATTAAACTGGCACACTGTTGGGCGTGCAAACAACACTTCTGGCAAACATTCCTTCCCCGCCGCAGGGGGTGTGGCAGCTCGGACCGATTCCGATTCGTGCCTATGCGCTGTGCATCATGGCGGGCATTGTTGTCGCGCTGTTGATTTCCCTGCGTCGCTACAAGGCCCGCGGTGGTAATCCGGAGACGATCTGGGATGCAGCGATCGTGATTATCCCGACCGGCATTATCGGCGGGCGCCTTTACCACGTGATCACGGATTACGATAAGTACTTCGGTGAGGGCAAGAACCCGTGGAAGGCCTTCGACATCACCTCGGGTGGGTTGGGCATCATCGGCGCAGTCGCGCTGGGAACCCTGTGCGTGTGGGTGATGATGCGCCGCAAGGGCCTTCCGTTCGCGCCACTTGCGGATGCAGTTGCGCCGACGGTGATTCTCGCCCAAGGCATCGGCCGGTTGGGCAATTACTTCAACCAGGAGCTCTATGGGGCCGAAACCAATGTGCCGTGGGCGCTGGATATTTACTACCGCGTCAACGAGGCGGGGGAGTTCGCGCCGCTGACCGGCCGGTCCACCGGTGAGGTGATCGCGAGCGTGCACCCGACGTTCCTCTACGAGCTGATCTGGAACGTTGCGGTGTTCTTCCTGCTCATCTGGATTGACCGCCGCCGGCGCCTTGGCCATGGCAGCGTGTTTTGGCTCTATGTCGCGGGTTATACCCTTGGCCGGTTCTTCATCGAGCTGATGCGTAGCGACGAAGCCACGCTCATCCTCGGCCTGCGCGTCAACACCTGGATGACCGCAATCTTGTTCATCATCGCGGTGGTGATGTTCATGCGCACACCGAAGGGGCGCGAGACCCCGGAAGAGGTCGATCCGGATTACAACGCACCGTCCACGGCAGAAGAGGACAATCCGGAGTACCGTGTTGCGGTGGAAGACACGCGAGAAGCCTACGAAGGTGAGGTTGGAAAACGTGGATAGGAAAACGAAGATCGTTTGTACGCTCGGTCCCGCTGTGGCCAGCAAGGATGCGATCTTAGGACTCGTGCGCGACGGCATGGATGTCGCGCGCCTGAACTTTTCGCACGGCGATTACCCGGATCACGAGCAGAATTACCGTTGGGTGCGCGAAGCCACTGATGAGACCGGCCATGCGGTCGGCATTTTGGCGGACTTGCAGGGCCCGAAGATTCGCCTTGGCCGCTTTGAAGGCGACGGCAAAACCTACTGGGAGACGGGCGAAACCGTCCGCATCACCGTCGACGATGTTGTAGGTACGCACGACCGTGTGTCTACGACGTACAAGCAGCTGGCCAAGGATGCGAAGCCGGGGGACCGTTTGCTTGTCGATGACGGCAAGGTCGGCCTCGTCTGCACCGACATCGACGGCAACGACGTAGTCTGCCGCGTCACCGAAGGCGGCCCGGTGTCGAACAACAAGGGCGTGTCGCTTCCGGGCATGGACATCTCCGTGCCTGCGCTGAGCGAGAAGGACAAGGAAGATCTGCGGTTCGCGCTGAAGCTCGGCGTGGACATTATTGCGTTGTCGTTCGTCCGTTCGCCGTCTGATGTCGATCTCGTGCACGAGATCATGGATGAGGTGGGCCGGCGCGTTCCGGTCGTCGCAAAGCTGGAAAAGCCCGAGGCAGTCGACGCTCTGGAATCCATCATCCTTGCGTTCGACGCCGTGATGGTCGCTCGTGGTGACCTGGGCGTGGAAATCCCGCTCGAGCAGGTGCCGGCTGTGCAGAAGCGTGTGATTCAGATCGCGCGTGAGAATGCGAAGCCGGTGATCGTCGCAACGCAGATGCTCGATTCGATGATTGAGAACTCCCGCCCCACCCGTGCGGAGGCCTCCGACGTAGCCAACGCGGTGCTCGACGGCGCGGATGCCGTGATGCTGTCCGGCGAGACATCCGTCGGCGTGGATCCACACAACGTGGTACGCACCATGAGCCGCATCGTGCGTTCTGCGGAAACGATGGGCAACGTCCCGCCGCTGAACCACATTCCGCGCACCAAGCGTGGCGTGGTGTCCTACTCGGCGAACGACATTGCGCGGCGACTCAACGCGCGTGCCATTGTCACGTTTACGACCTCCGGCGATACTGCACGCCGCGTGGCGCGTCTGCACCCGGACCTGCCACTGCTCGTGTTCACACCGGTGCAGCAGGTGCGTTCGCAATTGGCCATGACCTGGGGTGCGGAGACGTTCCTGTGCGATGAGGTCAACAGCACCGACGAGATGGTCAAAGTTGTGGACAAGCAATTGCTAGCCATGGACCAGTACCACGAAGGCGACACCATGGTGGTCGTCGCGGGCACCCCGCCAGGAGTTGCGGGCACTACCAACACGATCCTCGTGCACCAACTCGGCGAGGACACGCGAAACCCCTAACGCGTTACCCTGGTGGGCATGCCTGAAACACATGCCGGAATCCAAGTACGCGATGCCCACCTACACAACCTGCGCAATGTGGACGTGGATATCCCACGCGGCACTCTCGTTGCGGTGACAGGAGTGTCAGGCTCCGGTAAGTCGTCGCTGGCGTTCGGCACCATCCACGGGGAGGGGCAACGGCGCTACCTGGAGTCGGTGGCGCCGTTTGCGCGTCGCCTGATTGGTTCTGCAGTAGACCCGCAGGTCGGCGCGGTTGAGGGACTGCCGCCGACCGTGGCGCTCGAACAGTCCACCTCCGGGGGCGGGGCGCGCTCGACGGTGGGGACGGTCTCGGCGCTGTCCAACAGCATTCGTCTGCTGTACTCGCGCGCTGGCGATAACCCGAAGGGGCTGTACTCCGACTCGTTTTCGCCCAACACGCCGGAAGGCATGTGCCCGACGTGCCAGGGCACAGGTGTCGTGCACGAGCCAACCGAAGAGTCGATGGTGCCGGACCCGACGCTATCTATCGAGGAGGGTGCGATCCAAGCCTGGCCCGGCGCGTGGGCAGGTAAGAACTTCCACGACATTTTGCAGACGCTGGGCTACGACCTCGATTCACCCTGGCAGGATCTGCCGAAGAAGGACCGCGACTGGATCCTGTTCACCGACGAGCGCCCCGTGGTGACCGTGAAACCCTTGCGCGGTGAGGACCAGATCCAGCGAAACTACAAAGGCACCTGGCGATCTGTGGCGTCGTATCTGACCAATACACTCGCCGAAACACAGTCCGATACCCTGCGCAAACGCGTGCTGTCCTACATGGAGTCACGCGTCTGCGAGACCTGCCACGGCCGTCGCCTCAACCCGGAAGCACTCAAGGTTACCTATGCTGGCATGCCCATCGACGAGCTCGGCGCCTTGCCTCTCGACCGTGTCTATGAGGTACTCGCGGCACAGAAGCCCTCGGAGGGCTCCGCCGAAGACTTGCTGCTCAAACAGATTTTGCCCGCGGTGCAGTCCGCACTCGACTTGGGCCTTGCGCACTTGAGCCTGGATCGGCCCGCGCCCACGTTGTCCGCGGGTGAGTTGCAGCGCATCCGTTTGTCCTCGCAGCTGCGCTCAGGCCTGTTCGGTGTGGCGTATGTGCTCGACGAGCCGTCAGCGGGCCTACACCCGTCCGAGCGTGGTGCGGTGCTGGATATTTGCCGCCGATTCATCGACGCAGGCAATTCCGTTCTCTTGGTGGAACACGACATGGAACTCGTTGCCCAGACTGACTGGCTCGTCGACGTCGGGCCGCTCGCGGGTGAGCGCGGCGGCGAAGTGGTCTATTCCGGCCCCACCAGCGAATACTCCGGCGATGCGCCAACTGCCCGCGCGCTTGCCAACCGCAAGCTCTCGCTTAACGACGACCCCCGCGCCGCAACCGGCGAACTTTCCCTGTCCGGTGTCTCGGCCCGCTCCATCGACGGCCTGGATGTGTCGTTTGGGATGGGGCAGTTCACCGCCGTGGCTGGTGTGTCTGGTTCAGGCAAGTCGACGCTGGTCAGCACCGTTCTCGCCGGTGTCCTTCGCGACGCCGCCTCTACCGTTGTTGATGAAGACGATGAGGTGGGACAGGAGGGCGAGTGGGGCGTCGATAAGCATGATGGCTTTGACGCTGTCACCCGCGTCGTGCAAATTACCCAAAAGCCGATCGGGCGCACCCCGCGGTCAACCCTGGCCACCTACACCGGACTCTTCGACGGCGTGCGCAAACTCTTCGCCGCAACCGACGAAGCAAAGCGGCGCAAATGGAGCGTGTCGCGCTTTTCCTACAACGTCAAGCAAGGACAGTGCCCGACCTGCGGCGGCGCCGGCAAGATCGAAGTCGAGCTAGTGTTCCTGCCCGGCTCGTACACCACCTGCCCCGACTGCGGCGGTGCACGCTACAACGACGAAACCCTCGAAGTGACCTGGGAAGGACTCAGCGTTGCGGACGTGCTGGAGTTGACCGTCGACGAAGCCGCGGACGTATTCGCCGACGAACCGAAGATCCTGCGCGCCGTCGAAACTCTGCAAGCCGTGGGGCTGGGGTACCTGCGCCTCGGCCAGGGCGCGCCCGAACTGTCCGGTGGCGAGGCACAGCGCATCAAACTCGCCACCGAGTTGCAGCGCTCCCGCAACTCGCGCCGGGGCCACACCGTGTACCTCCTCGACGAGCCCACCACCGGCCTGCATCCGGCCGACATCTCACTGCTAGTCAAGGAACTCAACAGCCTCGTCGAAGCGGGCCAAACCGTGATCGTGGTCGAGCATGACGTCTCCGTGATCGCGCAGGCGGACCGTGTCATCGAGATGGGCCCCGGCGCTGGCGCAGACGGCGGACAAGTTGTGGCTTCGGGCACCCCGTCAGAGCTCGCAAAGTGCGACACCGCAACAGGGCGCGTGCTCGCCGAGCGGTCGGCATAGTCCCGGAGGCTCGCTGGGTTTCGGACCCGGCGGTGGTGCGACGCTATGCAGCGGCATAGCGTGTTGGCGGTTGTAGAGATTATGCAGCGGCATAGTCCTGGGGACCCACGGTGTTTCGCTATGCCTCGATGTGCCATTCGTGTGTAAAGCCGCCCCACCACCAGTCGCGCCACTCGTTGAAACTTGGGTGGACCGGCGGAGTGATCACATCGCCGCCTACATGCAGTTCGCTGACGGGGCTAATGCCGTGGAGCGAGTTGAGGAACCACAACGGGTGCTTGGCGGCGAGTTCGGGTTTGAGCTGACGGCGCTCCACCCGCATATCTAACTTCTCGGCGCGCGCGACAACCTGGTGCAGTGTGACACTCGGCAGCCACACGCCGTCGGGGATGCACAGCGTGTCGCCGTCCCACATCACCAGCGCGCCGGTGGTTGTTTCCAGCATGGCGCCATGCTTATCGACGACCACCGTGTCGTCCGTTCCCGCCACCTGATACCGGTCGCGATAGGTCCGCAGAGAGCCGAAGTCGGGCCCCTTCACCTCGGGCTGGGTGCGCGGGTCTGGGGCTTGCGTGTAGGTCAGTGAGGTGGTGGGGCGAGGGGATGGGGCGGGGCGGACGTCGAGAAGCAAAAGCCCTGAGGAGAGCGCGATGCGGGGGAAGAGTTCGCCTTCGCTGAGCAGCGGCAGCATCGCGTCGACAAACCCGGCGGGGAGCGGACCGGCGGTGCGAGTGAAGCGCTCGATGTGCAGGCTGAGGCCGTTGGTGCTGCCGGAGGAGTGGCGCCAAGAATCTGCGACGTCGATGGGGCCGTCAAGGAAGTCACGTGGAACAAACGCGCCGTGCCAGGCGTACTTACGCATCCCACGCTCCTAAAACGGACTGGGCCTTCAGGTTGCGCTCGGCGAGCTCAGCGGAAGGGTCGGAGGCGAGTACGATCGCGCCACCTGCACCGACTGTCACAGTGGAGCCAGCGCGTACTGCGGTGCGGATGACCACCGACAGGTCGGCTTGGCCGTCGAACCCGATGTAGCCGAGCGCGCCCGAGTAGACGCCGCGCGGGGAGGTTTCCAGCCGGTCGATGATTTCGCACGTCCGTAGTTTCGGTGCGCCGGTCATGGAACCGGGCGGGAAGGTGGCACGGATGGCGTCGACGGCAGTGGCTCCCTCGCGTAGCTGCCCGGTGATGGTGGAAACCAGTTGGTGCACGGTGGCATACGACTCCACCTGCATCAGACCCGGGACCTGTACGCTGCCGGGTTCGCAGACGCGGGAAAGATCGTTGCGCAGCAGGTCGACGATCATGAGGTTTTCGGCGCGGGTTTTGTCGTCGTGAAGCAATGCGGGGTCCTGATCAGCGGCGATGGTGCCCTTGATCGGCTTGGCCTCCACCTCGCGGCCTCGCACGGTGAGGAAACGTTCGGGCGAGGCGCTGGCGACTTCCACACCGTCGAAGATGAGGTGCGCGGCATATGGCGCGGGGTTGTGCTCACGCAGCGGCGCATAGATCTCGCCGGTTGCTTCGGCGGTGTAGGTGTCGGTCAGGCAGACCTCGTAACTCTCACCGGCGCGCAGCAGGTCCTGTGCTTTCTCGATGCAGTCGAGGTAGTCGGGGTTGCTCCAGGAACCATTGCTAATCGACGACCCCCGCGCACCGTCCGCCCCATCCAAGGCCTTCTCGAGGCGGTCAAGGAGTGCATCCGTGCCGTCGCCGGCGAGTGCACACAAGTGGGCGATTTCGGCCTCGTGGTCGTAAACGATGAACGATTGCGGGCGCACAAAGTAAGCGTCCGGGTATGGGGAGCGGTGGCGCAGCGTGATCGGAAGGGTAAGCTCCGCGCACTCGTAGCCGAGGTACCCAATGACACCGCCGGTAAAGGGCAGGTCAGGCGCGTCGTGGAGAAGGGCGGACAGTTCGCGTTGGAGGGTGTGGAGGATATCGGGGTCGCTACCGAGCGAATAGCGAAACGAGCGCGACAGGGCGCCCGCGGTGTCTCCGAGGATGGAGAAACGCCCGCGGGGGTCGGCGGAATCGAGGAAAAACGCATCGTTGCCGTCGCGATTGATCGCGTTGAAGACGCGCTGGCAGTCGAGTGCGCCGGGCACCTCGCGGTGCAGCAACCGCCAGCCGCCGAGGAAGTTACGCATGATCGCGGCGCCGTGCTCAGTCAGCACCGATTCGGGGTGGAACTGCACACCCCAATGCGGAGCGCCATCGACCTTGAGCGCCTGGATGACGCCGTCTTCGCTGCGAGCGTGCACGGTGACGCCGGGGATTTCCTCGACGTGCAGAGAGTGGTAGCGCACCACCTGAAAACCCTGCGGAATACCAGCGAAAATGCCCTCACCGGAATGGGTAATTGTGGAAACGAACCCGTGGCGAGGCTCCGGAGCACGAGTGACGGAGGCCCCTGCGAGCATCGCCAGACCCTGGTGTCCCAGACACACGCCCAGCAGCGGGACCCCGGAATCGGCGGCAGCCTCAATCACGCGCCGGGACGTACCAAAGTCTTCCTCGCGTTCGGGGGTACCTGGCCCGGGGGAGATCACAACGTGGCTGAACTCGCCGGCGCGCACACGCTGTGGAAGGTCAGCACCCTCGCCAGCAGGCACAACGAGTGGTTCGCGGCCGGCAGCCTCGGCGATGAGGTGGGCGAGGTTGAACGTGTATGAATCGTAATTGTCAATGAGCAGGATCATCGATTCGGAATCGTATAGCGTTGACGCGCATGGACGCCAGCATCCGACAAGCAAGCGCACAAGACGCCATCGCCATTGCCGACATGCACTACCGCTCCCGTGCCCAAGCATTCCGGGGGCATATTGACGACGACGTCCTCGACGATCACGCAGCACTCGAACAACAGTGGGTCGAGTACTTCCGCAACCCGAACGGCCGCGTCGCAATCGCGGAGTTTGACGGAAAGATCATCGGGTTGGCGTACGGCATCCCAGGCGAGCGCACCGAACTTCGCAACCTGTACCTGCTCGAGGACGCAGCAGGGACCGGAGTGGCGCCGAAGCTTCTCGACGCCGTCATCCACCCCGGCGAACCAGCATTTCTCTGGGTGGCAGACTTCAACGACCGCGCCCAGGCCTTCTACACCAAGCAAGGCTTTGCGTTTGATGGTGAGTCGAAAACCCATGAGCGGGACAAGATCACCACCAAACGCATGGTGCGCGATTAGTTGATCGGGGTTGGGCTGATCTTCCAGACCTCGTCGGCGTAGTCGCGGATGGTGCGGTCGGAGGAGAATCGGCCAGACTCGCAAATGTTGATCCAGCACTTCCGCGCCCACTCGTCCTGGTCGGCGTAGTAGTCAGCGGCCATACGGTCGCGAGTCGCACGGAAATCAGCGAAGTCGCCTAAGACGTAGAAGACGTCGCGCTCGCCGTAGCCGTTGTCGTCGAGAAGCGATGCGCGAATGTCGTGGAAGGCTCCGGTGCCACGGTCATCCAAGGTGCCGTCGACAAGCGCATCGAGTGCGCGCATGAGCCCTGGGGTCTGCTCCGCAACCTGGCGCGGGTTGTAGTGCGCCTTCAACTCCGGCAGGTCCTCCTCGCGGGCGCCGAAGATGTAGGCGTTGTCCTCGCCAACAGCATCGACGATCTCCACATTCGCGCCGTCCATCGTGCCCAGCGTGAGCGCGCCATTCATCATGAACTTCATGTTTGACGTGCCCGAGGCCTCTTTGCCAGCGGTGGAAATCTGCTCGGAAACATCCGTTGCCGGGATGATCTGCTCGGCGGGGGAGACGTTGTAGTTCTCCACGAACACCACATGGATGTACTGGGAAGCAACCGGATCATTGTTCACCAGGTCTGCGATGGTGTTGATGAGCTTGATGATGCCCTTGGCAGTGACATAGCCCGGGGCTGCCTTTGCACCAAAGATGAACGTGCGCTTCGGGATGTTGTGCTCGCCATCCTTGGTGATGCGGAAGTACAGATCCAGGATGTACAGGGCGTTCATCAACTGGCGCTTGTACTCGTGCAGACGCTTGATCTGGGTGTCAAAGATCGAGTCTGGGTCGATCACCGCACCCTGGCGGGCGTTGATCCATCCGGCGAAGTCTCGCTTGTTCGCTGCCTTGATCTCGCGCAGCTCGCGCATGATATCCGGGTCGTCCGCGAAGCGGCGCAGTTCCTGCAGCTTGGACAGGTCGGTGACCCACTCGTCCGATCCCGCGAGACGGTCCAACAGCTCGGACAAGCGCGGGTTGCACATACGCAACCAACGGCGAGGGGTCACACCGTTGGTCTTGTTGTTAAAACGTTCCGGATACAGCCCGTGCCAGAAGCCGAGCGTGTCGCGTTTGATGATCTCCGTGTGAAGCGCAGCCACACCATTGACCGAATAGGAGGCGTAGCAGGCGATCCATGCCATGTGGACGCGACCGTCGTGGATCGGGGAGTGGTGGTGCGCCGTTTCTGGATCAACCCCACGTGCCTCCATATCAAGGCGGTAACGGCGGTCAATCTCTTCCACAATCTCCCAGATGCGCCAGAAGAGCTGCTTGAAGATGGACTCCTCCCAGGTCTCCAGCGCCTCCTGCAGCACCGTGTGGTTGGTGTAGGCAAACGTGTTGGTGGTGACTTCCCAGGCATCGTCCCAGCCGAGTCCGTGCTCGTCCATAAGCAAACGCATTAGCTCAGGAATGCCGAGCACCGGGTGTGTGTCGTTGAGCTGGATCGAGTTGTACTTGTGGAAGTTGCGCAGGTCGTCGCCGTGGGCGGCGCGGTAGTCGTCGATAAGTTCCTGCAACGATGCAGACACGAAGAAGTATTGCTGACGCACGCGCAGCAACTTGCCGGCGTACGTGGTGTCGTTCGGGTAGAGCACACGCGTGATGTCGTGGACAGCCTCGCGCTCAAGGATCGCGTCGGCAAAGCGCTGAGAATTGAACGCGTCATAGTCGAACTCATCGATCGGGGAAGCGTCCCACAGACGCAGCGTGCCCACATTGTTCGTGCCGTAACCCGTGATCGGCATGTCGTACGGAATTGCGCGCACATCCATGTCGTCGAAATGAACAATGCGCTGCTCAGAGCCACGACGCACGATAAACGGGTAGAACGATTCCTTCCAACGGTCCGGGTGCTCGCGCTGGAAGCCGTCCTCGAACTCCTGGCGGAACAACCCGTAGCGGTACAGCAGGCCATAGCCGGTCAGCGGATAGTCCTGCGTCGCTGCCGAATCCAAGAAGCAGGCGGCGAGACGGCCGAGCCCGCCATTGCCCAGTGCCGCGTCGTGTTCTGCCTCCAACACATCGGAGAGATCGTGGCCCAACTCGCGGGTCACCTCCTCAGCCTTATCGACGAGCCCAAGGTTTGTCAGATTGTTCAGCAGCGCACGGCCCTGCAAAAACTCCGCCGAGAAATACGCAGCGCGACGAGTGTTGCGGTAGGTGTTGCGGGTTTCATCCCAATCGTCGGCGATCTGCTCAACGACAGCGGCCGACAAGCCGGTCCAAAACTTCTTCACGGTTGCGGCTTGCGGCGACTTGCCGGCAAAGCCACGGACATGGCCTGCGATCGTCTGCTCAAATGCGGGTGACTGCTTGGAGAACGTCATGGCGCCCAAGCGTACCGCCAGTTAGCCAGCTAGGTAGGTCAAGACAGCAACTGCGGCCGAGCGTGTGGCAGCAGAAATCGTGGGCTCATAATCCGGCAGGAAGTTCGGCATATGGTTGACCGGAACATCCTCGGCAACCCGATCCTCCTCGACAGCACGATCCCACACGTCGCGCGGGGTGCAACCGATGAGCCAGAAGAGGTACGGCGCCCCAAACGTTTGACCGATGATCGGGAAGTCCTCGGAAACCGTCTTCGGATCCGACGTGACCGAGTCCTCACCGAACACCGCATCGAAGTTCGCGCGCACTGCGGAAAAGACCGCCTCGTCGTTGTCCAACAGTTCGCCGTGAGCAAAGTACTCGATGCCAGCCGTGCCCTCCGCGCCCGAGGCAGCTACCTCGGCATGGACAACACGCTCGATGGCGGCATACACGCGTGCCTTGACCTTGTCGTCGTAGAAACGGCAGTTGAGCACCAACTCCGCAGACCCTGGAATGATATTGATCGCGCGCCCAGCACTCATGCTGCCGACGGTGACCACCGCGAAATCCGCCGGATTGACCTCACGCCCCACAATCGCCTGCAGACGAGCGATAATCATCGCGGCAGTAAACGTGGGATCCACCGAGTTGTGCGGCATCGAACCGTGGGCCGAACGGCCGGGAATGTGCACCCTGATCGAATCACAAGCAGCGAACTGCGGGCCGGGCTTGGACATGACCTCGCCAGCGCGACCAGGCATCACGTGCAGGCCCAACACCACGTCCGGGGTGGGCACCTTCTCAGCCAGGCCGCCATCGGCCATGTCTTGGGCGCCCGCAGCCAGCTCCTCGCCAGGCTGGAACAATGCGATAAACGTGCCCGACCAGTGGTCGCGCGTGTTGTCCATGACGTGGCACAAGCTCAGCAGAGCCGTGGTGTGGATGTCGTGGCCGCAAGCGTGCATCGTGCCGGTCGTGTGCCCATCCGCAGTGGTGACCACCTTGCGGGAAGCAAACGGTACGCCGGTGCGCTCCGTGACCGGAAGGCCATCAAAGTCGGCTCGGTAGAGCGCTGTCGGGCCTTCACCGTTGCGAAAGACTGCGCAGATGCCGTACTTGCCAATCGGGGCAACAACCTCGCAATCAAGCGGCTTCAACTCATGCAGGATTCGCTGGTAGGTCTCCTCCTCGTGCATGGAGAGCTCCGGGTTAGCGTGCAGTTCCTCGTAGAGTCGGCGCTGCCAGGCTGCATCAACCTGGTACGTATCCAAGATGTCGGCGATGTTGCTCATAGTCTCGTTACCTCTCTACGTTCGGGGCCAAACCTTGGGTATAGCGCAGCACGTTCGGCCTAGGCGTGCATTCTTGGCCTATACGGATACTAGGCGCGACCGTTCCCACGGCACGCAAGCGCTCCAGTTCCGTGGTGACGCGGTCGTGGACATCAAAGGGCGAAAGCGTATTGACGAAGATCTGCGTGCCGCCCTCAAAACCCGCAACAGTAGAGATGCGCCACTTCACATTGATACGCCACGGCATTGGCACCTCGACATCGTGTGGTTTGTAGTGCCACTCTTCGTTCGTGGCCACACGGGTACCGGTCGCGGCGTGTGCGGCGTGGAGCAGGTCCGACATGGCACGGACCTCGTCGTCAGTGTGCAGCCATGGCTCGCATGCTTCCGACTTCGAATACACCGTCATCGTGGGGTAGCGGTGCCCCACACCGGCAACTAGGACGGCGTGGTCGTTCTCCGCGATGACCAGGTTGTTGTCGAAAGCGGGGTTCACACCCCAGTCGTTGTACATGTTCGGGTGCTGCTGCAACTTGGCGATTTCGGACTCAGCGTTGACGCCATGCTCGTCGATAGCAACCAACTGCTTATGCAGGTGTTCAAAGGACGCGCCGGCTGCGGCGAGCCAGTTTTGAAACACCACAACATAGCGGGCGTGACGGTGGTGAGTGATGAGGTCGTGCAACGAATCGACGGTGAAGGCGATGAACTGGTAATGCTCATCCGCAGTGAGCGAGCCTGAGCCTGCGAGGTCGGAGGTGTCGCGGGCGTCGTCGATAAAGTGCCGCCTTGCAATGATGACGTCGTGCCCACCACCAAAATAAGCAGGCGCGATGCTGAGCAGTTGCTCGTCCGGCGGATCCGGATCCTGACCCGACGCAGACAAGCGCGTGCGCACAATATCCAACACGTGGTGTCGGCCAGACGGGTCCGACAGGTAGCGCTCCATGTGCTCCTGCCAATCTTTTGACATTTCCGCACCATAGTTTTCGCGCCAGTAGTCGTAAGAAACGATCTCGAACAGGTTGGGCACGCGCCGAAAGTCGGCCTGTGTCGCATCGAGTTCCTCCGGCATGACATTGCGCAGAATGTCGAAACCCGTGCTGGTAATCACCAGCCGCGAACGCTCCGGGGGAGTATGCAGCATGCGGTCCGCGCAGAAATTACACGTATCGGTGTGCGCGTCGGGGCCAAGTGCTGCAGGTTCGTTCGGCTGGGTGTGAAGCGGACGGTTGCCACGGCCAGGCACCGTCCACACATGGGTTCCCGTGAACGGATTGACCTGCTTTAACGTGCCGTCCTTCATACGTTGCAGCGCTGTGTGCTGCGCGGGCGTCGGGTTGACAGCAGCGTGAGACATGAACGACACCCTACCGCCCCGAGCGTCTAGCCTTATGCCCATGTCTGTCATTCAATTCGACGTCCTCGTCCCACCCGCGGCAGCTCCAGAGGTACGCGACGCATTCCAGCGCGCCCTCGACATCCTGGTGCGCCGCGAGATGCTCACCTCCGGCAGCGTGACTATGGAGCAAGTGCGTATCGACGACACCGTGCACGCCCAGCTCGCCGAAACCTATGAACACGACCGCGGCGAGCCAGCAGACGACGCTGAAATCCACCGCTACCGTATCGAGTCCGAAGGCGCGGACAGTATTAACCGCCTCGCTATGGGGCTCTCACGCATCCTGACCCCCAAGCGCGACCTGCCACGCGACCCCGTGGCGCTCGAGGACCAGGACAAGTTCGAGGCCCCGTCGATTTATCCCTGGACAGTTGAAGTGTTGAGGTAAGCGACCGCAATCTCCGCACCGGCGCGAACGAGCTGCTCGCGGACGTCGTCAATCTCGGGCAGCGTCACTGCGAGAGTTCCGTCGGCGGGCTGCTCGTCGAAACGCCCTGCAGCAATCGCGAATACCGCACCTGCTTCCGCAGCAAGCTCGCCGACCACAGACGCCACCTTGCCGGTGCCTGTCTGTCCATCGAAGCGACCTTCGCCGGTGATCACCAACGCAGCGCCATCGATCTGCTCAGTCAGCCCGTTGGAATCTGCGACAACGCGCGCGCCGGGCACGATATGCACGTGGGAATCGGTCCCGTGCAGCATGGTGGAAAGCCATGTCAGGCCGATGCCCACGCCGCCCGCCGCACCAAGCCCCGGGGTTGTGGGGTCGATCTCTGCGACCTCGCACAGTCGAGCAAGACCACGGTCCAAGAGTTCAACATCGTCGGCGGTCGCGCCCTTTTGTGGGCCGAACACGTGAGCTGCACCGTTCGGGCCTGTTGCTGGTGCAGACGTGTCAGTGAGCAGCACCCACTCCATAGCGCCAGCAGGGACATTGACTTTGGCAGTGTCGAAATCCGCAAGATTTTCCAACGCGCCACCGCCAGGTTTTAGCTGATAGCCAGCAGCGTCGAGGGGGTTGACACCGAGCGCCACCAGAATGCCGGTACCGCCATCGACCGTTGCGGTGCCACCGAGACCAAGCACGATACGTTTCGCGCCGCGGGTCTCCGCATCAGCGATGAGCACACCGGTGCCGTAAGTGTCGCCGGTCAGCGGGACCGGCTTTTCCACAGCGGGCAACCCAGAAGCAGCAGACACATCGATATAGGCGGTGGAGGAGGGGGCGTGGAATGTGTATTCGGCTTCGGTAAGGCGACCGTCTGCTGTGGTCGTCGGTAAGCAAATGCGTTCCCCCTCAAACAACGCGGACGTGCCCTCGCCACCGTCGGCCATCGGGGCAAGGATGATTTGGGCATCGCGGATCACGCTTGTCACACCCTCTGCCAGCCATTCAGCAGCCTCCTGCGCAGTAGCAGTGGACTTAAACGAATCCGGGGCGATGACGATTTTCGGCGACGGAGCCGGGTCGAAAGAGGAAGACATGCGGGCAAGTTTAACCGGAAGACCGCAAAATTCCGCGGGCGGGCGAGATGTGTTGTAGCATCTTTCCGGTAAACAATTCTGCAAGCCTATAGAAATTGGAGGCGGGGTCCCATGAGTGCAATCGACCAGGAAGTTGCGAGTTTTTACGACAGGGTGCTCGAGCGAAACGCGGGAGAACCCGAGTTCCACCAAGCAGTTGCCGAGGTGCTCGACTCGCTGAAGATCGTCCTGGAAAAAGACCCGCACTACGCCGACTACGGCCTCATCGAGCGCCTCTGTGAGCCGGAGCGTCAGATCATCTTCCGCGTCCCGTGGATCGACGATGACAACAACGTGCGCGTCAACCGTGGCTTCCGTGTCCAGTTCAACTCCGCACTTGGCCCCTACAAGGGCGGTCTGCGATTCCACCCGAGCGTGAACCTGGGCATCATCAAATTCCTTGGCTTTGAACAGATCTTCAAGAACTCGCTCACCGGCCTGCCCATCGGCGGCGGCAAGGGCGGCTCTGACTTCGACCCGAAGGGGAAGTCCGACGCTGAGATCATGCGCTTCTGCCAATCCTTCATGACTGAACTGTGGCGCCACATCGGCGAATACCGCGACGTCCCCGCGGGTGACATCGGCGTGGGTGGGCGCGAAATCGGCTTCCTGTTTGGCCAGTACCGCCGCCTGGTGGACCAGCACGAGTCGGGCGTGCTCACCGGTAAGGGGCTGACATGGGGTGGCTCCCTCGTGCGCAAGGAAGCCACGGGCTACGGCGCTGTGTACTTCACCGACGAAATGATGCGTACCAACGGCGAATCCATTGACGGTGCACGCGTGATTGTCTCTGGCTCCGGCAACGTTGCCACCTATGCGATCAAGAAGGCGCAGGCGCTTGGTGCAACTGTCGTTGGCTTCTCCGACTCCTCCGGTTGGGTGGAGACCCCGAATGGGGTTGATACTGAGCTCCTGATCGACATCAAGGAAAACCGTCGCGGACGCGTTTCCGACTATGTCGCAGAAGCCACCGGGGCGACCTACCACACCGACGGCTCCATTTGGGACCTCGAAGCTGACGTGGCGTTGCCGTGCGCAACCCAAAATGAGCTCAACGGCGAGCATGCCCAACGCCTCGTCGACAACGGTGTGAAGTACGTCGCGGAGGGCGCCAATATGCCGTCCACGCACGAAGCGACCGAGGTCTTCCGGGCTAATAAGGTCTCTTTCGGCCCAGGTAAAGCGGCTAACGCCGGTGGTGTTGCTACCTCTGCGCTGGAGATGCAGCAAAACGCTTCCCGTGACTCCTGGTCCTTCGAATACACCGACGACCGTCTGCAGCGCATCATGTCCAACATTTTCAAGACCGCTGCACGAACCGCGGAAGAATATGACCGCGCGGGCGACTATGTTGTGGGCGCAAATATCGCTGGGTTTAAAAAGGTTGCCGACGCGATGCTGGCGCAAGGCGTGATTTAGAGCTTCATCCAGTACGCTGTGCAACTATGTACCGCGTTTTTGAAGCCCTCGATGAGTTAGTGCAGACGATGGAGCAGGCCTACGGCGTGCCGATGACCTCCAACTGCATGGTGCCCCGCAATGAGATGCTCGCTCTTCTCGACGACCTCCGCAACGCCCTGCCCGGCGATCTAGACGATGCCCAGGACGTTCTGGACAAGCAGGACGAAATCCTGCGCGGGGCCCAGGAACGCGCCGACGTTCTCGTTGGCGACGCCGAAGAGGACGCCCGTCGCATCGTTTCCGACGCCCAAGCCGAATCGGAGACGGTGCTGTCGGACGCCCAGGACCACGCAACTCGACTCGTCTCGGGCGCCGAGGAAGAGTCGAACATGATGATCACCCGCGCTCGCGACATTGCAGAAACCACCATCAACAGTGCTCAGCGCGAAGCCGATCACCTTGTGGAAACCGGCAACGAGGAATACCAGCGCTCCGTCGACCAGGGCCTGAAGGAGCAGAAGCGCTTGATCTCCGAGTCTGAGGTCATGCGTCGCGCAGACGAAGAGGCACATCGCCTCGTCGAAGACGCACACGCTGAATCCTCCCGCCTGCGCGCAGAGTGCGACGACTATGTCGACTCCAAGCTCGCAGAGTTCGAGGAGACCCTCAACACCGTGCTGCGCACTGTCTCCACCGACCGCTCCGCGCTGCGTCGTGGGGCGGGCGTCTCCGGTGCAGACCGCGCTCGCCGTGGCCAGGGTGAAGCCGACGAGTACTAGCAAGGGAAGCGATTCGTTGTAGTCTGAAAGGGCTATGGCTAACAATCCTTTCGTATTTGATGTTTCCGGCGTCCTCAAAGGCGACGGACTGCCGGAAACCCTGACGCAGACGGGGCCATCCCCGTCGCGTATCGGCCCGGAAATGATCGCTATTCCTGAAGGCCGAGAGGTCAAGGTAGAAGCCACCCTGACCCCACTTGGCTCCGGCATCATGGTCGATGCGACCCTGACTGCTAAGTTCGTAGGTGAGTGTGTGCGCTGCCTTAAAGATCTGACCCCCACCGAAACGCTCCAGATCTCCGAAGTGTTTTCCACTTCAGATGATTTCATCACCGGAGACGCAGAGGAAGAAGAAGACCGTGGCTCGGGGGACGAAATTGCCCGTGTCGAAGGCGATACTGTCGACCTAGAGCAAGCGTTTGTGAACGAAGCTGGGCTTAACCTGCCGTTCAACCCGACCTGCCAGCCAGAATGCGCCGGCGATACCGACGTTCCCGTGCCGGACGGTGTATCGGGCGAAGAAAACAACCTTGTCGACCCGCGTTGGGCAGATCTGGAGAAGTTCCTGTGAGCCGTTCACGCAGGAAACCCGCCAACGCCGAACAGGCATGGGAAGACGCCTATGGGGCAGTAGACCATGCGCCACTGCTGGAAAAACTGGGCGTCAACATCGAGCGCGACAATCTCAAACTTGCGCTGACTCACCGCTCGTTCGCCAACGAACACAACCAACTGCCCAACAACGAGCGACTCGAGTTCGTCGGCGACGCCATCTTAGGTCTGACCGTGGCAACTAAGCTCTTTGAGCTTTACCCGTCGCGTCCCGAGTCCGATCTTTCTCCAATGCGCGCAGCGATTGTGTCGCGTTACGGCTTGTCCGACATCGCCCGTGAGATCAACCTCGGCCAGCACGTTCTCATTGGCAAAGGTGAAGAACTGACTGGTGGGCGCGATAAAGAGTCGATTCTTGCCGACACAACAGAGGCTGTGCTCGGCGCGATATATCTCGAGCATGGATTCGCGACTGCCCGCGACGTGATCCTGCGGCTTTTTGACGAGAAACTGCGTCACGCCACGGTAAGCAAAAAGAACAAAGACTGGAAGACCGCACTGCAAGTTCGTGTGGCAGAACTGAAGCTCCCTGTTGCAGAGTATCGCTCTGAGGCGACCGGTCCGGACCACGAGCAAACCTTCCACGCCGAAACGCTGATCAACGGTGTCGTGCGAGGTAAGGGCGTGGGGCCGAACAAGAAACTCGCGGAACAGGAAGCAGCGCAACAGGCACTGGTATACCTGCGCGACCACGCTGCCGAGGCCACCCTGGGACATGCCTGAACTGCCAGAAGTTGAGGTGGTCCGCCGGGGGCTCCAACAACACATAGTCGGCCTCACGTTCGGCCGCGTCGAAGTGCTTCACCCACGTGCATCGCGTGGCAACGAAGTTGATCTTGAGCGTGTGCTGCCGGGACGTACCGTCGTGGATACGGGCCGACGGGGCAAGTACTTGTGGCTACTGCTGGACAATGGGGCAGCGGTGCTGGTGCATTTGAGGATGAGTGGACAGATGCTCGTCGCAAAGCATGGCGAAGTGACATCGCCGCATTTGCGAATTCGCGCAGACATGGGCACATGTGAGCTGTGTTTCGTCGACCAGCGCACGTTCGGATTCTGGCAATACACCGACCTTGTCGACGGGGTGCCATGTCCTGCGGGCCATATTGCGCCGGACCCTTTCGAGGATGCATTTGATGTGCGAGAGACAGCGCGCGCGATGCGCCGGAAAAATTCGGCGCTGAAAACGGTGCTGCTTAACCAAGAAATCGTCAGTGGAATCGGTTCAATCTACGCCGATGAAGCGATGTGGGCTGCCAACCTCAAACCCTGGCGAAAAGCGCGCACCATGCGACAACGCGACGCCGAAGCAGTGCTTGAAGCATCGCGTGACGTAATGGCCAGTGCGCTCGAGCAAGGCGGCACGAGCTTCGATGCCCTCTATGTCAACGTCAACGGAGCCTCCGGATACTTCGCACGCTCCCTCAATGCATACGGTCAAGCCGGAAAACCCTGTGCGCGATGCGGAACGGAGATCGCCCGCACCGTGATCATCGGCCGTTCCAGTTATTACTGCCCGGTTTGCCAAGTGCTCTAGGTTAGAAGACATGGTTGATCAGCAGACGTTCAAAGTCGCGATGTCCCAGGTTGCCGCTGCAGTTGCCATTGTGACGACAGGGACGCAAGCATCGGCACACGGCACAACGGTCAGCGCATTCATGTCACTTTCTCTCGAACCACCGATGGTGCTGGTCTCGCTAGACCAGAAGTCATCGCTGCTCGCGAGGTTGGAGATCGGCTCACCGATCGGTATCAACGTGCTGTCCACCGAACAGAACGAGTTGGCGCGCAGGTTCGCTGACAAGCTCGAGGATCGTTTCGCGGGGGTGGATTGGCGCATTGCCGACGGCGCACCGAAACTTGCCGGCGACCACACCTGGATCGCCGGCAACGTTAGCCGCATCATCGAAGCAGGGGACCACTTCCTCGTCTTGGTTGACGTCACTGCCACCGAAGTTACCGCAAACTGCCCGCTGCTGTACTGGCAACGCGAGTTTGGCACCCACGGGCCAATCCAACCCGGAGAGGTACAGACCAAATCCATAGAGGGGTAGTGCGCTCGATCACGTTGGGTAATTGAGACAACCCAGGGATAAGCTGCCCGCCATGGATTCAGCTACCTCATTTGTCGAGGGATCGCTCAATGGCGTGATTTGGAGCCTCGTACCGTGGTTCCTCGTTGCTGCCGGCATCTACTTCGGCTTGCGCACATTATTCGTTCAAATCCGCATGTTCCCGGACATGCTCAAAGCCGTTGCAGAAACCCCGAAGGGCAAAGACCGCGAAGGTCGAGACCTCGATGAAGAGTACGGTGGCTTGTCGGCCTTCAAGGCTTTCACCATCTCTGCCGCCTCTCGTGTCGGCACCGGCAACATCGCCGGTGTCGCACTGGCAATCTCCATCGGTGGCCCGGGTGCGGTGTTCTGGATGTGGATGCTCGCCTTGCTCGGTGGTGCGACCGCATTCGTCGAATCCACGCTGGCCCAGCTGTGGAAAACCAAGGACAGCGACGGCAACTACCACGGCGGCCCGGCGTACTACATGACCCGCGGCCTTGGATGGAAGCCACTCGCGGTGCTGTTCTCTGCCTTCCTCGCCATCACTTACGGCTTTGTGTACAACGCCATCCAAACCAACTCCATCGCTGAAGCGGTTTCCGGCTCGTTGGGCAACGACTCTATCGCCGTGAAAACCATCGTGGCTGGTGTCGTCGCCGCACTCACCGCGCTCATCATCTTCGGTGGCGTTACCCGCATTGCATCTTGGACCCAGGTGATCGTTCCGTTCATGGCCGGTGCCTACATCTTGATTGGCCTCGCGGTGCTGGTGATCAATTGGCGCGAGATCCCAGGCATGTTCGAACTCATCGTTGGCCACGCACTCGGCCTCAAGCAGGTCGCAGGAGCGACCGTTGGCGCAGCCTTCGCACACGGTATGCGTCGTGGTTTGTTCTCCAACGAAGCAGGCATGGGTTCGGCACCAAACGCTGCCGCGACTGCGACCGTGTCTCACCCCGTTAAGCAGGGTCTTGTGCAGGCCCTCGGCGTGTACTTTGACACCCTGCTCGTGTGCTCCATCACCGCGTTTGTTGTACTGCTCGGCCCCGCAATCACCTATGGCCGCGATGACATCCAGGGTGCCTCGCTGACGCAGTCTGCACTCGCCGATTCTGTCGGCGCCTGGGGCGCACACGCCATCACGTTCATCCTGTTCTTCCTGGCGTTTTCTTCCGTGATCGGTAACTACTACTTGGCGCAAGCTAATTTGCAGTACCTCACCGACTCCAAGTCCGCGTTGACCACGTTCCGCATTGTTGTTCTCGGCTTCGTCATCTTCGGTGCGTTCGGATCTGTGCCGCTCGTTTGGGCCCTCGGCGACACGATGGCCGGTCTTCTGGCGCTTTTCAACATCATCGCAATCGTTCCGCTCGGCGGGGTAGCGCTGAAGCTGCTGAAGAACTACAACGAACAGCGTCGCCGAGGAGAAGACCCTGTCTTCCACCGCGGCATGCTGCCGGAAGTCAAGAACGTTGAGTTCTGGGACGGCTCCGACCCCGTCACCCGACGCAGCGCAGACGACCGCATCTAAGTTGTATTCTCGGGCGGTATGGCTAAGACACGCATGACCGCCCACGTCCACGGCGAAGTCCAGGGGGTTGGATTTCGCTGGTGGACCCGCTCCCGCGCCCTCGAACTTGGGCTTGCGGGATACGCCAAGAACCTTGCAGATGGCCGCGTTGAAGTGGTTGCGGAGGGGGAGCAGGGTGGCGTCGAAAAGCTTGAAAAGCTCTTGCGGGAAACACCCTCTGGTTCGGGGCGCCCTGGGCGCGTGGACCATGTGCAAGCCCAGTACAGCGCACCGAAGGGTGCGGTAGGATTCGACGAACGTTAAAAGCCGCGCCCGAGCGGGTAATATTGCGCGAATGCACCTGAAATCGCTGACGCTCAAAGGATTTAAGTCCTTCGCGTCCGCGACAACCATGAAATTCGAGCCGGGCATCTGCGCCGTCGTCGGGCCGAACGGCTCGGGAAAATCCAACGTCGTCGATGCACTCGCGTGGGTGATGGGCGAGCAAGGTGCGAAAAACCTGCGTGGCGGGAAGATGGAAGACGTCATCTTCGCCGGTGCCGGCGGGCGCAAACCACTCGGACGTGCCGAAGTCACGCTTACTTTCGACAACACCGACAAACGTTTGCCCATCGACTACACCGATGTAGCAATCACTCGCCGCATGTTCCGCGACGGTGCGTCCGAATACGAAATCAACGGCTCCAAAGCACGTCTCATGGACATTCAGGAGCTGCTGTCCGACTCCGGTATCGGCCGCGAAATGCACATCATTGTCGGCCAGGGCAAACTCTCCGAAATCCTTGATTCGCGCCCTGAAGAACGTCGCGCGTTTATCGAAGAAGCCGCTGGTGTACTGAAGCACCGTCGTCGTAAAGAGAAGGCACAGCGCAAACTTGTCGGCATGCAGGCGAACCTGGATCGCCTCACCGACCTCACCGACGAACTGGGCAAGCAACTCAAACCGTTGGCGCGGCAGGCAGAAGCTGCGAAACGTGGGGCGGCGGTGCAGGCCGAACTGCGCGACGCCAAACTCAAGCTCGCAGGTGACCAAGTCGTGCGTTTGCGAGCGAAGCTTTCCGACGCCGCCCGCGCCGCCGAACTCCTCGAAGAACAGGTGGAAACCGTCACCGCACAACTCGAGGAATACACCGAAGCGCAGGAGAGCATCGAAGCACAGCAGCAGGAAGTACAGCCCAAAGCACAAGAAGCACAGCAGGTGTGGTTTGCGCTATCGACGCTGGCGGAACGGGCGAGTGCTACGGAACGCATCGCATCGGAGCGTGCTCGGAGCCACAACGCCGATGTTGCCTATGCCGGGCAAGACCCGGAAGACCTCGAAGCACGGGCACGGATTGCCGACGAACGCTACGCGGAAGCCGTCGAAGCAGCCGAAGAAGCAGCAGAACAGCTGGAAACGGTACGAGAAGAAGTCGCGGAACGACAGGAAGCTTTCGATGAAGCTGAGCGCGAACACATGGCGCAGGTGCGTGCGATCGCGGACCGTCGCGAAGGCGTAGTGCGACTGCTTGCTCAAGAAGAATCGCAGGCGCAAGCGGTTGAAGCTGCTGAGGAGGAGATTCGGCGTTTCGACGAGACGCTTCAAGAAACCCGTGAACGTGCACGCCAAGCTGACGCTGAGGTTGTGTCCGTTGAGGAACGCATCGCGGCGTTTGAGGCGGAACGCGCTCCACTCGACGCCGCATTCGCCCGCGCCCACACCGAATCTGACGCTGCAGAGAAGCGCCTAGAGCAACTTCGTGCTGAGCAGGGCGAACACGAACGTAACGTAGCAACGCTTGAATCGCGCATTGCAACGCTGTCTGAGCAGACGCCGAAAATGGATGCCGCCGAATTGCTCGACGGTTTCTCACCGCTAGCGGGTTTGCTGACTACAGAGGCAGGTTTGGAAACGGCGCTTGCGGCGGCCCTCGGCGACTATGCCGAAGCGCTCGCAGGTGATGTGTCCGACGAGACCGTGTCGCGGTTGGGGAATGCGAGTCGTACGGTGGTCGTCGATACACGAGGCGGCTCCACATGGCGCCTGGAGACCGACGTTGAGGTGGACTGGCTGCTCGACCACGTCACGCTGGACGATGCAGTGGCTGGTCCGGTGACACGTTTGCTCGCTGACACTGTGGTCGCAAAAAATGTTGAGCTGGCTCGTGCCGTCGTCGAACAAGACCCGAGATTACGAGCCGTCACACACGACGGCGTACTTGTCGGCGAAGGCTGGATCGCAGCCGGCTCCGGGCAAGCAACCACGGTTGAAGTCTCCGCCCGCATCGAGGCTGCTCGCGTGGAACTTGAAACGGCCCGCCAACAACTCAGCGAACTCGCAGGCACGTTTGAAGGTGCGAAGGTTGCGGCGGAAGAAGCCCGAGTCAACGCCGCGTCGGCGCGTGCGTCTCTTCGAGAACACGACACCGAACTCGAAGCCTGGCGACGCGATCGCACCCGCCTGGTCAAGCAAGCTGAAGCGAACAAGTCGGAGCACGAACGAGCTGCGCAGCGCGCCAACGAAGCTGACGCACGGCTTGCGCAACGCCGCGCCGAACTGGAAGAAACTCGCGACCGTCTCACCCGAGTGGACACGGATGTATCCGCCTCACCCGAGGAGCCGTCATCTGCCGAACGCGACGCTGCCCGAAACGCGCTAAACCACATCAAATCCATGGAAATGGAGGCCGTCCTCGCCGCGCGTACTGCACAACAGCGGGCAGAGGCGGAAGCGGGCAAGGGAGACGCGCTACGCCGCCAAGCCGAGCAAGAACGTCAGGCGAAAGCCCGCCATGACGCTGCGATGGCAAGGCGTCGAGCAGAGGCGGAGCTAGCGGGGGTCGTCGAGAAGCACGCGCGCGACCTTGCCGCCCGAATCGAGGACGCGTTGGCACGCGCGACGGCGCAACGCGATGAGCTCTCCGCCCAGACCGCAAGCCTGCAGGGGCAGTTGCAGCAAGCTCGTCAGCAGGTCAATGCCACGCGCCAACAATTGTCTCGATTGACCGACAACGCACACGCATCCGATATTGCCCGCTCGCAAGCACAGGTGCGTATCGACGAAGCCGAAGCCAACATCACCTCCACCCTGGGCATCGCCGTAGCCGATCTGCTTGATGGGTACACCCCAGGTGAGGACTTTGACCGCGAAGCAGAAGAGAAACGTCTCAAGCGGGGAGAAAAGGATCTGCGCGCGCTGGGTAAGGTCAACCCGCTGGCATTGGAGGAATACAAGGCGTTGGAGGAGCGGTATTCGTTTCTTTCTACGCAGCTTGATGATGTTATTCAGGCGCGCAAAGACCTCACTGGTGTGATCGAGGACGTTGACGCACAGATCTTGCAGTTGTTCACCGATGCCTGGACGGATGTGGAGGCCGAGTTCCCGCGAGTGTTCCAGACGCTCTTCCCGGGTGGTGAGGCGCGCTTGGTGCTCACCGAGCCAGACGACATGTTGGCCACCGGCATTGAAATTGAGGCCCGGCCACCGGGTAAGCGTGTCAAGCGGCTTTCGCTGCTTTCCGGTGGTGAAAAATCGCTGACAGCCTTGGCGTTTCTGGTCGCTATCTTCCGTGCGCGTCCAAGTCCGTTTTATGTGCTCGACGAAGTTGAGGCGGCGCTCGACGACGTCAACCTGCGCCGGCTCATTGCCCTTCTGGAGGAACTCCGTCAGGATTCGCAGCTCATTGTGATCACGCACCAGAAGCCAACGATGGATGTTGCGAACGTGCTTTATGGCGTGACTATGCGTGGCGATGGCGTCACTCGAGTGCTGTCTCAACGCATGCAACCTGCCGGTGCAGCGCCTGGGGTGTAGCACCTGGGGCGTAGCACAGCGCAAGATGGCTACCCGGTGTCCGGTGCGAACAGGGGTGGATCTGTTCCCGGTAGTTCTTGGTCGTCGAAACTTGGGTGTTTGTCCCGAATTTTTCGTTTATGCCGCTGACCGGGTGACTGTTCGAACTGCCATGTGCTGGTCGTGGTCGGTGGCCCGCCGTCGGCTGGATGGTGGGTGATGTCCCAGGTGTCGGGGTCTTTTTCGAAGTGTCCCTTACCACCGGCTCCGTCTCTGTTGTCGTTGTTGCATCTGTGGTGTTCGCGACATAGCAGTATCAGGTTATTGAGGTCAGTGACACCTCCGTGGAGGTAGGACTGCAGGTGGTGGGCTTCGAGTTCGACGCCAGGTTTGGTGCACCCGTTCCAGGCGCAGACACCTTGGGTAGCGAGTAGGACGAGGCGCTGTTCAATCGACGCGAGGCGGGCGCGTCCGAGTGATAGTGGCACACCGGTTGCAGAGTCGAGTTGGAGAGCAAAAGTGTCTCCTGCTAAGCCCAGGTGAAGAATGTCGAGGGCAGTGAGATCCACACTGGTATTGGTGGAAAAGCGTGTTTGCCAATCAGCACCGACCAGATCTTCCAGGGTCAGTGTCACCACAACGGTTCCGATGCCGCGGTCGCGCGTGATACGTGCCTGGGAGTAGTTATCCAGGATGTGCATGAGTTGGTCGAAGCGGCGTTGTTGTTTCGTGCGGGTGTCTTTGGAGCCGTCGGGTAGGTGAGAGCCGGGGGCTTCTCCGGCGGCGAGGGCTGCTTCGAATTTTGCGCGTGATGCGGCGTCAAGGTAGAGCCGGGCGTAGGAGCCGCCGTCTGCATCGGTGGGTCCGAAGGAGATGCCTCGTTTTTTAAACGCGGCTAGGGGGTCCTTTTTCTTTTCGTAGTCCAGCCCCGCGCGGTTGGCTTTGCGGACGAGGTCGGTGACGAACTTCCGGAGCTCTTCGGGGGTCATGCGTGCTGCGGCTTCCATGGCTTGGGAGTAGCACTCGAGGTAGCCCGGGTTGGCGTGTTCGTTGAGGTCCTTGAGCGCGTTGGAGATAATGCGCTTCTTTTCTTCGGAGGCTTTCTTTTCTCGTGCAGCCTTGCGGGCGCGTTCCTGGGCTTTCTTTTCTTGTTCTTTGCGTCGTTGTGCTTCTTCTTCTGCGGCTCGCTTGTCCTCTTCGGTTTGTTCCGGGTTAGTTGGTGGGACTGGGATGTCGGGCTCGCCGAAGAGGCGCTTGCCGTGGTTGAGGAGGTCGAACGCCTGGGCACGGGAGAGGCCGAGGCGTTGCGTGAGGTATTCCACGGGATGGTTGGCGCCGACCAGGGATCCGGCATTGTCCCTTGTGCAGAGATGTGCGAAGGCGGCGTTGACGTTTCCGAGCAGTGGCAATGAGCCGTGTAGCCGCTCTATTGCTTGGTGGGTGCCGAGGAGGTGGAGGGAGTCGGGTTCCATCATGAGGTTGGACAGCGCTTCTAGTCCAGCGGTGATCTGGTTGACGTGTTGGTCGATGATGGTTGTCATGGGTCCCCCTCTCGGCTACGTGTGCTGCTAACTGAGTTGAAAATGAAGCTACAGACCAGGCCGACACGATCGCCACACATTCGAACACCCGTTCGTATGGATGGGCCTGACCTGCAGCGTTGATTCGTCGATAAGCAATGTGTCTATTGCTGTTCCACCTTGTGTCGTGGCGGCTGGCACACTAGAACGCATGAATACCACTGAGTTGATGAACTCCCCGGCCCTTTGGGTGGCGGTTGCGGTCGTCGTTGCCGTGCTGATCATCGTGGGCATCGTCGTTGCGGGGAAGAAGCGCAAGGAGTCGAAGACCGTTTCGTTTGAGAAGCCGGAGGAGCCGAAGGAGCTCACTCAGCAGGAGAAATCCGGCAATTATCAGGCGAAGGGCGGTTTCAATTTCGCACCGGCGGATGCTCAGCCGAAGCAGCCGGAGCCGATTCGTCGTGACCAGCCGGTTCTGCCGGTAGTCGAGCCTGAAAAGGCCGAGCAGGAGCCGAAGACTGTTATCGAGAAAGCAGTTGCGCCTGATGAAGAGCCATTGCTTGTCGACGACACCACCAGCACGGAGGTAGATCAGCCGAAGCCGGCCGAGCGGCCTGTGGAGGAGCCTGTCGTTGAAGAATGTGCCGTGCCAGAACCGGAGCCGGCACCAGAACCTGAGCCGGTAGCAGAGCCGAAGCCAGCTCCAGAACCGGAGCCGGAACCTGCTGTCGATGAGGCAGAAACCCCTGAGGCCGAATCGGAAACGCCCGATGCGCCAGACACACCAGACACGGCGGAGGCAGAGGAGGCTGCTGCGGCTGCTGTAGTGGCTCAAGAGGGTGCTGAAGAGGCGCTCCAGGATGGTGCTGAGGTTTCCGATGAGGCTGTCGTTGTTGAGGCCCCCGCGAGCGAACCGATCGATGACATCGCTCCAGCAGCAGGTCGCATGGGCAAGCTCCGTGGCCGCCTTTCCCGTTCTCAGAACGCCATCGGCCAGGGTCTGCTTGGCATTCTTTCCGCTGGCGATCTGGACGAGGACGCGTGGGAGGAGATTGAAGACACGCTGATCTTGGCCGATATCGGTGCGGGTCTGACGATGAAGATCACGGACAACCTGCGCGAGAAGATCGCTGAGCGTGGTGTGGAAAACGAAGCGCAGGCTCGTGCGATGCTGCGCGAAACTCTGATTGAGGCTGCCCGTCCGGAGCTCGACCGTTCGATTAAGGCGATGCCGAATGACGGCAAACCGGCCGTGATCTTGGTTGTCGGTGTCAACGGCACCGGTAAGACGACGACTACCGGCAAGCTTGCTCGTGTGCTCGTGTCTATGGGGCACTCGGTGGTGCTTGGTGCTGCGGATACGTTCCGCGCGGCGGCTGCGGACCAGTTGGAGACCTGGGGCAAGCGCGTCGGCGCTTCCACGGTTCGTGGCAAGGAGGGTGCGGACCCGGCTTCGGTGGCCTTCGATGCTGTGGCAACTGGTGTTGACGAGGGTGCTGATGTGGTGCTCGTCGATACGGCGGGCCGCCTGCACACCTCCACGGGTCTGATGGATCAGCTGGGCAAGGTCAAGCGCGTCGTGGAGAAGAAGAGCAACGTCGATGAGGTGTTGCTGGTGCTCGACGCGACGGTGGGGCAGAACGGCATTGCGCAGGCGCGTGTCTTCCGTGAGGTTGTTGACATCACGGGTGTGGTGCTGACCAAGCTCGACGGCACCGCCAAGGGCGGTATCGTTTTCCAGGTTCAGGAGGAACTTGGTGTGCCGGTAAAGCTGGTTGGTCTTGGTGAGGGCGCGGACGATCTTGCGCCGTTTGAGGTTGAGAGTTTCGTCGACGCTCTTCTCGGCTAAGCGCTTGCTTGTCGACGACCCCGCGCCCCCGGTGATGTGCCCATCACCCGGGGCGCGCGCTAGTCTTGTGGGGATTCTTTTCCGCTAGAAGCAAAAGGGAGCGTGCACACCGTGTTCGAGTCACTGTCCGACCGCCTCCAATCAGCCCTGGGTGGTCTGCGAGGCAAGGGCAAGCTCACCGAGGAGGATATTAACGCCACGGCTCGCGAGATTCGTATCGCGTTGCTGGAGGCGGACGTGTCGCTTCCGGTTGTGCGTGCGTTTATTAAGCGCGTCAAGGAGCGTGCCCTCGGTGCCGATGTTTCGGCAGCGCTGAATCCGGCGCAGCAGGTCATCAAGATTGTTGATGAGGAACTGACAAACATTCTCGGCGGTGAGACTCGCCGGTTGAATTTGGCGAAGAACCCGCCGACCGTGATTATGCTCGCCGGTCTGCAAGGTGCTGGTAAGACCACCCTGGCAGGTAAGTTGGCTAAGCACTTGGCTAAGCAGGGCCACACCCCGATGTTGGTGGCGTGTGACTTGCAGCGTCCGGGTGCGGTGCAGCAGCTTCAGATTGTTGGTGAGCGCGCTGGTGTGCCGACGTTTGCCCCGGATCCGGGTACGTCCATCGACTCGTATGAGCACGAGATGGGCACCTCGCACGGTGATCCGGTTGCGGTGGCGCAGCAGGGTATTGAGCACGCCAAGCAGAACAAAAACGATGTGGTCATCATCGATACTGCGGGCCGCCTCGGTATCGATGAGACCCTGATGACTCAGGCCCGCAACATCCGTGATGCAGTGAATCCGGATGAGGTCATTTTCGTTATTGATGCGATGATCGGTCAGGATGCGGTGTCTACCGCCGAGGCGTTCGCTGCTGGCGTCGACTTCACTGGTGTTGCACTGACCAAACTTGATGGCGATGCCCGTGGCGGTGCCGCGCTGTCCATCCGTGAGGTCACGGGCAAGCCGATTCTGTTTGCGTCGTCTGGCGAGAAGCTCGACGACTTCGACGTGTTCCACCCGGACCGCATGTCCAGCCGTATTCTCGGCATGGGTGATCTGCTGTCGCTGATTGAGCAGGCTGAGCAGACTTATAACGAGCAGGACGCTGAGGCAGCCGCAACCAAGTTGGCTTCCGGCGAACTCACACTGGAGGACTTCCTCGACCAGTTGCTCATGATTCGTCGCATGGGGCCGATTGGCAACCTGCTCAAGATGATGCCTGGCGGCAAGCAGATGAACCAGATGGCGGACATGGTCGACGAGAAGCAGCTCGACCGTATCCAGGCCATCATTCGCGGTATGACTCCTCAGGAGCGCCAGGATCCGAAGATTTTGAACGCATCGCGCCGCAAGCGCATCGCTAACGGTTCCGGTGTGAAGGTCTCGGATGTGAACCAGTTGGTGGAGCGCTTCTTCGAGGCGAAGAAGATGATGGGGCAGATGGCCAGCCAGTTCGGCTTGCCGGGTATGCCTGGCATGGGCCGAAGCGCTACCAAGAAGAAGCCGAAGGGGCGCCGGGGCAAGAACGGCAAGCGCAAGCCGGTGAAGCGCGGTGGAAATCAGGGCATGCCGAAGATGCCAGGGATGCCAGGAATGCCAGGAATGCCGGGCATGGGTGGCGGTATGCCGGATATGAAGGATTTGGAAAAGTTGCAGAGCCAGCTTCCTGCGGGCATGCAGGGCATGGATCTCAACAACCTCGATTTCAACGAGGCGATGAAGCGTATGCAGAAGGGGAAGTTCTTCTAGCGCGCAGCGCGCCGCAGCGCGAACGCTTCACAGATCAAAGGGGGGAGAGGCCAGCACTTTAGAGGGTGTTGGCCTCTTCGCCATCTTGGGCAGAGTCGGTGGCGGTTTCGGGGGCCAGCGTGGTGTCGTCGATAAGCCCAAGCTTGTTGAAGATCGGGGTGAGCTCTTCCCACATCAATGGGGCGAGCGATTCGGCGTACGCGTTGGAGATGTGATTCTGGTCGCGGTAGATGTAAATGTTGCCGATCTGCGGCGGGCAGATGCCGTCGATGCAGTACCAGCTGGCGGTGTCGATTTCCCACTGGTTGTAGCCGCCGTCGAGGAAGTACTTCGCAGGGTCTTCAGGGGAGTAGACCACGTGTGCGTCCATGGAGCAGTCGGCTTCGGAGGATCCGGCTACGAGGCACAGGTTGGGGTCCATTGGGTCGCCGTCGGGGTTGAACATCCATGGGTTGTCGCGCAGGCCGACGAATGGGATGCCGTATTCAGCGAGGCGTTGCCAGAAGTTTGCGTATGCGTCAGGCACGTAGTCCTGAGAGGCGATGCCACCGCCTGCGTGACCTGCGGGGCGTGTGGAGGTGGAGATCACCATGGCAGGGTTGAGTTCGACGAGTTCTGCGAACGCGTTCTCGCCCCATTCTGCGCATTCTGGCGAGACAATGTCGGCGTTGGCGGGGTCCCAGGGGCCTCCGACGACGAGTGGGCATTCTTGGCGCACGAATGTTGCAACTTTGAAGCCGTGGCGTTTGCCAAGGATGTCCAGTGGGATGCCGAATGGTTCGATGTGGGAGCCGCCGACCAGTGCGATGGTGGTGTCGGCTTCCAGGTCACCGTATACGCAGTGAGGTCCCGGCATGATGTCTGGGCCTTCGGGGAGGAAGACCATGCAGTTGTCCAGTCCGATTGGTGGGTAGATGCCTGCAACCAGGTTCGGGTCTGGTCGGGCTTCGACGTCGGGGACTTCGGCGCCGGCGAGTGCGAGTGCGCCTGGGTAGATGGCGGGGTCGAGGGGTTTGTCGGCGTCGTCGATACGATCGTTCCAGATTGGCTGGATGGCAAGTGCTGCGGCAAACAAAGCGGCGGTGAGCACACCACCCGTTGCGCGGAATTTTCCGGGCCACGTGCGTAGCGACGACCCCGCGTCGCGCACCGGCGTATCCATGGCACGCGGGCGCGCACGATGCTGGCGTAGTGGATCTTCCACCAGCATGTGGGTGATGTGTGCGAGGGCGAGGGACACGGCGATGACACATGCGCCGAGCCATGCTGGGGGAACGGCGTATCCGCCGAGGGCGGTGACGATGATCAAAAGCGGCCAGTGCCAAAGGTAGAGCGAGTAAGCGATCTTGCCCAGCCAGGTCATGGGTGCAGATGCCAGCACGCCGGAGACAGCGTTGCTGTTGCCTGACAGGATGACCAGTGCGGCACCGGTCAGTGGCAGCAGTGTGAGGGGGCCGGGGAATGCGAGCGACGTTGGGATAACGATGCCGGTGATGGTGATCATTGCGACGCCGAGTAGCGCAGTGAACCAGGCGAAACGCTGTGGGAAGAATCGCTCGGCTGGTACGAAGGCGAGCAGTGCGCCGAGGGAGAGTTCCCATGCGCGAGAGAACGTGGAGTAGTAGTTGGCGCCGGTGCCGACGAAACCGAAGCGGGAGGCCCAGGCGAAGGAGGCGATAGTGATGAGCGCCAGCACCCCGATAGCTACGCGCCGTGCCCAGACAGGGTTGGCTTTGAGCTTCGATACCGCAAAGGCCAGCAGGGTGCCCATGAGGATGCCGAAGATGTAGAACTGGCCCTGGACCGACATTGACCACAAGTGCTGTAGCGGGGATGTTTCCTGGCTTGCTGCAGCGTAGTCGGCATTTTGGGCGATGAGTTCCCAGTTTTGGTAGTACAGCATCGACGCTGTGACTTGGCTCGCGAGCTGCTGGCTCATCAGTTCTGGCGTAAACGCGAGAACGAGAAGGACAACGCTAACGATGACAAGTGCGAGCGCCGGTACGAGTCGGCGGATGGTGCGCCACAGGGGCCACCACGGGTTCAGGTTTGGGTTCGGACGCAGAGCGTATCGCAGTTGCCCGCCAAGGAAAAAGTAACCGGACAGCAGCAGGAAGACGTCGACGCCACCAGAGACACGTCCGACGAAGACGTGGAACAGGACGACGAGTGCGATGGCGTATCCACGCAGCCCATCGAGGTCGACGCGGTATGCGGTCGAGCCTTTTGTCGACTGTGCCGATTGTCCTGCCATCGTGTCCAACCTTGTCAACTACTTCTATTTCGTTACAGGCGACGTGTATTGCAGCTGGCAATGCGCGTCGCAATCGGTAAAGACCATACAGTCTGAACTTTGCATGACCGAACCAGCCACACCGGGGCATTGCAAGGCATTGCCGTGCGGGAGTTTGGTGCCTTGGGGTTTAGCCCGTAAGGTGTCAAAGGTTGTCTGACGTCATTGTTGGCGTTTGGCACGACAAGTCTATAACTGCGTACGCGCCGGATCCGTCTGGATCCTTCTCAGGTTGCCTGGGAGGGGATGGTCGACCGGCCAGGCACGCGCAGGGTAAATAAGAAGGGTTGAACCGGCTCGTCGAGAAGCGGCGGGTGTCTGCACTGCCCAGTGACCTAAAGGAAGTACACCATGGCTGTAAAGATCAAGCTGCAGCGCGTTGGCAAGATCCGCAACGCTCAGTACCGTGTCGTCATCGCTGATGCTCGCACCCGTCGTGACGGTGCTGTCATCGAGAACATCGGCATCTACCACCCGAAGGAAGAGCCGTCGCTCATCCGCATCGATTCCGAGCGCGCTCAGTACTGGCTGGGTGTCGGCGCACAGCCGACCGAGCCGGTGCTCGCGCTGCTGAAGGTGACCGGCGACTGGCAGAAGCACAAGGGCCTCGACGGTGCTGAGGGCACCCTCAAGGTTGCTGAGGAGAAGCCGTCCAAGCTCGACCTGTTCAACCAGGCTCTGGAAGAGGCTAAGAACGGCCCGACCGCTGAGGCGATCACCGAGAAGCGCAAGAAGGCTAAGGAAGACGCTGAGGCTAAGGCAGCTGCTGAGGCTGCAGCTGCCGCAGAGGCCGAGGCTGCAGAGGCTGAGGGCGAGGCTGCTGAGGCTGAGTCTGAGGAGGCTCCGGCCGAGGAGGCATAAGCCTTTCGCTTATCGACGACACCCCGCACCGCACACTTTTCGTGCCGGTGCGGGGTTTTTCGTGCTGCGACTTTGTAAAACTTGCGTACGGTTGGGCATGTAGACATTTCCTAATCGAAAGGGGAGCGGATCATGGCTCGTACGTTTTTGGTGACTGGTGGCGCGGGCGGCATTGGCAAGGCGACTGCGGAGTTGCTTACCTCTCGCGGTCACAAGGTGATTACTGCCGATATTGCGAATGCGGATATCAATGCGGACCTCACAACTGTTGAGGGCCGGCAGGCACTCGTTGATGAGGCAACCAAGCTTTCCGAAGGAAAGCTCGACGGCGTCATTGCGAATGCCGGTATGCAGGCGCCGACGCCGAAGACCGCGCAGGTGAACTACTTCGGCGCGGTGGCAACGCTTGAGGGGCTTCGTCCGCTGCTGGAGGAGTCGGATGCGCCGCGCGCTGTGGTGACGGCGTCGATCGCATCACTGCAGCCGGCGGATGACCAGTTGATTGAAGCGATGCTGGCGGGTGATGAGGAAGCTACCGTTAAGCGTGGCCAGGAACTTGCTGACCAGGGCCCCGAGGTTGCATACCTTAACTACTCGTCCTCTAAGCAGGCCATTGCTCGTTGGGTGCGCAAGAACGCGATCTCCGAGGAGTGGGCTGGCAAGGGCATTGCGCTGAACGCTATTGCGCCGGCCGTTGTGATTTCCCCGATGACTGAAGAGCTGCGCAACACCGACGAAGGTCGTGCGCAGTTGGCACAGGTGCCGATGCCGCTGAACGGTTGGATGCCGGCAGAGGCTGCGGCCAGCTTCATTGCATGGCTGACCAGTGAGGAGAATACCCACCTGTGCGGCCAGGTTGTCTTTATCGACGGCGGCTTCGACGCCACAGTTCGTGGCGACAAGGTCTGGTAGGCCGACAAGGGCAATTTGTGGGGCTGCTACCGTAGCCGATTATGGAGCTCAACATTGGCCGCGTCGTGAAGTCGCATGGCGTGAAGGGTGAGGTAGCAGTCGAGCTACTCGCCGACGAGTCTGAAGACCACATTGTTGTCGGCGAGGTGCTCACTGGCCGCCAGGCTGGCAAGGAACAGCACTTGACTGTGAAGACGGTTCGGCCTCATCAGAAGCGCCTCCTCGTCAGTTTTGAGGAGGTGCCAGACCGCACCGCTGCGGACAGTCTGCGGGGCATGAAGTTTTTTGCAGAACCTCTGGAGCGCGACGAGGATTCCGACGAGTACTACAACCACGAACTCATCGGGTTGAAGGTCCGCCATGACGGCGATGAAGTTGGCGCTGTTACTGGCGTGATGGATGCGCCGAATCGCAAGATTCTGGAGATCGACTATCACGGCAAGGAAGTCCTCGTGCCCTTCGTTATGGAGTTTGTGCCGGATATTGACCTCGCTGATGGCTACCTGGTGATTACGCCGCCGGAGGGACTACTTGATGTCTAACCCGAAGCCGGTGCTTCGCCTCGATGTCGTCACTATTTTTCCCGAGTACTTGGACCCGTTGCGCCACGCGCTGCTGGGCAAGGCGATTGAGCAGGGCATCCTGTCCGTCGGAGTGCATGACCTGCGTGATTGGGCGACGGGTAACCACAAGTCGGTAGACGCGCCCCCTCTGGGCGGTGGTCCTGGCATGGTGATGAAGCCGGAAGTGTGGGGGCCGGCGCTCGACGATATCGCTGCGGGACGCACAGGCACGGAGCTGGACTCGGCGGCCAAGCACCGGAATGACAAGTTGCGTCACGACGATGTCGCAAACGTTGCACCACGCCCTTACGAATCCCCAGTGGCAGGCGATGACGCCTCAAAGCCGCTGTTGCTCGTTCCCACACCGGCCGGAAAGCCATTTACGCAGGCGGATGCCCGTGCCTGGTCGCGCGAGGAACACATTGTGTTCGCTTGCGGGCGCTACGAGGGAATCGACCAGCGTGTCTTCGAGGATGCGAAGCAGCGCTACCGGGTGCGTGAGGTGTCCATTGGTGACTATGTACTCATTGGTGGCGAGGTCGCCGTACTGGTCATCGCGGAGGCAGTCACCCGGTTGATCCCCGGAGTGCTTGGCAACACTGAAAGCCACGAGGAGGACAGCTTCTCGGATGGGTTGCTTGAGGGCCCGAGTTATACAAAACCACGAGTATGGCGGGGGATCGAGGCTCCGGAGGTGCTTACCTCTGGCGACCACAAGAAGGTTGAAGCGTGGCGCCGTGAGCAGTCGCTGAAACGCACCCGTGCCGTCAGGCCCGAATTGCTCGAACAGGTGGAGCTCAGTGAAGAGGACCGGTTCATGCTGGATTCGCGTGAGGTTGTGTCGGTGTTCGAGGTGGGCGGACAGCGGGTCGTCGCAAAGCAACTGCGACGGGCGCTGAAACAGGCAGGCTACCGCGCGGAGACGATCGAGCGGAACGAAACGACGCTTACGGTAAAAGGGCGAACCGCGCTGTCGCTGGAGGATGCGACGCAAGCGGTTGCGGATGCGTTGCCGAAGGGCACGCAGTGGAGCGGGTACACGGCAGGGTAATGCCTGCTGAGGTGGTGAAAATCACCCCACAATAATTTAAAGGTCAGATCATTGTTCGCTTAGAGTTGGGTGTGTTACACGCGTTGCAAAACGAAAGGACACCCATGCTCGCGTCAGTGCTCGACCCCACCTCGGGGCTCGCAATTGTCCTTCAAATCGCCATCATTCTTGGTGCCCTGCTGCTCGGCACGCGGTACGGGGGCCTTGGGCTTGGTCTGATCTCTGGCATCGGCCTGATGTTTATGGTCTTCGTCTTCGGTCTGGAGCCGGGCGAACCACCGGTGGGCGTCATGCTCACCATCATCGCAGTCATCGGCTGTGCGGCGACCCTCCAACAATCGCGCGGATTGGAGGTGATGATGCAGCAAGCCGAGAAGCTCCTTCGCGCCCACCCGGAACGCATCACCTTGCTGGCTCCGGTGACCACATGGTTCCTCACCGTGCTGTGCGGTACCGGCCACGTGGTGTACACCATGTTCCCGATTATCGAGGACATTGCGGTGAAGAAAGGGATTCGCCCAGAGCGTCCTATGGCGGTGGCTTCCACTTCTGCGCAGATGGGTATTACAGCCTCGCCGGTGTCGGTTGCCACCGTGTCGCTCGCGTCGATTTTGGCGGAGAACGCCGGAGTGATCGATAAGGCGTATTCGATCCCGCAGATTCTTATGGTTGCCATTCCGGCTTCGCTTTCCGGCGTGATCTTGGCCGCGTTGTGGTCGTTGCACCGTGGCAAGGATCTGGACAAGGATCCGGTATTCCAGGAGCGCATGCAGGACCCGGCGTTTGCGGAGTCCATCAACAAGTCCAGCCATTCGCTTCTGGACGAAGTCTTTCCAAAGTCCGCTCGCAACGCGGTGTGGATTTTCCTCGGCGCTATCGCCTTCGTGGTTGTTCTCGGCGCGTTTGAGGGCCTGCGTCCCGCGTTCGACGACGGTGACGGTGGCATGAAGCCGCTGTCCATGAACCTCGCCATCCAGATGGTGATGCTCTTTGCCGGTGCGATCATCTTGCTGTTCTGCAAGGTGGATCACAAGAAGATCGCCTCGACACCGGTGTTCAAGGCAGGCATGACCGCGGTGTTCTCCGTGTTTGGCGTGGCCTGGATGGCGGATACGTTCTTCGCGGCGCACATCGACCAGCTCGAATCCAGCCTCGGTTCTGTTGTGGAAGCTGCCCCGTGGGCGTACGCCATCGTGTTGCTGATTGTGTCCAAGTTGGTGAACTCCCAGGCTGCGGCGCTGGTCGCCATCGCCCCGATCGGGCTTGCCTTGGGCATCGACCCGAAGGTCATTGTCGGCTTCTACGGCGCGGCGTATGGCTACTGGATCCTGCCCACCTACCCGTCCGACCTGGCTTGCATCGGCTTCGACCGCACCGGCACCACCCGAATTGGCAAGTTCGTGATCAACCACTCGTTCCTGATTCCGGGTGCGATCTCGGTGTTCACTTCGTGCGTGGTGGGCTCGATTCTGGCGCAGGTGCTGCTGTAAAGCTCCCGTGAGTACGGCGCGACTAAGATCGCCCGAATGACATCAATCGCAGTCACCATCGCGAACGAACTCAACATTCGGGAATCTCAGGTCGAGCAGGCGCTGAAACTGCTCGCCGAGGGCAACACCGTGCCGTTCATTTCCCGCTACCGCAAGGAAGCCACCGGTGGGCTCGACGACGGGCAGTTGCGCCATATTGAGGAGCGCAACACGTACCTCGTCGAGCTCGCTGAGCGTAAGAATGCGGTGCTCGAAAGTATTGAGGAGCAGGGCAAACTTACCGACGATCTCAAACGCGAGATTCTCGCAGCCGACACGAAGGCGCGCGTCGAAGACCTGTACCTGCCGTACAAGAAGCGTCGCAAGACTAAGGCGGATATCGCCCGCGAGGCAGGTCTTGAGGATTTGACGCAGTTGCTTATCGACGACCCCACCGCCACCCCCGAGACCCTCGCCGAGAGGTACCTCTCCGAAGGATTCCCGGACACGAAGGCTGCACTCGACGGTGCCCGCGCGATTCTGGTGGACCGGTTCGCCACTGACGCCGACCTGGTCGGTGCGGTGCGTGACCGCGTGTACGAGCAGGGCACCATGCGCTCCTCGGTCGTTGAGGGCAAAGAACAGGAAGGTGCGAAGTTCGCGGACTACTTCGACTTCTCGGAGCCGTTTGACAAACTGCCCAGCCACCGCATTTTGGCGCTGCTTCGCGGGGAGAACGAAGGTGTACTCACGCTCAACCTTGACCCGGGCGACGAGTCTGTTTTTGAGGGCATGATTGCGGATCGTTTCGATCTTCCGGTGAAAGACTCCGCCTGGCTGGCCAAGGCGGTGCAGTGGGGTTGGCGCACGAAACTGCAGGTGTCGGCCAACCTAGATACCCGCATGCGTCTGAAGGAAAAGGCCGAGGAGGGCGCGCTGCAGGTGTTCAAGACCAACCTGCGTGACGTGTTGCTCGCCGCCCCCGCAGGTCAGCGCGCAACGCTCGCGCTTGACCCGGGCTATCGCAACGGCGTGAAGTGCGCGGTTGTGGACGGCACCGGCAAGGTGCTGGCCACGACAATCGTCTACCCGCACCAGCCGCAGAACCGTTGGGACGCGTCGCGTGCCGAGTTAGCGTCGCTGGCTGCCCAGCACGGAGTCGAGCTCATCGCTATTGGCAACGGCACCGCTTCGCGCGAATCGGAGAAGCTCGCCGGCGAGGTAGCGGACCTCATCGCACAGGCTGGCGGCAAGCGCCCGACTCCGGTGGTTGTGTCCGAATCAGGCGCGTCGGTCTATTCGGCAAGCCCGATCGCAGCCGAAGAGTTCCCAGACATGGATGTCTCGCTGCGCTCCGCAGTGTCCATTGCGCGCCGCCTGCAGGACCCGTTGGCGGAACTGGTCAAGGTTGACCCGAAGTCGATCGGCGTGGGCCAGTACCAGCACGACGTGAATCAGACGGCGCTCGCACAGACGTTGGACGCTGTGGTGGAGGATGCGGTGAACTCGGTTGGCGTGGACGTCAATACCGCTTCGGCACCGCTGCTTGAGCGTGTCGCTGGTCTGTCCGGCACGGTGGCGAAAAACATCGTGGCGTACCGCGACGAGCACGGCAGTTTTGCTACCCGCAAGGAGTTGGGCAAGGTTCCGCGTCTGGGGCCGAAGGCATTCGAGCAGGCCGCTGGCTTCCTGCGTATCCAGGGCGGGACGAACCCGCTCGATGGCTCAGCGGTACACCCGGAGGCTTACCCGGTGGTGGAGCGCGTCGCCCAGGCGACGGGCCTGAACACCGAGCAACTCATCGGCAACACGGCGGTACTCACCAAACTCAAGCCGGCGGATTTCGCTGACGACACTTTCGGTGTGCCTACCGTGACCGACATTCTCGCCGAGCTGGACAAGCCGGGGCGCGACCCGCGCCCTGAGTTTAAAACTGCGGAGTTCAAGGAAGGCGTCAACGAGGTCAAGGATCTCAAGCCCGGCATGATCCTCGAGGGAACCGTGACCAATGTTGCCGCTTTCGGCGCGTTCGTGGATGTGGGTGTGCACCAGGATGGTCTGGTTCACGTCTCCGCGATGAGCCACAAGTTTGTCTCTGACCCGCACGAGGTGGTGCGCTCCGGCGAGGTGGTCAAGGTCAAGGTGATGGATGTGGATGTCGCTCGCAACCGCATTGGGTTGAGCCTGCGGCTTGACGACGAGCCTGGCCAGCCCGGCCAGACCACCAGCCAGAAACAACGCAGCGGGCAGAGCCGTGGCCAGAACCGTGGCGGTCAGAAGCAGCGCCAGGGGCGAAACCAGAACCGGGGCGGTGATCGTCGTCAAGCAGCTGGCTCGATGGCGGACGCACTCAAACGTGCCGGATTTGGGAAGTGACCGGGCAGTATGTAGAATGCTGCAGGTTGTTGTAATCGACACGAACCGGCCGAGCGCCCTGATTAGGGAAGTGCCGCCAGGGTCCTCTGTCCGAAAACGAAAAGGATTGCTTTCATGAGCAACGGCATTATTGATCTGGTTGACGCAGGCCAGCTCCGTGACGATATCCCGGACTTCCGCCCGGGCGATACCCTCGACGTTCATGTTAAGGTTATCGAGGGTTCTGTGACCCGTACTCAGGTGTTCACTGGCTTCGTTGTGCGTCGCCAGGGCAGCGGTATCCGCGAGACCTTCACCGTCCGCAAGGTTTCCTTCGGTATCGGCGTTGAGCGTACCTTCCCGGTGCACTCCCCGAATCTGGAGAAGATTGAGGTCGTCCGCAAGGGTGACGTCCGTCGTGCGAAGCTGTACTACATGCGCGATCTGCGCGGTAAGGCTGCTCGTATTAAGGAGCGTCGCTAGTTTTAGCCGCACCACGTGCCCCGTCCGAGTTTCTCGGGCGGGGCACGTTGCGTTCTCAGGGTGTCGGGGTGCGGTGCTAACCTATCCGGCGTGACCAACGCGAATGTGCCCGCCAACGGGCAGCCCCAGACCCCTAAGCCGCACAACCCGTACGCTGCCGAGGATGCATCGTATGAGGTGAACGCTGCAGACCGCCCTACAAACGGCGCTGCAAATGGCGCTGACAGCAGCGACGAGAAGCAGAACCTTCCCTGGTACGTCGAGATCCCGGTGGTAGTTGTGCTCACGTTGGTGATCATGTTCGTGCTGCAAACGTTTATCGGCCGGCTGTATGTCATTCCGTCGGCGTCGATGGAGCCAACGCTGCACGGCGAGGACGGTTCGGGCGACCGCATCTTTGTAGAGAAGGTCAGCTATTACTTCTCGGACCCTGAGCCGGGTGATGTCATCGTGTTCGCCGGTACGGATTCGTGGAACACGGGTTTTTCCTCCAACCGTTCTTCTAACCCCGCGATTCGTGGGCTGCAGGAGGTGGGTTCCTGGGTTGGTTTGGTGCCCAAGGATGAAAACACGTTGGTCAAGCGCATCATCGCTACCGGCGGACAGACTGTCTCGTGTCAGGCGGGCGACCCGGCGGTCATGGTTGATGGTAAGCCGATCGATCAGTCGTACATCTTGCAGCCGAACTTCTACCCGGTGGATGAGGAGACCGGATCGGATGCGTGTGGTGGTCCGTACTTCGGCCCGGTGACGGTGCCGGAAGGCCACTACTTCATGATGGGCGATAACCGCACCAACTCGCTGGACTCTCGCTACCACTTGGGGGATCAGTTCCAGGGAACTATTCCGGAGGAGAATATCCGCGGCAAGGTGCGGGCGGTTGTCTTCCCGCTGAACCGCCTTCAGGGTGTGTCGGACCCGGACATTCAGCAGTAGGGTAGTGCGCCGTCTTAAGCAGTTACGCACCTACGAGGTCGCGTTGGACAAGGCCGGGCTGGGGCCGGTGGCGGGGGTCGATGAGGCTGGTCGGGGCGCGTGCTTCGGCCCTGTGACCATCGCTGCGTGCGTCTTGCCCATCAAGCCGATTGCTGCGCTTGAGGGGTTGACGGATTCGAAGAAACTCTCGGCGAAAAAGCGCGAGTTGCTTTTCGACGAAATCCGCAACGCCGCCGTCTCCTACCACGTCATTCATATCCCTGCGGCAGAGATTGATCGGCGCGGGATCCAACACGCCAACCTGGATGGGGCCCGGCGCGCCGTCGCAGGCTTGGATGTCGATCCGGGTTACGTGCTCGTGGACGCGTTTCGTGTGCCGGGGCTTCGCGCACCGCAACTGCCAGTTGTCGGCGGTGACTACACCGCGCGTTGTATCGCTGCGGCGAGTGTGCTGGCAAAGGTGAGCCGCGACAGGCTCGTTGTGGAGATGGCTCGGGACTATCCGCAGTACGGGTTGGAGGGCCACAAGGGCTATTCAACAAAGGTGCATATGGACGCGGTGCGCCGCCACGGGGCGAGCCCGGAACATCGTTATAGTTATGCGAACGTCAGGGACGCTGACAGGTTTCACACTGAGCTAAGGGGTCATGTATGAGCGCCGAGGATCTTGACAACTACGAGGCAGAAGTTGAGCTGTCCCTGTACCGCGAGTACCGCGACGTGGCGAGCCAGTTCTCCTACGTTGTGGAGACGGACCGCCGCTTCTACCTGGCTAATGCGGTGAAGCTGATTCCGCACACGGAGGGTGGCGACGTCTACTACGAGGTCCTCATGTCGGATGCGTGGGTGTGGGACATGTACCGTGCGGTGCGCTTTGTGCGTTACGTGCGTGTGATCACCTACAAGGACGTCAACATCGAAGAGTTGGATAAACCTGAACTGACATTCCCGGAGTAGGGAACCGGGGCGTGCATTTGCCCGTCTAATAGGCACCAGATGTTTTGGTCCTAAAAGACAATAAGGGGGAATGTATGCACGCCAGGTATGCGGCCCAACAGGAGTTGGGCGTATTGGGGGAACGTGCTGCGGCTCGCTGGTACGCGGAGCAAGGGTATACCGTCCTTGGTCAGCGAGAACGCGTTGCTGCGGGGGAGATTGACGCAGTCGTTGAAGACGAAGACGGCACGATTGTGTTCGTCGAGGTGAAGTCGCGCAGGGGTGGCGCGTTCGGTGCTGCGGAGGCGGTCACTGCGAAGAAGTTGCGCACGATGCGTCGTTGCGCTGCGCAGTGGATGCGAGAGCATCCTGCGTTGGGGGTTCGCGCTATCCGTTTCGACGTCGTGGAGTGCGTCACCGATGGCGATGATTTCGTCCTTCGTCGTTACTTGGGGGTGGAAGATGCCGCTTGCTAGCACGATCAGCGCAACAGTTGAGGGCATCACGGCTCGGCTTGTCACTGTGGAGGCCAACGTCGGCCCGGGTCTTCCGGGGATCCACATGGTGGGGTTGGGCGATGCTGCGGTGAAAGAGTCGCGCGACCGGATTCGCACTGCGATCTCCAACTCGCAGCTTCCTTGGCCACGTACGAAGATCATGGTGTCGTTGTCGCCGGCGCATTTGCCGAAGACGGGCTCGCACTTCGACTTACCGATTGCAGCTGCCGTCTTGGGCAGTTTGGATCCGCGGGTGCAGCGCAGACTAGAGAGCACAATGCTGCTCGGAGAGCTGGCGTTGGATGGTTCGTTGCGCCGAGTGGACGGCGTGTTGCCGATGCTGATTGCAATGCTTCACGACGACTCCACCACCGGACCCGACATCGTCGTCGTTCCACGAGAGAACGCCGCAGAAGCCTCACTGCTCGGCATGAAGAACATCCTTGTGGCAGATTCGCTGGCGCAGGTGTGGCAGTGGCTCATCGGGGAGACAACGCTGGATACCGTCGGCGAGCCGGAGGTCCAACACGCTGCAGCGGTCGCGGACTTCAGTGACATCGCCGGAATGACTGTGGAGCGCGAGGCCCTCGAGGTCGCCGCAGCCGGTGGGCACCACGTGATGATGATCGGCCCGCCTGGCTCCGGCAAGTCGATGCTGGCAGAGCGGCTGCCTTCTATCTTGCCGCCGCTGAACATCGAGGAGATGGTGGAAGTCACGGCGCTGCACTCGGCTGCGGGAATTTCCAGTGGCGGCATTGTGTCCAACCGGCCGTTTATCGCCCCACATCCGTCGTTGACCAGGGCGGCGCTCATCGGCGGCGGTTCAGGAGTGCCTCGCCCCGGGGTGGTCAGCCAGGCCCACCATGGGGTGCTGTTCCTCGACGAAGCCTCGGAGATTTCTGCGCACGTTCTCGACGCGCTTCGGATCCCGCTAGAAAAGCGTGAGGTGCGCCTGACGCGCTCGCGTCGGGAAGTTGTCTACCCGGCTGATACGCAAATCGTTCTGGCTGCGAACCCGTGTGCGTGCCAGCGGGTCAACGGCAATTGCACGTGTCGGGTGGCTGAGCGGGCCCGGCACTTATCCAACGTTTCCGGCCCGTTGCTCGACCGGCTGGATGTGTTCATCCAGACCTCAGCGGATTCCACGGTGGTTACCCCGGGTGACGCGGAGTCGTCGGCAGTCATCGCCGAGCGTGTCATGCAGGCGCGCGAGCGTGCCCAAGAGCGCTGGTCGCAGGCTGGTATCGACGAGTCCGTCAACGCTCGCGTTGCCCCAACTTTGATCCGCAAGCAATTTCCCGCGGACGAAGCAGCGATGGCCTACCTGTCCTCGCTGCTGCGCACCGGAAGTATCACGCAGCGTGGCGTGGATCGGAGCCTGAAGGTGGCGTGGACGCTTGCGGATCTGGAAGGCGTGGCGCAACCGGATATCGACCATGTGGCTCGCGCCGTCGATATGCGCACCGCACCAGAGGAGGTGGCGGCATGAGGAATGTAAGTTCGCCAGAATCCTGGGCGTATCTCAGCCGTGTTGTCGAGGGACCCTCGATCCACATTCAGGAGTTCATTACCAACGGGCGAAGCGCGGACGAGATTGCCCACGGTGTGCGCACGCGTGCAAGCTGGATCGGGGCCCTAGGACCGCAGACGCAAAACCGCTATACGTGGGACCAACCTGCGCAGGATCTCGCTCGTGCCCAGGCCGCTGGGTATACGTTGCTGACTCCAGACTCGCCAGGCTGGCCTGGAGAGAACATCAAGCCCACGTTCCACTGTGAGTATCCGGACGATGATCGAAAACTTTCCCTGAACGAAGAAGCGGTTGCACCACACGCGCTGTGGGTAAAAGGTGAAGCAGACCTTGCGAAGCTACTTGCACAGTCGGTCGGCGTTGTCGGTACACGAACAGCAACGCAGTATGGACGTCACGCTACCGATGACCTTGTGCGGGGTTTGGCAAAACACCAGTACACGATCGTCTCCGGTGGTGCACTGGGCATCGACACGATCGCACACCAGGCGGCCCTCGACTGCGGCGCACCCACCATCGTGGTCGCTGCCTGCGGGCCGGGGTACGTCTACCCGCTGAGCAACGAGCCACTCTTCGATCGGGTTGTGCGCGCCGGGGGAGCCATTGTCACCGAGTACCCACCCGGCACGACCCCGGACCGGCACAGGTTCCTCACCCGTAACCGTCTCGTAGCAGGGCTGACCCAGGGCACCCTGCTGGTGGAAGCGGCGTTTCGCTCAGGTGCGTTAAACACGCTGAAGTGGGCCAATGCAATGAATAAACAAACGATGGCAGTGCCGGGCCCCATAACTGCAACGGAGTCGCTCGGCACGAACCTCGCCATTCAGAACAAGCAGGCGGCGATGGTGCTCAACGCCGACCAGATTCACGAGCACATCGTGCATACGGGGGATTTCGATGCGGGCGAGCAGATGGAAATGAAGTACCCGCCGACATTGACGCAGCAACTCAGCCACAACGAACTGCGCATTTACGACGCACTGCCACGAGCAGGCGAAGGATCGCGAACGGCTGAAGAGATCGCGGCAGACGCTGGCCTTTCCATCGGACTGACGGTGCACATTCTGATGGACCTGGCCAAGCGGGGAGTGGTGCAGCGCGAGCGGAAGGAATGGTCCCGCACCGAGTGAATAACCAAGTGAATATTGGTTAGCGAGTAAACTCCTGCGACATGAGTGAAAGCGTAGGGCAAGTGCAAGCGGGCGTCGGCGATTTCGCCGACTACGCCTCGCTTGTGCTCGGGCGCTCCCCAAACACAGTGAAGGGGTATGTCTCCGACCTGGCGACACTCGCCGGGTACGCAGACACCTTCGACGCGTTCACCCTGGAGGCGCTTCGCACCTGGCTGGCCGACGCACTGACCGCCGGGCGCAGCCGAGCCACCCTTGCGCGCCGTACCGCAGCCGCGCGCGCATTCTCTACCTGGGCGTACCGCCAGGGCTACATCGACCACGACGCAGCAGCCCGCCTCAAAGCACCAAAAGTGAATCGCGCGCTGCCCAACGTCGTACGCGGGGAGCGTGCCACAGAACTCGTCGAGGCGGATACCGCCGACGACGCCCACCCCGCCGAACACCTCCGTGACCGAGCCATGCTCGAGCTGCTCTACGCCACCGGCATGCGTGTTGGCGAACTCACCGGTCTCAACCTCGCCGACATTGACTTGGCTCGCGGGCTTGCCCGCGTGACCGGCAAAGGCAACAAACAACGCGTGGTCCCATTCGGGCGCGAAGCAACACTGGCGCTCAACGAGTGGCTCGAGTTCGGGCGCTCCGAACTGGCCAATGGCAAAGCAGAGGATGCGGTATTCGTCGGATCCCGTGGCGGGCGCATCGGCCAACGCCAAGTGCGCCGTGTTGTCGAGCGCGCCGGGCAACGTGCCGGTGTCAGCGACATCAGTCCGCACACCCTTCGCCACACGGCCGCGACGCACATGCTCGAAGGCGGAGCGGATCTGCGTGTTGTGCAGGAAATGCTTGGGCACTCAAGCCTGCAAACCACGCAAATCTACACGCACGTCTCGGCGCAGCGGCTCAAAAACGTCTACGACCAGGCGCATCCACGGGCTTAAGTCGTATTCTCGGTGGCTCCAGCAGTGTGAGCGGATCGATGTACTTGTCAGGTCCTGTAAGCGCACCCCAGTGCAGTCCGTCGTGTTCGCCAGCAAAGTGGCTTGTGGCGCGCGCAAGTCTGCCAATGATGTGGCCTTCCGTAATGTTGTCGCCAGCCTTGAGGTCTGAGCGCACTGGCTGGTAGGTCGTGCGAATGCCCCCTGGGTGGTCAATCGAGATCACAGGAGTGCCCGCGACAGTGCCGACGAACGCCACAACCCCGTCGCCCGCGGCGAGCACAGGCGCGTTGAGCTTCAACGGCAGATCCACGCCACGGTGGCCGGGCTTCCAATTTTCCTCCGGGATTGACGCAGGACGGGATACCGCGCGGGGATACGGTGTGCCTGCCGCGGGATCGACCCAGGCAAGGGCGGTGGCGGGGGAGTACCACAGTAGGACTCCGAGCAGGATGGTGGCTGTGGTGGTGCGTGGCGTCGTCGATAGGCAATGCATGCTCTCAAAGGACCATTGCGGCGCGGAAAAGAACAGGGTCTTCGCAAAATCTGTGGATAACGGGAGTGGTTAGTGTGACTCTAGGGGAAGTTATCCACAACGTCGCAGATGAGTTTAGGTTTTTAGGGCTCATGCGGGTAAGGTTGCCGGGGCAGTTTGTGCAGCACCGTAGAGCGCTGCATAAATTGACTACGCGCGCCGAACAATGGCTGCTCAGCAACGGTCCCTCTCACAGGGGTGCGGGGCAGGCACGGTGCCAGGGTGAGGGATAAAAACCCGCACGTGAGACTTACAAGTAACCGAACTACTTTCTCCGAAGGAGACATTCCCATGGCAGTTGTAACCATGCGTGAACTCCTCGACGCAGGTGTCCACTTTGGTCACCAGACGCGTCGCTGGAACCCGAAGATGCGTCGCTTCATCTTCACGGAGCGCAACGGCATCTACATCATCGACCTGCAGCAGACGCTGACCTACATCGATGAGGCATACGAGTTTGTCAAGGAAACCGTCGCACACGGCGGCACCATCCTGTTCGTCGGCACCAAGAAGCAGGCACAGGAGCCGATCCAGGAAGAGGCGCAGCGCGTCGGCATGCCGTACGTCACGCACCGCTGGCTGGGTGGCATGCTCACCAACTTCCAGACCGTATCCAAGCGTATCGGTCGCATGAAGGAACTTCAGGCGATGGACGCAGCCGAGGACGGCTACGCAGGTCGCGGCAAGAAGGAAATCCTCATGCTGACCCGCGAACGCGTGAAGCTCGAGCGTGTCCTGGGTGGCATCTCTGAGATGACCAAGGCTCCATCCGCTCTCTGGATCGTGGACACCAACAAGGAGCACATCGCCGTCAACGAGGCGCAGAAGCTTCGCATCCCGGTCGTCGCTGTTCTGGACACGAACTGCGACCCGGATGTTGTCGATTTCCCGATCCCGGGCAACGACGACGCCATCGGCGCTGTCAAGCTGCTCACCCACGTCGTGGGCGAGGCTGTCATCGCTGGTAAGCAGCAGCGCGAAGAGCGTCAGCTCGCAGCTGCACGTGACGCTGCAGGCGACACCGACGCGAAGCGTCAGGCTGAGGCAGCCGAGGCTGCTGCACAGGCCGCTGCTTCCGACGAGGTTTCCGCAGCCGATGCTGCTAAGGCCGCTGTTGCTGCAGAGACCGCTGCTCCGCAGGAAGTTGCAGAGGTCGAGCAGCCGGCAGCCGTCCGCGCTGCTGAGCAGGCTGAGGGCAAGGACGCCTAAGTCTCAAGGACACTGCAAGTCCGCAACCCAGGCGTAAGCCGCCTGGCTTCGGCCAGGATTCACGCACACCCCGCGTTCCGCTCACGTCCGCCGATTACCGGCCGGGACGCGGCGGACCGGGGTGTTCGTATTTTCCACACGTGGCAAGTCATGCCGCCGGCCAGATCGTCGGCTACGCTTGAAACGGTTGAATACCTTTACGTAAAACTTTCACGAGGAGGATCGCCCAATATGGCGAACTACACTGCTGCTGACGTCAAGAAGCTCCGCGAGATCACCGGCTCCGGCATGCTCGACTGCAAGAAGGCACTCGAGGAAACCGACGGCGACTTCGACAAGGCCGTTGAGAACCTCCGCATCAAGGGTGCGAAGGACGTGGGCAAGCGCGCTGAGCGCAACGCCCTCGAGGGCCTCGTTGCTGTTTCCGGCAACACCATCGTGGAGATCAACTCCGAGACCGACTTCGTGGCGAAGAACCAGGAGTTCAAGGACATCGCCAACCAGATCGCTGAGGCTGCTGCTGCAGTGAAGGCGAACTCCCAGGAGGAGCTGGCAAAGGCCGACGTCAACGGTGAGACCGCACACGAGGTGCTGGAGCGCCTCTCCGCAAAGATCGGCGAGAAGCTCGAACTGCGCCGCGCTGCCACCATCGAAGGCGACAACATTGCCAAGTACCTGCACCAGAAGGCTGCTGACCTTCCGCCGGCAGTTGGCGTACTCGTTGCCTACAACGGTGACAACGCTGAGGCTGCACACCAGGTGGCTCTGCAGATCGCTGCTATGAAGGCTCGTTACCTCAACAAGGAGGCTGTCCCGGCCGACGTTGTTGAGAAGGAGCGTGCGGTTCAGGAAGAGATCACCCGCAACGAGGGCAAGCCGGAAGCTGCCATCGAGAAGATTGTCGAGGGCCGCATGGGTGGCTTCTTCAAGGACGTTGTCCTGCTCGACCAGCCGTCGCTGGCTGACTCCAAGAAGACCGTGAAGCAGTTCGCTGACGAGAACGGCATCGAGATCACCGACTTCGTCCGCTTCGAGGTCGGCCAGGCATAAGCCAGGCGAGAGGTTTCATAGCCTCACACGCGGTGCAACCCCGTACTGTCTGTCCCGATTAGGGGGACGGGTGGTGCGGGGTTGTCGTCGTTAAGCAAGCAGTTCTGAACTCAACGCGTTGCGTGGCTAAGATCGGTTCCGAACATTTTGCAATTGGCTGATCCGCGCAAAGGAGCGTTTTCGGTGACTGACCTCAACCCCAACCGCACAGGTTTCAAGCGAGTCATGCTGAAGCTGGGGGGTGAGATGTTCGGCGGCGGCAAGGTTGGCATCGACCCCGACGTAGTCGAGTCCGTCGCCCGCCAGATCGCAGATGTCGCGCGCTCCGGCACCGAGGTCGCTGTCGTGATCGGTGGCGGCAACTTCTTCCGCGGCGCTCAGCTGCAGCAGCGCGGCATGGACCGTGCGCGCTCGGACTACATGGGCATGCTCGGCACTGTCATGAACTGCCTTGCGCTGCAGGACTTCTTACAGCAGATGGGCATCGATTGCCGCGTCCAAACTTCGATCAACATGGCGCAGATTGCAGAGCCGTACCTGCCACTGCGTGCAGCACGCCACCTGGAGAAGGGCCGCGTGGTCATCTTCGGTGCGGGTATGGGTATGCCGTACTTCTCCACGGACACCACGGCCGCGCAGCGTGCGCTGGAGATCGGCTGCGAGGTGCTGCTCATGGCTAAGGGTGTGGACGGTGTCTACGACTCCGACCCGCGCGAGAACCCCGATGCGAAGCTCTACTCAGAGATTTCCCCTCGCGAGGTCATTGAACTTGGCCTCAAGGTTGCGGATGCCACCGCATTTAGTCTCTGTATGGACAACAACATGCCGATCCTGGTGTTTAACCTGCTCAAGGAAGGAAACATCGCCCGCGCGGTTGGCGGCGAGCAGGTAGGTACGCTAGTCGCCTAACAGCGTCTCAAAATGCTGCGCCACCGTGAGCAGTTCCGGCCCGGTGAGCGTAAGGCTGCCAAGGTGCACCCCGCCGAGTGCAATCGCAGGGGTGCCGAGCATGTTGTACAGCGAGCACCACGGTGACCATTCGGTTTGCGCGTGGAAGCTCGCTTCTGGCGTGAGAGAGGGGAAATAGCCGATCCGGGGTGGTGCGAATGCGAGCGTGGGGGAGAGCACTACATCGACGTCCCATTGGGAGGCGATGAGGTGAGGCAAATCCCGGCGGTGTTGCTCGGCGGCGTCAAGGTCGCTGTTGGTCAGCTTGTGGGATTGCTCGACGAGCCAGCCGATGTATCCGCTGTCGAGCGGATCCGTCAGGTTGAAACTCGCGGTGATTGTGGTCGTGAAGTGGGCGTAGGTTTCCAGCGATTCGCGATACGGCTTGAGCTGCACCACTTCAAAGTCGAGAGCACTCGCAAGCTTTTCGACGAGCGCACCTCGCCGATCCTCCACATCCGGCCGCGCGAAGATACCGTCGGTAAGCACACCGATTCGGAGCCGCTTGCCTTTGATGCGGCGGTGCCAACCCCACAACGTGAATTGGTCCGCGACGTCCTGGGTGAGAAACCCATGTGCGGCGATACCTTTGCTTGCGGGTTTGAAGCCGACGATCTCGCACGCTGCAGCTGGCACGCGTATGGATCCGCCGGCATCGGTGCCGTGTGCGGCGCGAACGGTGCCGTCGGCCACCACAACTGCGGCGCCAGTAGAAGAGCCACCTGGGGTGCAGCCGGGGTAGGCCGGCGACTCGAGCACGGGAACGTCAGGGCGCTCTGCGTAGCAGGTCGCGCCCAGCTCTGAGGTCAGCGTCTTGCCGTGGATGGCGACGCCGTGCGCCAAAAGATTGGAGATAAACGGATCGGTTGCTGTTGCGGTGTAGGCGCGTGCAGGGCTGCCGTGGGTAGTGGTCATGCCAGCAACGTCGGTGCCGTCTTTGACCGGAATCTGCCAACCAGCCAGACGTCCAACGTTTGGGCGCGGCCGCGTGTGTGTGCTTGGGGGCAACGTGAACGCGGGATGCAGCATGGCGCCAGTGTAGGTGCCAGTCGCGCTGGTAGGTTAGTAGGGACGCCGAATAGAGAAAAGGTAGGGTTTTCCCCATGATTGATGACGTATTGCTGGATGCCGAAGAGCGCATGACCGCCTCTGTTGAGCACGCTCGTGACGAGTTGGCCACGATTCGTACCGGACGTGCGAACCCGGCGATGTTCAACGGTGTGATGGCTGACTTCTACGGTGCACCGACGCCGATTAACCAGATGGCGACGATTTCCGTGCCGGAGCCGCGCATGCTGCTGATCAAGCCGTACGACATGTCCACCATGGGTGAGATCGAGAACGCAATCCGTAACTCTGATCTCGGTGTGAACCCGACGGATGACGGCCAGGTCATCCGTGTGTCTATCCCGCAGCTCACCGAGGAACGCCGCCGTGACCTGGTCAAGCAGGCGAAGCAGAAGGGCGAGGACGGCAAGATTGCCATCCGTAATATCCGTCGCCAGGGCATGGAAGCGCTGAAGAAGATTCAGAAAGACGGCGACGCTGGTGAGGATGAGGTCGTGACCGCCGAGAAGGCGCTGGACAAGACCACCCAGTCCTACGTTGCTCAGGTCGATGAGATCGTTCAGCGTAAGGAAGCCGAACTGCTGGAGGTCTAGCGTGCCTGCTGCTGATCAGGAGGAGCGCGCCACGCCGAGCCGCTGGCCGGTGCATGCGCCGAAGCCGAAGAACAACCCGGGGCGTGATCTGCCGACCGCCATTACGACCGGTGTTGTGCTCGGCGCGATTGTCATTGCCGCCGTATGGGTGGGGCCCAAAGCCTGGTACCCACTTGTCGCCGTCGCTGTAGCAGGAGCGATGTGGGAGGTGATGACCCGGCTGCGGGAAGCTGGTTACCAGCAGCCGCGCACACTGCTGATCATCATGGCCCAACTCATGCTGTGGTCCTCCGTGCCGTATGGCACTACAGGGCTCGTGGCGGGTTTTGCCTTCACCGTTCTAGTTGTCATGTTCTGGGGGATGTTCCACCAGGGCAGGAATAAGCGACCAGAGAATTACCTGCGCGACACGGCAGTGAGTCTGTTCGTGCTTGCGTGGATTCCGCTGTTTGGCACGTTCGCCGCAATGATTTCCTTGATTAGCCAAGGTGGGGTGGATGGTTCCGCCTACATTGTGGCGTTCATGCTGTGCGTTGTTGCCAGCGATGTGGGTGGTTTCGCTGCAGGCGTGATGTTTGGCTCGCACCCGATGGCGCCGGCAATTAGCCCGAACAAGTCCTGGGAGGGCTTCGCTGGGTCGATCGTTGCCGGAAGCATCACCGGCATCTTAGTGGTCACGCTGCTCATTCACGGCCCGTGGTGGATGGGCGTTGTGCTCGGCATCGCTTTAGTGATTTGCGCAACGATGGGAGATTTGGTGGAAAGCCAGTTCAAGCGTGAACTGGGCATCAAAGACATGTCCAACCTGCTGCCAGGGCATGGTGGCATCATGGATCGACTTGACGGGATGCTTCCCGCAGCAGCGGCGACCTACATCTTGCTCACGACCATCACGCTTATGAGCGCCTAAGCACAGACCTAGTAATTCGAAAACATTCGTGCGACATGCAAAGATGGGGCGCACTATGAGTGATTTTCCCGAGATCAAACTGCTCGCCCCAAAGCGTGGCATGCCGCCAAAGCACTTCGCTGATCTGTCGGCACAGGAGCGAATCGACGCGTTGAAGGAACTCGGGCTGCCGAAGTTCCGTGCTGATCAGATCGCGCGTCACTATTACGGCAAGTTTGAGGCAGATCCGCTGACGATGACGGATCTGCCCGAGAACCAGCGTCAGCTTGTCAAGGACGCACTTTTTCCCACGTTGTTGACCCCCGTGCGCACCGTGGAGACCGACAACGGTGATACCACGAAGACGCTGTGGCGTCTGCACGATGGCATCTTGCTGGAGTCGGTGCTGATGCGTTACCCAGGTCGCGCGACGTTGTGCATCTCCTCGCAGGCTGGCTGCGGCATGGCATGCCCGTTCTGTGCGACCGGTCAGGGTGGCCTGGACCGTAACCTGTCCACCGCGGAGATCGTGGACCAGGTGCGCGCTGCGGCCGCAATGATGGAGGCAGAAGGCTCCCGCCTATCCAACATTGTGTTTATGGGGATGGGGGAGCCACTGGCTAACTACAAGCGTGTGGTCTCTGCTGTTCGCCAGATTACGCAGCCGTCGCCTGCTGGCTTCGGCATCTCCCAGCGCAACGTGACGGTATCCACTGTCGGACTTGCACCGCAGATTCGTATGCTCGCGGATGAAGGGCTGTCCTGCACACTCGCAGTGAGTCTGCACACACCGGACGATGAATTGCGCGACGAGTTGGTCCCGATCAACAACCGCTTCGAGGTAGCCGAAGTGCTTGATGCGGCCCGCTACTACGCGGACCAGACGGGGCGCCGTGTCTCCATTGAGTACGCCTTGATTCGCGACATGAACGATCAGAACTTCCGCGCTGACATGTTGGGCAAGAAGCTTCACAGCGCGTTGGGTTCGCTGGTGCACGTCAATCTCATTCCGCTCAACCCGACACCGGGATCGAAGTGGGATGCGTCGCCGAAGGATCGGCAGGACGAGTTCGTCCGCCGTGTGATCGCCCAAGGCGTGCCTTGCACGGTGCGCGACACCAAGGGCCAGGAGATCGCGGCTGCCTGCGGGCAGTTGGCAGCCGACGAAAAAACTGGCTAGTCCGCTCAGGCAGACGGCATGAAAATACCGCCGCACCTTCGTTGGAAGGTGCGACGGTATTTCGTCGAAAAGATTTTAGAGGGCGTGCTTGCCGGTCTTGGATTCGACCTCGATGACCTCTACGTTTTCGCGTGCCTGCGCCGGTGCAGTGTTGCGCAGGTGTGCAACACGGCTCGGCTCGATGTTGAGGGCGCGCAGCTGGCTATCGGTCAGCGACTCGTAGACGTCGCCGGAGAGGGTGGCCTGGTCGTAGGTCCAGTCACGCTCCACGTAGCCGACCGGCTTGTTGTGCGACGTCACGGTGCGCACCTGGTTGAGCTTCGGCTTGGTAGCCAGAAGGATCAGTGCGAGAGCAATGAGGACGGCCAGTGCGATGAGCCAAATGGTCTCAACGTGGCCCTGGTGGTTGCCAAAGTTGTAGGCGACGAGGAACGCGACGGAAATCCAACCTGCCAGCTGGATGGCGCGGTCGCTCAGCGCACTCCAACCAAATTTGGCGGACGGGACGTCAGCCTCGGATACACCGTTGTACACCTGGGGTGCGCTTTCCTTTGCGTGGGCCACTGCAACGCTCCTTGTTAACACGGGATCGATCGCAAACACGATCACCTGGAAATGATGAAACTATCGCTGCCCATCATCGCACACAGAGCGCGAAAAAGGTGACAATAGCCCCCAATGTGTTCAAACTTTCGCACCACCTCGGGGGTTTAATCCAGTTCAAGTGCCGAAATGAATCAAAACGTGTCACAATGGTTGCGTGCGAAACGTTGTAATTTTAGGTTCGACCGGTTCCATTGGCTCACAGGCTGTGGAGGTGATCCGCGAAAACCGCGACAAGTTCAACATTGTCGGGATTGCCATTGGTGGCGCCAATCCTAAGGCTGCTATTGAGCAGGCGCAGGAGTTTGGCCTGAGCGCCGACCAGATTGCCGTGCGCAATATTGAGGGTGCGAAGGAAGTCTCCCGTGCGCTTGGCGGTTACGTGATCACTGGCGAGAACTCCGCTGCTGCGCTCGTTGAATCGCAGGAAGCTGACGTGGTGCTCAACGCACTCGTTGGTGCCTCGGGCCTGCCGGCAACCATGGCTGCGCTGCGCTCGGATGCGACACTTGCGTTGGCTAACAAAGAATCGCTTGTAGCGGGTGGCCGTATCGTGCTCGACGCTGCAAAGCCGGGTCAGATTGTTCCGGTTGATTCGGAGCACTCGGCAATGGCGCAGTGCATGCGCGGCACTCGCCGTAGCGAAATCGCTCGCCTTGTTCTTACCGCATCGGGTGGTCCGTTCCGTGGCTGGGAGCGCGAGGGTCTCATGGAGGTGACCACGGAAGAAGCCGTGGTACACCCGACCTGGTCGATGGGAACGATGAACACCATTAACTCTTCGACTCTGGTGAACAAGGGCCTTGAGCTGATTGAGGCGGCCATGTTGTTCGACATGGATCCGGACAAGATCGACGTCACGATTCACCCGCAGTCCGTGATTCACTCGTTGGTCACGTTTACGGACGGTGCAACGCTTGCACAGGCTTCGCCGCCGTCGATGAAGCTGCCTATCGCGCACGCGCTGGATTGGCCGAACCGTGTGCCGGATGTGCAGGAGCCGTTGGATTTCTCGCAGGCATTCTCGTGGGAGTTTGAGCCGCTGGACAACGAGGTGTTCCCTGCTGTGTGTCTGGCCCGTGAGGTGGCCAAGAAGGGTGATCCGTACCCGGCTATTTACAACGCTGCTAACGAAGCAGCGGTAGAGGCGTTCTTCGCGGGTCGCATTAAGTTCCCGGAGATCGTGGACATTATCGGGGAGGTCCTGGACGAGGCCGACGAGTTCGCCGCAGTCCCGAGCGATGTGTTTGATGTGATGCGGGTTGAGTCCCGTACGCGTGAGCGAGTCGCCGCGGCGATTGCGCGCATTGAGCGTTAGACCCTTGAGGTGCGGGCGGTGTGCCCGCACCTCTTCGCTGTGTGTGCTGTGGGGTGAAGCGCGATGAGTGTGTTGGGGATTGTGCTTTTCGCGCTTGCAATCACTGCTTCGATTGCGCTGCACGAAGCAGGCCACATGTTCACTGCGCGTGCGTTTGGCATGCGAGTGCGCCGGTTTTTTGTCGGTTTCGGGCCAACGTTGTGGTCGGTGAAACGGGGCGGAACAGAGTATGGGATTGCTGCGCTGCCGTTCGGTGGGTTCTGTGACATTGCGGGGATGACGGCGATGGATCCGGTCACCGAGGAGGAAGCGCCGCACGCGATGGTGAAAAAGCCTGCGTGGCAGCGTATTGCGGTGCTCTCCGGCGGGATCGTGATGAACATCTTGATCGGCGTCGTGATCATTTTTGGGGTTGCTGTCTCATCAGGTATCCGGAACCCGTACGCGGATTTCACCCCGAAGGTGGGCCAGGTCGTCTGTGTTGCCGACCAGGTGGATGAGAAGACTCTGGCGGAGTGCAGCGGACCTGGTCCTGCGGGCCAAGCGGGTGTACAGGTGGGCGACACGTTGGTTGCGGTCGACGACGAACCAATCGAGACATTCGCGGATCTGCGTACTTATGTTGCGCAGCGTCCGGGGGAGATGGTCGCGCTTGAGGTGGAGCGCGGTGGGTCGTCGCAAAGCATTGATGTCCCCGTGGCGCGGGTCGAGCGCATCGATCCTTCGACGGGCGAGCGTATCGACGTCGGCGCGGTGGGCATCGCCGCAGCTCCGGTCAAGGATGCGGTGAAGCAATTCGGGCCTGTCGAGGCGGTGCCGGCGACGGCCAAGTTTACCGGTCAGATGCTTCGTGCGTCCGTTGACGGGTTGATGGCGTTTCCGGGCAAGATCCCGGGGGTTGTCGCATCGATCTTCGGCGGGGAGCGCGACATTGAGGGCCCCATCAGTGTGATTGGGGCCTCGCGCACCGGCGGCGAGCTGGTGGAACGCGACCAGTGGCCGGCGTTTTGGATGATGCTGGCCAGCCTGAACTTCTTCCTGGCGTTGTTTAATCTCGTGCCGCTTCCACCGCTTGATGGTGGCCATATTGCGGTGGTTATTTACGAGAAGATTCGCAATGCTTTGCGACGACTCCGTGGCCTGCCACCAGTCGGCCCGGCAAACTACGAGAAGCTGATGCCACTGACCTATTTCATGGCGGCGCTGCTGCTTGTTGTCGGTGTGTTGGTGATGGCGGCAGACGTGGTCAACCCCGTCAATCTTTTTGGGTGACGGTGCTAGAGTTATCCACCATGAGTACCCCCATCGGATTAGGCATCCCTGAAGGTCCGGCACCCACCCTGGCCCCACGTCGTAAGACCCGCCAACTGATGGTTGGAGGTGTCGGTGTTGGCTCCGATCACCCGATCACGGTGCAGTCGATGACCACGACGAAGACGCACGACATCAACGCCACCTTGCAGCAGATCGCGCAGTTGACCACGGCTGGCTGCGACATTGTGCGTGTCGCATGCCCGAAGACGGTCGATGCGGAAGCGTTGCCAGCAATTGCTGCAAAGTCGCCGATCCCGGTGATCGCCGATATTCACTTCCAGCCGAAGTACATCTTCGCTGCGATCGACGCCGGTTGCGCAGCTGTGCGTGTGAACCCGGGCAACATCAAGGAGTTCGACGGCCGCGTCAAGGAGGTTGCAAAGGCAGCCGGTGACGCAGGCATCCCGATCCGTATCGGCGTCAACGGTGGCTCGCTGGATAAGCGCCTGCTGGAGAAGTACGGCAAGGCCACGCCAGAAGCGCTGGTGGAGTCCGCGATCTACGAGGCTGGCTTGTTCGAAGAGTACGGCTACGGCGATATTGCGATTTCCGTAAAGCACTCGGACCCGGTGCTGATGGTCGAGGCGTACCGCCAGTTGGCAGAGAAGACGGATTACCCGTTGCACCTCGGTGTGACGGAAGCTGGTCCGAAGTTCATGGGCACGATTAAGTCGTCCGTCGCCTTCGGTGCCCTGTTGTCGCAGGGTATCGGCGACACGATTCGTGTGTCTCTTTCCGCTGACCCGGTGGAAGAGATCAAGGTCGGTGACCAGATTCTGCAGTCGATGAACTTGCGTCCGCGCAAGTTGGAGATCGTTTCCTGCCCGTCCTGTGGTCGCGCCCAGGTGGACGTGTACAAGTTGGCCGAGGAGGTCACCGCTGGCCTGGATGGTATGGAGTTCCCGCTGCGTGTGGCCGTCATGGGCTGTGTTGTCAACGGTCCGGGCGAGGCGCGCGACGCTGACCTTGGTGTAGCTTCCGGTAACGGTAAGGGCCAGATCTTTGTCAAGGGCGAGGTTGTGGAGACCGTGCCGGAGTCGAAGATTGTGGAAACGCTGATTGCTCACGCGCTGCGTATTGCTGAGGAGCAGGGCCTCGAGGAGGTCGCTGGCGCCAAGGCTGAGGTCAAGGTCACCCGCTAGTATGCGTCGTGTCGTCGCAGTTGTTGCCGGGGTGGTGCTTGCGTCGTCGATAAGCGCATGCACCCCGCGCCCCAATGATGCTGAGCCAGCAGCGAGTGCGTTTTTGGAGGCGCTGGAGCGTCGCGACGTCGAGTCGTCTGCGATTGACAATCCGACGTCCGCGGCTGATTCCACGAACGCGACCTGGGATGGTTTGCAGGCAGAAGACGTCACGGCGACGCTGAAAGATGTGCGCCAGGAGGAGAATCTAGCCACCGCGACGTACGAGTTGGCGTGGCAATTGCCGCGTGACCGTGAGTTGAAGTACGACGCGCAGATGACGCTGACACAATCTGGCGAGAAGTGGACTGTGCGCTGGCAACCGTCGGTGTTGCACCCGCGTCTGGGTGCGCACCAGCATTTGGAGCTGCGTGCGATCGCTCCCGCACAGGCGAGTGTCGTGTCCTCTGATGGGGTGGAGTTGTTAAAGCCCGGCATCGCGTATCGGGTGTTGGTGGATACCAACGAGATGCGCACCGCCGGTGCTGCGGCATCTGCGATCAGCGGTGCTCTCGCCCGGGCGCACGAGCAGGACCGTGGCGTGCCGCTCCGCGATGCAGACACGTTGAAGGACGAGCTCGAGCGCGCCTCCGGTGTGTATTCGGTGGCGGTGGTGCCGGCAGCAGCGCGAGATGCTGTTGAAGCAGCGCTTAGCGACGAACCCGGTGTCCGGCTCAACGAAGAAGCCGCCATGGTCAACGCAAAGCCGGGTTTCGCGCCCGACATTATGGCGCGCGTGGGCGAGTTGGTGCGCGATGATCTGGTTGGTGATTCCGGCTGGAGCGTCGACATTGTCAACGAAAATGGTGCGTCGTACGAGGAGATCACCCGTCAGGATCCCGCACCGGCGCCGGCGGTGCACATCAGCTTGGATCACCGCGTCCAGGAAGCCGCTGAGCGTGCGCTCGAACCCGTTGCCGGGCAGCAGGCCATGATTGTGGCCATCAGGCCGTCTACGGGCGGGATTCTGGCTATTGCGCAGACCCCGGCTGCGGATGCGCAAGGCAATCTGGCGACGATGGGCCAGTACCCGCCTGGCTCGACATTTAAGATCATCACCGCAGCGGCGGGGCTTGCACGGCAAGGGCTCACACCAGGCTCGCCGGTGCCGTGTCCGGGCCCGATGAACCTGTATGGGCGCATCGTGACCAACTACGGAGGCTTCAGCCTCGGCACCGTGCCGTTGGAGACGGCGTTTGCGCGTTCGTGCAACACCACGTTTGCGGACATGTCGACGCGTCTCGCCCCAGGTGAGTTGCAGGACGTGGGTAAGCAGTTTGGTCTCGGGGTCGATATGCAGATCCCAGGGGTAGAGACAATCACTGGCTCGATCCCGGTCGGGGAGGAGCCCCTCGACCGCACTGAGGCCGGCTACGGCCAGGGCCTCGACCTTGCCAGCCCTTTCGGCATGGCACTGGTTTCTGCGACGGCCGCGCGTGGGTCATTGCCGGTGCCGTACCTGGTGCAGGGCGAGGAAACGAAACTCAGCGAGGACGTGCAGCCCCTTCCACCGGAAGCGATCGATCAGCTGCGCCAGATCATGGCTGCCGTGACCGGGCCGGGCGGTACCGCAGGCGGCATGAGTGCCGGCGGCGATATTCGCGGCAAAACCGGCGAGGCCGAAATCAACGGTGGGTCCCACTCCTGGTTCACCGGCTACCGCGTGGAAGACGACATCGCGTTTGCAACCCTGGTGGTCCTCGGCGGTGGTTCTGAAGCGGCAGTCGCGCTGACGAACACGATGCTTGCCAACTTGCCGCTGGGGTAGATCAGAAAGCTGGCTAGCTGCCGCAGGGCCAATTTGCTCGCGGTACTACCATGGCGTTTATGAATCCAAGAGGACTACTTACACCAGGTAAACCGACCCCAGTGCGTAAGGTCCCGGACCACATTGAGCGTCCGGAGTACGCCTGGAAAGACGATGTGCAGGAAAACGTCGGCGAACCCGTCATCCAAACGCCCGAGACGATCGAGGCGATGCGCGAGGCATCCAAGATCGCCGCGAACGCCCTCGCCCTTGCTGGTGCGGCGGTTGCGCCGGGCAAAACCACCGATGAGATCGACGGCATTGTGCACGACTACCTCATCGAACACGGTGCGTACCCCTCCACGCTTGGATACCGCGGCTTTACAAAGTCTTCCTGTGTGTCCCTGAACGAGATCGTGTGCCACGGCATCCCGGATACGACGGTGATCCAGGAAGGCGACATTGTCAACATTGACGTCACTGCTTACAAGAATGGTGTACACGGCGACACCAATGCCACATTTTTCGCTGGCAAGGTTGCACAGGAACACAAGGACCTTGTGGACCGTACCTACCAGGCCATGATGCGCGGTATCAAGGCAGCAAAGCCGGGCCGCGAGATCAACGTCATCGGGCGCGTTATCGAGGCGTACGCGAAGCGTTTCGGCTACAACGTAGTCACCGACTTCACCGGACACGGTGTGGGCACGACTTTCCATAACGGTCTCGTCGTCCTGCACTATGACTCGGATGCCTACACGGATGTTCTCGAGCCGGGGATGACGCTGACCGTCGAGCCGATGATCAACCTGGGTGAGTTGCCGTACACCGTGTGGGACGACGGCTGGACGGTACAGAACGTCGATGGTGAGTACACCGCGCAGTTCGAGCACACCATCGTGATCACTGACGATGGCAACGAGATTCTCACGATCCCGGACGCCGATGTAGCAGCAGGCCAGCACATGCTGGGGGAGTAGACGTCGCACTGGTAGATGCATATGTGCCCCGCAGGGAACGTTCCCTGCGGGGCACATTTTTGTTGGATGCAAAGCCGAGACTGACCAAAGCAAAAACCCGCTGCCGGAGCAGCGGGTTTCTATCGTCCTACGACGAAGTTGACTTAGAACTTCGGCAGCTGGATGAAGCCGTTGTAGGAAGCGAAGTTGATGCCAGCGATCACGAGGCCGACGAGAGCACCGATACCAGCGACGATGGTGCCGTCGATCCAGTAGCGTGCCCACTGCGGGACAGCCTCAGGGTTGGTCTTCTCGCCGAAAGCATCGGTCGGGTAGAACGGGGTCGCGGTGTCCTTCTCGTCGAAGTACTTGGAGGAACCCTTGCCGTTGAACAGGCCTGCGGTGCCGTCCTTGACAACGTCGCCGAAGGACTTGTCGCCCTCCTGCTTGCCAGCGAAGATGACCTGCTTGTCCTTGTCGGACTTCTTCTCTTCCGGCTTCTTGGTGTCGGTCTGGCCGTTCTGCTCGGCAGTAGCGGTGGTCTCCGGATCCTTGTTTTCCTCAGCGGAAGCGATAGCGGTGCCGCCAACGAAGACGGTCAGAGCGGTTGCGGAAGCAACTGCAGCGGTGCGGAAGTTACGCATCTTATTCCTTCTTTCGAAATGTGAGTTGGAAGTGGTTAGCGGAAATCCGCGTTATTAGAACTTCACCGGGCCGTGAACGATGAAGTTGTACAGCGGGCCAACAATGAGGCCGATGACTGCGGAGACAGCGGTGAAGACGGTCAGGCCGTAAGCAGCCTGAGCGTACTTAGGCTGGTTGTTGAAGCCGTTTTCCTGCTTTTTGGTGCCGAAGATTGCGCGGCCATCAACACCGTTGACCTTGACGTCGCCGTTCTCGTCCTTGCTCCAAACGCCGAGCTTGTTGCCCAGCTTGGTGGAGGAACCGTTGGTCTTCTCAGCGTCGTTGTCGACGCCCGGCTTCTGGTCGCGGACCGGTGCCGGGTAAGAGGTGTACGTCGGGGTCGGGGTTGCCTCCGGCTTCTTGGTCTCAGCGGTTGCGACTGCGGTGGAGCCGAATGCCACAGCGACGGCGGTTGCGCCGGCGAGGGCTGCCTTACGGAAATTACGCATGAAACGAAATCCTTCTCTGATAGTTCTTGCACGACGTCCGGGTGGAATTCAAAGAAGTCCAGGGGCATTGAGCTCCTAGGACCGATAGCAAGCCTTAGAGGCTCGGTCCCGGTGTCTGCAACGACAATAGCCGATCGTTTCCAGCATCGTGCAAGTTTGGTGTGCGATTTGATGCAAAGATCATCAAAAGGTTGGAGTCTCTGTGTGTCCGCTGGGAATGATTGCGGGTTGATAACAATCGCAACGTGCACTTTTCGCTTCTTGGGCAGTTGTCGCAGCGGTTTTGCTGAATGGCCCCCAAATTAGGGGGTAAAGGATAGGTTTAGACTTCTTTGAAAGTCAGATCAAGGCCCAGGATCGCGTTTTCCGTCACTTCAGCAAGTGCTGGATGGATCCAGTATTGGCTGCGTGGGAACTCGCGAAGGTCGAGGTCGTAGGCCATGACGGTAATCATTTGCTGAATCAGGGTCGACGCCTGTGGGCCCATGTAGTGCGCGCCAAGCAGTTTGCCGGTGGTGCGATCCGCGATGAGTTTCACCAGTCCGGTGCTGTCCTCCAGCGCCCAGCCGTATGCAACGTCGCCATAGTTCTGGACCTTGACGGTGACATCGTGGCCGGCCTCGATTGCTTGCTGCTCGGTCAGGCCGACGGTGGCGATCTGCGGGTGGGTGAAGATCGCCGACGGCACGTGGTCGTGCGGCATCGGGACGAGCGCGCCGTTGCCGCGCCACGTTGCCAGCACGTTGTGGGTCACCGCACGCATCTCGGCGTTGGCAACGTGCTTGAGTTGGTAGGGGGAAGAGAGATCACCAAGCGACCACACACCCTCAGCGGTCGTGCGGCCGAACTCGTCGACTTTTACGCGGCCGTCGTCATGCGTCTCGATGCCTCCCGCCTCAACATTGAGGGTGTCGCTGTTCGGGATACGGCCGGTGGCGATGAGGAGGGCGTCGGAGGTCACCTGGGTGTCGTCGTCAAGTGTGAGCGTCACCTGGCCGCCATCCTCAGTGGCGGATGCGACCGTGCGGCCGATGTGGGTGGTGTAGCGCTGTGTGGCGATCTCGTTGAACGGATCGCGCAGATCCTCGTCGAGCGGACGCAGGAGGGGAGAGCGGCTGATGATGGTTACGTCGGTGCCCAGGGCATCGAAGACGTGCGCAAACTCCATGGCGATAAAGCCGCCGCCAACGATGGTCATCGACTTTGGCAGTTCGTCGAGGCGCATGACGTCCTCGTTGGTGTGATAGGTGACGCCCTTGGCCCACTCGGGGATAAACGGACGCGCACCGGCGGCGAGAATGATCGTGTCTGCGGTAATCGTTTCCTCTACGCCGCCGCGACCCGTCTTTAGGGTCTTCGGCCCGACAAAGGAGGCCTCCATGTCGTAGACGGTGACGTTGTCGCACTCATTGCGGCGGTAGTTTTCGCCGCCCTTAGCGATGAGGTCGATCCGGTTATCAAAAACACGTTCCTTGATGGCATCCCAGTCGGCGCCATGGAACTCAAGATCAACACCGAGTTTGCCGGCCTCGCGTGCGGCAAAGGCGTGCTCGGCGGCCAGGACGTACATCTTCGTCGGGATGCAACCCACGTTCAGGCACGTTCCACCGAATTTGCCCTTTTCGACGATAGCGACCTTCTTGTCATCGAAGTCCGGGGTCAGGATCGAGTTGCCGGAACCGGTGCCCACGATAATGAGGTCGTAGTGGGTGGAATTCGTCGCCACAGCAGACATGCTCGTCTCCTCTATATATATGTATGGATTGGGTTTAGACGTTACTGCGCCCCGGTGAGATCGTCTAGCCACGTAAACGTCGCCTTGAACGCGGACTCGCGGGCATGGCGTTCGGAGAGGAAAACGTCGTGGCGGGCGCCGTCGATAACTCGCACTTGTGAATCTTTCCCAAGTGTCGGGGCCCAACGCTGGATCTGGTCGACATCAAGCACGGTATCGGCCGTGTCGGCAGCGGGGGAGTACTCCTTGCCCAGGTATGAGTGCGAAGAGCACAGGGTCAGCGTTGGCACGCCGGTATCAACGTTGCCCTTGTGGATTTGTTCCTGTCCTTTAAGTACTGCCCGGATCCAGCCGAAGTACTTGCGGTGACCGACCAGCGGTTTCCAGGTGGTGTTGAAGCTCCATTCGCCGTGTTTGCTCTCGTGGATAGAGGTGCCATAGGTACCCAGCCCGCCGCCCGGCAGTGGGATAGACGGGAAAATGGCTCCAAGCGTGTTCAGTACTGGGCGCAGGAGCTTCACCTGCCAGGTCGGGTACTGCAGGTCCAACCACGGGCTGTTGAGCGCGATTCCTTGAAGCAGTGCATGATCCGCGGGCGATTCTCGTCGTAAATGATCCGCCCACAGCGGAACAATCAACCCGCCAGTGGAGTGTGCGAGCACAACGACCGAGCCATGCTCGCGCGCGATGAGCCGCAGCGCCGTCGTGAGTTCCTCGAAGTAACGACGCATATCCAGCGTGAAGTGGAAGCGCTGGCCCTTCGTGTGCGCGCGGCCACAACGGCGCAGATCCAAGGCGTAAAAGGGGAAATCGTGCTGGGCAAACTCGTCGGCAACATGGTTGTGGAAGAAGTAGTCCGACATGCCGTGGACCCACAGCACCGCGGGCTTGTTGCTTGTCGACGACCTCACGTCCCGGACCAACACCGCCTCTGGCGCATGTCCCGTGTCGGGGTCCTTATCTAATTGCAGACGCGCATGCTCGTAATTTTTACCGAGCACGTCCGGTTTCCAGGTAAGTGTGTCGAGGGATGCTTCTTCTGTTTGATTCATGGGGCTGATGATACTGACCCGAAAGCGGGTGTGGGCCGTGTCATAATTCGGGCCTATGCACGTTCCGGTGCAGATAGACGTAGAATGTCTGTACTCCAAAAATTGTCGAAACACTATAAGGATGACTACGCATGTCTGACAACGGTGGTAATAAGTACGCGGACGAGGTGGACATCCTGCACGTTGGCGCTGGCATTATGAGCGCCACCCTGTGCTCGATGTTGCACGAACTGGAGCCCGAGTGGAGCCAGGTGATCTTCGAGCGCCTCGATGGTCCCGCCGAGGAATCCTCGTACGCGTTCAACAACGCTGGTACGGGTCACTCCGCTCTCTGCGAACTGAACTACACCCCGGAAAAGAACGGTCGAATCGACGTCTCTAAGGCGATGGCGATCAACGAGAAGTTCCAGGTCGCTCGCCAGTTTTGGTCCCACCAGGTAGAAAACGGTGTGATCAAGGACCCGCGCGCCTTTATCAACCCGGTGCCGCACGTTTCCTTCGCCCAGGGCGAAGACCAGATTGCATACCTGCGTAAGCGCTACGACAAGCTTTCTGCGAACCACATGTTCCCGGAGATGCAGTTCACCGATGACCGCGAGAAGTTCGCTGAGAAGCTGCCGCTGATGGCGCAAGGCCGCGACTTCGACGCTGAGCCGGTCGCAATTTCCTGGACTGATGCCGGCACTGACATCAACTACGGCTCGCTGACCAAGCAGTTCCTGGAGTCCGCTCAGGAAAGCGGCACCAAGATCCGCTACGGTCACGAGGTCCTCAACCTCAAGCGTGAGGGCAACTTCTGGAAGGTCACCGTGAAGAACGTTCGCACCGGTGACAAGCAGGTCGTTCGTGCACGCTTCGTGTTCATCGGCGCTGGCGGGTACGCCCTGGACCTGCTGCGCAAGGCAGGCGTTCCAGAAGTTCACGGCTACGCAGGCTTCCCGATCTCCGGTTTGTGGCTCAAGACCACCAACCCGGAACTCGTCCAGCAGCACAAGGCAAAGGTGTACGGCAAGGCCAAGGTTGGTGCCCCGCCGATGTCTGTTCCGCACCTGGACCTGCGCGTTGTCGATGGCGAAGAGTCCCTGCTGTTCGGCCCGTACGGCGGCTGGACTCCGAAGTTCTTGAAGGAAGGCTCCTACCTGGACCTGTTCAAGTCCATCCGTCTGGACAACATCCCGTCCTACCTCGGTGTCGCGGCAACCAACATCGGCCTGGTCAAGTACCTGGTTGAGGAGGTTTTCCGTAACTTCGACGGCAAGATGGACGTGCTGCATGAGTACTACCCGATGGCAGACGGCAAGGACTGGGACGTTGTCGTCGCCGGTCAGCGCGTGCAGGTGATCAAGCCGGCAGCATTCCCGCGTTTCGGCACCTTGGAGTTCGGTACCGCCCTGGTCAACGACCAGAACGGCACCATCGCGGGCATCCTCGGCGCATCCCCGGGCGCATCGATTACCCCGGCTGCGATGCTCGAGCTGTTGGAGCGTTGCTTCGGTGAGCGCATGATCGAGTGGGCTGACAAGCTCCACGAGATGTTCCCGACGTACGGCAAGTCGCTCAAGCACGACAAGAAGGCGTACGAGGAGCAGTGGGCATGGACCCAGAAGACGCTGAAGCTCGAGGATTAATCCGCTCGCTTCACTGAACTGGCTGCCCTACGTCCCGCAGAAGGTGACGTAGGGCAGTTGTCCTTCCGGCCGGGTCATCCATTCGGGCCCGGCCTGTTCGTTGTACGGGTCGGATACTGCCGCGAGCAGTCCGTTGTACTTCGCGTAATCACCGTGCAACTCAGCGGCGTCTATCGCATCCTGCAGCATGTGGTTGCGCGGGACGAAGATCGGTCCTGGATCGCCGTTGATGCCGTGTTCGCGGTTGTAGGTGGTGATGTCGGTGGCGTTGTTGAGCCCCTCGTGGTCGTCGCCGATCCAACGCTGCCACGCCTCGTCCCAGGTTGGCTGGACTGTTTTGATGTAGGCGTCAACATAATCCTGGCCCAGCAAGGGGTAAAGCGCCTCTGCCAGGCGGGCCATGTTCCAGGCGATGATGCTCGGTTGGTTGCCAAAGGCGTAGCGGCCTTGCCTGTCGATGGACGAAAACGATGCTGTGGCTTCGAAGCGCTCTGTAAAAGCGCACGGGCCGTAGTCGATCGTTTCGCCCGAGAGTGCCACGTTGTCAGTGTTCATCACCCCGTGGACGAAACCGATGCGCATCCAGTGCGCAACCAGGTCGAAGTGGCGGCGGGTGACGGTTTCGAGCAGGCTGGCTGCATTGTCGAAACCGGCAGCGGTGACGATCTGGCGTACAAGGTCCTCGGATTGCGTTGCCGCGTACTGGACGCTGCCGACACGAAGATGGCTTTTCGCCACGCGGACCACGATGCCGCCGGGTACGGCGCCGTTTTGGCGGATCACCTTTTCGCCGGTGGTAAGTACTGCGAGGGAACGTGTCGTCGGTACGCCGACGGCGTGCATGAACGTAGAGACGAGGTGTTCGCGCAACATCGGGCCGATCGCACCGACGCCGTCAGATCCACGCCGTGAAAACACTGTCAGGCCGGATCCTTTGAGTTGGATCTCGTGGCCGGCGATGTTGCCGAGCAGCAACGCGCGGCCGTCGCCAAGCAATGGCACAAACTGACCGAACTGATGGCCCGCATATGCCAATGCGTGCCCGCCCTGGGCGCCGGTAAGCCAGGCGAGGCCGTCGCTGCTACGCAACCAAGCGACATCGAGCCCAAGTTCTACTGCGAGAGGCTCGTTGAGGGCAACCATCTGGGGGTTCTCAAAACTTCTGCCTGGTTCAGCGTGGGCGAGCTCGGGCAGGTTCTCGGCGAATGTGTGGTCGAGCTGGGGTCGTGTCATGGTGCCACCCTAGACTGTGTCGCTATGACGAAAGGCCACATCACTCTTGTCGGCGGCGGCCCAGGCGCATGGGACCTGCTCACCATCCGAGGCTTGCGCGCGCTGGAAGCAGCGGACGTAATCCTTGCGGACCATCTTGGGCCGGCCGCGGAGCTTGAGGATTTTCTGGATCTGACCGGCAAAGAAGTCGTAGACGTGGCCAAGTTGCCCTACGCGCGCCAGGTCGCGCAGGAGCGTATCAACGAGATGCTGGTGTCCTATGCGCGTGAGGGCAAGCAGGTCGTGCGGCTCAAAGGCGGCGACCCGTACGTGTTCGGTCGCGGCTTTGAGGAGCTGCAGGCATGCGCGACTGCCGGTCTTGAGTGCTCGGTAATCCCGGGCGTGACGTCCGCGGTGTCCGTTCCTGCGGCGGCAAACGTGCCCGTGACGCAACGCGGGGTGACGCATGCGTTCACCGTGGTGTCGGGACACTTGCCGCCGGAGCATCCCAAGTCGCTCGTGGATTGGTCCGCGCTTGCACAGGTCGGTGGCACTATCGTGGTGGTGATGGGGGTGCGCAACGTGCGTGCGATCGTCGAGAAGCTGCTGGAGGCATCGCTGTCCCCGGATACGCCCGCAGCGGTGATCCAGGAAGGCGAAACCGACGCGCAGCGCGTGTTCTTCGCTACCGCCGCCACCTTGCCAGATGTGATGGAGAACAACGATGTGACTTCGCCTGCTGTGTACGTTTTTGGGGAGGTCGCAGGCCTTGCGCACGCTGGATAGTCTGATTTGGGACACGGCCGATGTTGCTGCGGGAGAGGTCGTCCTCGTGTGCAACGACCCGACACTCGATCTCACCCGCACCGCACTCGCTGCTGGGGCGAAGGTCGTGTTTTTGGACTCCGACTACTCACGCTGCCAGGAAGCAGCGTCGCTCGGTGCGGAGATTGCGGGCGATATGCGTATCGACGACTACCTTGCCGGCTCTTCAGGCACAGCCGTTGCCATTGGGGAGATGCCGAAGTCCCTGGCGCGGCTGGACTACCTGGCACGCTCGATTGCGGGAGCTGGGTTTGCTTCGGCGCGGGTGGTGTTCGGCGCGAACAATAAACACTTGTCTCGTGGCATGAATGTGGTGCTGGGCGAATCGTTCGACCAGGTGGCGGCCTCCCGTGGGCGCGGGAAGTTTCGCTGTCTTGTGGCGTCTGGGCCGCGCGAGGTGTCCTATGAGCCCGTACGCGGCGATGGACTTGTCGCCATCGGAGGCGTGTTCTCAGGGGCGAAGCCCGACCGTGGTGGGGAACTGCTGCGCTCCTGCCTGCCGGCAGAGCCTGGACGACTGTTGGACCTGGGGTGCGGCAACGGCTCTGTCACGCGTGGCTTGGAGGCAGTGGCCACAGACGCTGACGCAGACGCGGTGCTCTCCGCCCGCGCCATCGGGCTGGAAGCGACCTGGGATGACGCCGGCTCACAGTTCCCGGACGGCTCCTTCGACACCATTGCGCTCAACCCACCGTTCCACGACGGGACCACCGTCGACGCAACCCTCGTCCAGCACCTCCTCGACGCCTCCAAGCGACTACTCGCGCCGGGCGGCACGCTCTACCTGGTCCACAATTCGCACCTGCGTTACCGCGGCGAGGTGGAGCAAAGGTTCGGCGCCGTGGAGCAGGTCACCCGCGATAAGACCTTCACGGTCCTGCGTGCTTCACTCTAGAGTGTGGTACCGTATTGCGGTACCACTCGGAGGAGGTTGTGATGTCTATCAGTGCATCTGAAGCGCGGCGCACGCTATATCCGCTCATCGAGCGTGTGAACAATGATCGCGATCCCGTTGAAATCGTGTCGCGTCACGGTAATGCAGTATTGATGGCTGCAGATGACTACGCGGCATGGGTTGAGACTGCCTACCTGTTTAAATCGCCAGAGAATGCGCGACGCCTGACTCAGGCCTACGAGGAAGCACTTAACGGGGCAGTGGCCGAACACGACATCGACCTGGACGCGTAATGCGGCTTGTGTGGACCACCAACGCGTGGGAGGACTACCTGTACTGGCAGGGCAACGACAAGAAAACGCTGAGGCGAGTCAACCAGCTTCTGCGCGACACCTTAAGGGATCCGTTTGAAGGCATAGGGAAACCCGAACCGCTGAAGTACGGAGCTGAAGGGGCGTGGTCGAGGAGGATCACGCAAGAACACCGCTTGGTCTATACGGTCGCTGGGACAGATTTGGTGATTCTCCAAGCCCGGTACCACTACTAACCCAGCAGCTTCGGCAGGGCGTTGGCGGCGGTGTCCTCGATGACCACGTCGGCGATATGCGACAGGTCCGTGCGCATCGGGGTGACCTCAATGATGGGGATTTCGCGCGCGTGCGCCATTAGCGGCAGGCCAGCGGCGGGGTAGACCACGCCAGAAGTGCCGACGATGATCAACGCGTCAGCGGTGCGCATGCGACGCTCCGCCTCCTTCCACTCAGCTTGGGGCAACATCTCGCCGAACCACACCACGCCGGGACGCACCGGCCCGCCACATAACGGGCACTGGGGCGGAGTGATCGTCGGGACAGGCTCCTCGGGCAGTGGGATTGGGTCGGTGTAGGGCTCGTCGCAAAGCGAACAGCGAAACGCGAAGAGCGAGCCGTGCAGGTGGACGACATTGTCGCTGCCAGCACGCTCGTGAAGGTTGTCGATGTTTTGCGTGGTTACCGTCGTCTTCGGCGATTGCGCGATGGCGAGATGTCCTGCATTTGGCTCGGCGCGCTGGGCGAGTTGGGCGCGCCAGAGGTACCAGGCGAGCATTGTGTCCGGGTCGGTGTGCCAGGCGCCGATAGACGCCATGGCCTGTGGGTCCACGTTCTCCCACAACCCGGTTTGTGCGTCGCGATAGGTCACAAGGCCACTGTCGGCGCTCATGCCGGCGCCGGTGAAGACCTCGATACGGCTGGCGTCGGCGAGTAGTGCGCGGGCGTTGTCGATTGTGGTCATGGTTTAAACGCTACCGGGAGAAGCAAAGGAGCGTGTTCTTTGTCACAAACCGTGTGCGCGCTTTAGACTCTTCGAGATCGACAGACATCTAACAGAGAGGTGGCCGCCGATGGCGATTGAATTCAACATGATCCAAACCATCGGCTTCGCCGTGCTCCTGCTCGTCGTTGGACGCTGGCTGCGCAACAACGTGGCGTTCTTTGAGCGCTTCGCCATCCCAGCGCCGGTGATCGGCGGGTTCCTTTTCGCCCTGTTCAACCTGGTGTTCAAACTCACCGGTTGGGTGGACATCACCTTCGACACCACCTTGCAGGGCTTCTTCATGACGATGTTCTTCACCACCGTCGGCTTCGGCGCCAGTGTCGCGCTTCTTGGCAAAGCCGGCAAGATGGTCACCCGCTTCCTTCTCGTCGCCTCTGTGCTGGTGGTGCTACAGAACCTTCTTGCGGTGCTGCTCGCGCCGATTGTGGACATCCCGTCCGCGCTCGCGCTGATGACCGGATCCGTTTCCATGACCGGCGGCCACGGTGTTTCCGGTGGTATGGCCCCGCTCGTGGAGGCGCAGGGTGTGGAGCGCGCAGAAACCGTCGCCTACACCGCAGCAACGTTCGGCCTGCTGATGGGCTCGCTCATAGGAGGGCCTGTCGGCGACCGTCTGATCAAACGCAACCGCCTCCAATCCAGCGGCACCCGCAATGTCGACGTGGACGATAGTTTGCTCACTGCGTATCGACGAGACCTGCGCAGCGACCAGGTCATGCAAGCCTTCATCGTCATCCTCATCGCGATGTTTATCGGCACCTACATCACCGACGGCATCAACTGGATCATCAGCCAGTTCACCGACAAAGCCGCCTTCCCGAACTACCTGGGTGCCATGCTCGTCGGCATTCTGTTCCGCTACATCTCAGACACGCGCAACCAGCGCCAGTACCACGAGTTTGTGCCCACACAAGAGGTGGAGATCATCGGCAGTGTTGCGCTCGCACTTTTCCTCGCGCAAGCACTGATGACGATCAAACTGTGGGAACTGGCAGACCTTGCCATCCCGCTTGTCATTCTGCTCATCGCCCAGACCGTGCTGATGCTCCTCTTCGCCCGCTTTGTCACATTCCGAGCGATGGGCAGCGACTACGACGCCGCCGTCCTGTCCGCCGGCCACTGCGGTTTTGGCATGGGCGCAACCCCCAACGGTGTGGCCAACATGGAGTCGGTGGTGCAGAAGTACTCGCCGTCGCGCCTAGCGTTTTTCGTTTTACCAATCGTCGGCGGGATGTTCATCGACTTCGTCAACATCCTCGTGGTGACGGTGTTCCTCAACGTGCTGTAGCCGTTAGATAAACACAAACAGGAGACAGACCACCAGGACTGCGACGACGCTTGTCATCACACGCCACAGGTAACGCTTGCCCGGCGCGTGTGCCGTGTTGACCGAGATCTTGCCCGGGGCCTGCGGCAGCACCGCGGCGACCATTGGGTCGTTCGGCTCCTTGTAGGTGCCCATGCCACCCTGCATCCGCAGCAGGTGGTTGCGTTGTTGCTCCGCTTCGTCGGGTTCGATGCCGTCCTTGGCCGTGGTCATGCGGATTGCTACGACGACGATGTAGACGGTGAATGCGATCCACAGTGCGATCTCCAGCCAGAATGGCAGCGAGATGTCCGGCAGCATCATCGAGACGTTGGTCAGCGCGAACAAGACCGCCATAGCGAGGAGGGTCTTCGACATGAAATCGGCTGTGGCATCGCACAGCTTCTCGACGCGCGCCGCCGCCGTCTCCGAATACGGCAACGCCTTGTCCTCCGGTACGTTCACGGTCTGGCGTGCGAGGGTTTTCGGCGGTACGCACGCGAGCATCGATATGGAGATGGCGATGCCGATTGTGATCAAGAACGTCGCGTGAAGCAGGGTTTTCGGTTCGAATCCGTCCGCGTCGCCGTTGACGTTGAAATGGACCGGCACCGGGTCGGGGATCGCGTCCCAACGCAGCAGGATGTACGCGAACGCGGCTGCGTAGGCCAGGGCAGCGAGGGCATAGCGACGGTAATGGGCAGGCATGTAGGCGATCTTAGACACAGCCCAAAAGACGATATCGTCTTTTGTGCCGGCGATGGAGCCGCGACCTGGGGTTTTAGATCCGCGCAAATGCTAAAAGACGATATCGTCTTTTAGGCTGTGGATAACCGGCGCGAAAGTATCCGGAGTTACCCGAAGTTATCCACAAAAACGGGCGGGGTCTTCCGCCGACACGGGATCTCTGCAATCGTTGTGGCATGGATATGGGGAGGCAACGGGAGATCCTGAGCAAGGTGATCGACCGTAGAGATACACAAGCAGGTAGGACAGTCGCGTTGTCGGCAAGGCATGCGATGCTACAGGCCGACTTTCACGCGTTGGCGTTTTACGAAAAGCGCTGGGTGCAGGCGGTTGCAGCAGGTCAGGCAGCGAGGAAGGCGGCGCTGGCTGGCAGGTCTGCGGCGCGTGTACTGGGGATGTGGCTGGTGACCACGGACTCAAACGAACCGGTAGAACTGTTGCTCCCGAACGGCAGGACACCATCGAGAAGACAGTGGCCGGACAATACCGTCTATCACCGTGCGCGCAACTGCGAGACTGTGATCAAGCACTTTGACACATTGCGCGTTACCGACGAGCTGACCACCGCATTCGAGATCGCCCTGCGCTACGGGTTCAGGGAGGGGCTGGTGGCGATGGACTGGGTGCTCAAACACCACACCGATCGTGCGACCGTGGAGGCGGAAGCCGACAAGCTTGGCCGTGTCAAGGGGATAGGTGTATTGCGGAAAGTGCTGCGATACGCGGTGGGTAACTCGCGGTCGCCGTTCGAGTCGTACGCACGCGCCGTGTTGATTGAGCGGGTGGCCGACGGCTGGATCGTCAACGGCATGTTCGCGGGCTACGAGGTGGACCTACGCCTCGGGGCACTGATCTTGGAGATCGACGGGGATTACAAATACGACGGGGTCACGTTTAAGAAAACCGACGAGACGCTGCGACAAGAGCGCAAGCGGGAGAAACATCTGCTCAAACGTGGTGTGTTCCTGCTCAGGGCGTCGCCGCATGATCTGTTGTTTAAGGAAGACGAGTTTGTCGACGACGCCCGCGCCCTGCTCGCCCTCGCCCAGGCGCGAGAAGCAGACAACGGGGCAGCACACACCCAGGCGGCGTGACACCTACACACGCATGGTCAACAGCGTGCCGTCGACAGACACGTCGAAGCCCGCAGCCACGGACAGGTCCACGACCTCCGAAGCAGACGCAGCGTCGTGTGGCGCCAGAACCCGGGCCAGCTCGCCCTTGTACTTCTTGTTGAAGTGGCTGACCACCTTGCCGGTGTCGGCCTGTTCCACGCGGATGGTCAGCGCGCCGGGGACAGGGCCGAGGTTCTGGTAGGCGCCGGAGCGCATGTCGATGACAAAGCCGCAGTCTGCAAGTGCATCCGTCACGGCGGATCCCCACCAGGCGCGCAACGTCTTGCCGCCCAGTTTCATCCCGGCGGACAGGCGGTAGCGGGGGATGAGGTCGCCCGCACGGACTACGCCGAACAGCGCGGAGCCAACGGCAAGGCGCGATAGCGCATCGGCGGACAACGTGGAGGCATCGAGCGAGTCGTACAGCACACCCGTGTAGCGCTCGATGGCATGCGTCACCGGATTGTCACGCAACGTGAGGTTCTCCTCCGCCTCTGCCTGCTTGGAGGCGGGGGTGTCGACGAGGGTGTGGGTGAGTTCGTCGAGAAGCGAATTGCGAATGGGATCCAACGACGGAAACGACAACGCCATCGCAGCGTCGGTGCCGCCGGGCGCTTTGGTTTCGGAAGGAGGGAGGACGATCAGCATGACGAACAAGCTACCGGGTAAACTGCCCCGCATGATTACTCGCCTGTCCACGCTGTTCCTGCGCACTCTGCGCGAAGACCCGGCCGACGCTGAAGTGCCGAGCCACAAACTGCTTGTCCGTGCTGGTTACGTCCGCCGTGCCGCGCCGGGCGTGTACTCCTGGCTGCCGCTTGGTCTGCGTGCGCTGCGCAAGATCGAGGGTGTGGTGCGCGAGGAGATGGACGCAATGGGTGGCCAGGAACTGCTGTTTCCGGCACTGCTGCCGCGCGAGCCCTACGAGGCGACGAACCGCTGGACCGAATACGGCGATGACCTGTTCCGCCTGAAGGACCGTAAGGGTGCGGACATGCTGCTCGGCCCGACGCATGAGGAGATGTTCACTACGGCGGTGAAGGATCTGTACTCGTCGTATAAGGATTTCCCGGTCACGCTGTACCAGATTCAGACGAAGTACCGCGATGAGGCACGTCCGCGCGCGGGCATCCTTCGCGGGCGTGAGTTTGTGATGAAGGATTCCTACTCCTTCGACATGTCGGACGAGGGCCTGGATGAGTCGTATGCAAACCACCGTGCGACCTACCAGCGCATCTTCGACCGCGTGGGATTGAAGTACGAGATCTGCCAGGCCACTTCCGGCGCCATGGGTGGCTCCGCATCCGAGGAGTTCCTCGCGTACTCCGACAACGGCGAGGACACTTTCGTGGTGTCCACCGCAGGCGATTACGCCGCCAACGTCGAGGCCGTGACCACGGTCGCTCCGGAAGCCCGTGCGGTCGAAGGGCTGCCTGAGGCTGTCGAGCACGACACCCCGAAGTCCGAGACCATCGCGGCACTCGTGGAGTGGGCGCAGAGCGCAGGAGTGCTTATCGACGACCGCCCTGCCGAAGCCTCCGACACCCTCAAGTGCATGATGATCAAGGTCAACGATCCGCGCGCCGTGGATGAGGACGGCAAGCCGGTCGGCCCACAGTTGGTCGGCGTGCTCATCCCGGGTGACCGCGAACTGGACGAGAAGCGCCTGGAATCATCGCTCGAGCCGGCGACCTTCGAGTTGGCAAGCGACGAAGACTTTGCCAAGAATGATTTCCTGGTCAAGGGCTACGTTGGTCCGCGTGCGCTCCAGGCCAACGGTGTGCGTGTGCTCGCAGACCCGCGTGTGGTCGAAGGCTCCGCGTGGATCACCGGTGCGGACGCTCCGCAGAAGCACGTCGTCGGACTGGTCGCTGGTCGCGACTTCACCGTCGACGGCTACATCGAGGCCGCCGAGATCAAGGAAGGCGACCCGTCGCCGTCCGGCAACGGCACCGTGAAACTCGCCCGCGGCATCGAGCTTGGCCACATCTTCCAGCTGGGCCGCAAGTACACCGAAGCCATGGACGTGCAGATCCTGGACGAAAACGGCAAGCGTGCCGTGCCGACCATGGGTTCCTACGGCATCGGTATCTCTCGCATGCTCGCTGTGGTGGCGGAGCAGCGCCACGACGACAAGGGCCTGGTCTGGCCGGTGGAGATCGCCCCGTACCAGGTGCATGTGGCTGTGGCGAACAAGGACGCTGCTGCGCTCGAGGCAGGCGACCGCATCGCGGCTGAACTCTCCGACGCCGGGCTCGAGGTGCTTTTCGACGACCGCCCGAAGGTCTCCCCAGGCGTCAAGTTCAAGGATGCGGAACTGCTCGGCATGCCGTTCATCGTGATCCTGGGCCGCGCATTCGCAGACGGCATCGTCGAGCTGCGTATCCGCGGTGGCGAGACTCTCGAAGTCCCTGCCGACGAGATCGTGGCGAAGGTCCAGGAACTGGTCGCAGAGCGCCGCGGCTAGGCGCTCAGGCTAGACGCGACGGCTAGGCCCGCTGGGCGTGGGCGGCGAGTTGGATTGCCGCCTTGCGCCACTGCTTGGTCTCTGCGTGAGCGGCGGCGTAGCGCCACTGTTTGACAAGGTCACCGTGCATCGTTTCGACGAGCGCGGTGGCCTCTTGCGTTGTCTGGGGGTCGTTGTAGCCGTCCGCGAAGGTGTATCCGGCGGCGGGAACTAACGATTGGCCGTCTGTGTCGCCGAGCAGTTCCGTAAGCGCCTCGGTGCGTTCGTGGGATGCCTCGCGCAGTTCGCTAATGCGGGTGCGCAAAGCCTCGTCGGCATGGGCGAGCGCGAGGCCGAGGCCGTAATACATCGCGTTTTCGCGGGCGAGGAGGTCGGCGGCGGATTGGGTCGCGGCGTCGTCGTCAAGCGGGCCCTCGATCTCAATCTTGACAGGAGTGAGCGCAAGTGCATCGATGGCTTGGGCTACTACGAGGTCAACCGAATCGTCAGGCACCTTGTCGGCGGCGGTGACGGTGTGCTCCAAAAGGGCTGCGCCGTCCGCTGCTGCCGGAAGGTCGGTGTCGCCATACCCGACGTTGCAGGACTGCGGGGTCTGTCCAGTTTCGTCCGTGCCGCACAGGCGCAGTGCTTCGTCTTGAAGCTGCTCGCTCTGGAACTTGCGCAGTTCCGCCCACTCGGGGTGCTCCCCGAACACCCAATCAGCGGAGGCTTGCTTGGCCAGCGACATGATCTCGCCGTTGGCGCGAGGGCCGACAACATCCATCACTGTGCAACTGGTCAGGAGCAGTACAGCTGGCAAAACAAGCAGTTTCTTCACCCGCTGCACGTTACACGCTAGGTTTGACGCATGGCATTTCCCACAAATAACGAACTTGAACAATTGGTCGCCCCTGTCGTGAAGGCGTACGCGATGGACATTGAGAACATTCGCACCGTCAAGGCGGGGAAGAAATCGCAGGTCGTTATTGCGCTCGACTCGGATACGCACCCGACGCTGGATGAGTTGGAGGAAGTGTCCAATGAGCTATCAACGCTTTTCGACGACCTCGAGCAGCGCGGGGAAGTCAACTTCGGCGCCGGATACACGCTTGAACTGACCACCCCTGGTGTGGATATGCCGCTGACGCAGCCGCGACACTTCCGTCGCAACCAGGGCCGTCTGATTAAGGCGGGTGAGCAGAAGTGGCGCATCGCCGTACTGGATGAGGCGCAGGAGCATGTTGCGCTGGTGCGTTCGTCGAAAAAGGGCGATGAGGTGCGAATTGCACCGGTTTCAGAAATTGCTGGTGCAGTGGTAGAAATTGAGTTCAACGCGCCGCCAGCAGCAGAAGTTGAGCTGGCGGATCAGACGTTTGCAGAGCTCGAAGCCGCAGCGGCGGCACAGGAAGGAAACAAGTGAATATCGACTTGAACGCGCTGAAAACCATCGAAGAGCAGCAGGGCATTTCGATGGAGGATCTGCTGACCACCATCGCAAACGCGTTGCTGTTTTCATACCGCGAGTTCAAGGAGGAAAGCGGTACGGAGCGTTCCAAGGCGCGTGTGGACATTGACACCGAAACGGGCGACGTTGCCGTTATCGTCAGCGAGCTCGACGCCGAAGGCGAAGTCATCTCTGAATACGACGACACGCCGGTGAACTTCTCCCGAATTGGTTCCGTCGCCGTGCGTGACGCGATCAAGGGCCGTCTGCGCCAAGCGGAGGCTGGCCGCGTTTACGGCGAGTACGCCGAACTCGAGGGCCAGATTGTCTCTGGGCTGGTCCAGCGCGATGCCCACGCAGAGGCGCGCGGCATCAGCATCGTCCAGCTCGGTACGGAGGCAGACCCGCAGGACGGCATCCTGCTGCCGGCAGAGAAGATCCCGGGCGAAGTGTTGCGCCACGGCGATCGCATCAAGGCTTACGTGGTGGGTGTGAACAAGGGCGACAAGCGCGTGCAGGTCAACCTGTCGCGCACGCACCCCGAGTTGGTTCGAGGCCTGTTCGCACTCGAGGTGCCGGAGGTAGCCGACGGTTCGGTAGAGATTGTCAGCATCGCGCGCGAGGCAGGCCACCGCTCCAAGGTTGCGGTGCGTGCAACCGTCAAGGGTGTCAACGCCAAGGGCGCGTGCATCGGGCCTCGAGGAGCGCGCGTGACCAACATCATGCAGCAGCTCGGCGGCGAGAAGATCGACATCATCGATTGGGATGCGGACCCGGCGAAGTACGTCGGTAACTCCCTGGCCCCCTCGAAAGTGGTGGATGTCACGGTGCTCGATGCGGATATGCAAGCGGCTCGCGTGACGGTGCCGGACTATCAGCTCTCCTTGGCCATCGGCAAGGAAGGCCAAAACGCCCGCCTGGCCGCCCGCCTGACCGGCTGGAAGATCGACATCCGCTCCGACGCTGATATCGCCGACGACGAATAAGGTCTTTGCCAACGTTTATGAAACCCGCAGGAAGTACAGATTCTGCGGGTTTTCGCGTACAGTGTTTAACGGCTTTGCGTCCGCACGTTGGGTGCGGCGGCCCACCACGCACACGAGTGCGCCGGTGTGAGACATAACGGCACAGTGTTAGACGGCAGATAGGTTGCGGGAAGGATGCGAATGAGCGGAATGCGTAAGCACCCCATCCGCACACGTACCTGTATTGCCACCCGAAAAACTCACCCCGACGTCGAACTGTTGCGCGTGGTCGCCGATCCGGACGTGCCGGGGAAGATCCTCGCCGACCCGGACCGGAAACTGCCTGGTCGGGGAGCATGGATTACCCCGTCGTTGGACGCAGTCGAGCTGGCGGAACAACGCCGCGCCTTTGGGCGAGCGCTCCGTCTGTCTGCGAAAGTAGACCTAGGTCATGTACGTACGTACCTCGCCTCGTCGCAAAGCAGAAGCGCCGAGGCGGTCGACCCAGAGAATGAAGGAAAGACCGAACACTGATGAGTACGCAACCATGAAGCAGCATCAGCGATGAAAGTCACTGACCACGTCTAGGGGCCGGTAGCCGAAGGGCACTGGGCTCCTAGCATGAACAACAAGGAGACATGTGTCCGGAAAGCTACGCGTACACGAGTTGGCTAAGCAGCTCGGCGTAACAAGTAAGGAATTACTCGCAACCCTGAAAGAACAGGGTGAGTTTGTGAAGACGGCGTCGTCGACCATTGAGCCGCCTGTCATCAAGAAGATGAAGGCGCACTACGCCAAGCTCAATGGCGGTGGCGCAGACGACAACGAAAAGAAGGAAGCACCGACTCCGGCGAAACCGCCGCTGAAGAAGCCTGGCCAGAACCGTGCCAAGCCTGCAGCGCCGAAGCCCGCCGGTTCCGCACCAAAGCCGGGCGAGGCTGCGAAGCCGAAGCCGGCTCCGGCTGCTCCGAAGGCACCGGCTGCGAAGGCTGCGGGTGAGCCGGCCCAGAAGCCAGGCGCCCCGAAGCCGGGCGCACCGAAGCCTGCAGCGCCGAAGCCTGCGGGTTCCGCCCCGAAGCCAGGCGCACCTAAACCCGCAGCTCCAAAGCCCGCAGCTCCAAAGCCTGCAGCGCCGAAGCCGGCTGCTGCGAAGAAGGACGGCCCGACTCCGGGCGGTATGCCTCGCCCGATGCCGAAGCCTGGTGGACGCCCGCGCGTTGCTAACAACCCGTTCTCGTCCAATACCGGCGGTGGGCAGCGCCCGCCGCGTCCGGGTGGACGTCCGGGGCAGGGTCGCGGTGGCCAGGGCCAGGGCGGCCCACGCCCGGGTGGTGCCCGTCAGGGTGGCGGCAACCGTCCGTCCCCGGCGGATATGCCGGCAGGTCCGTCGCCGACACAAATGCCTGCGAAGGCTGCACCGGCCGGTGGCCGCGGCGGTGGCCGTGGTCGTGGCCGTGGTGGCCAGAACGGGCCACAGCGTGGCGGTTTCGGCGGACCGGGTGGCGGTTTCCGCGGTCGCGGCGGACGTCGCGGCGGTACCGCAGGTGCATTCGGCCGTCCGGGTGGTGCACCCGGCAAGCGCCGCAAGTCCAAGGGCCAGAAGAGGGCTGAGTACGAGGAGATGCACAAGCCGAACGTCATCGGTGGCGTTCGTCTCCCCGACGGCGGTGGCAAGACCGTCCGCCTGCGCCAAGGCGCGACCCTGTCTGACCTCGCTGAGAAGATCAACACCGATGCATCGTCGCTGGTGCAGGCGCTGTTCAACCTCGGTGAGATGGTGACGGCAACGCAGTCCGTGTCTGAGGACACCCTGCAGCTGCTCGGCGCTGAGATCAACTACGAGGTCCAGATTGTCTCGCCGGAGGACGAGGACCGTGAACTGCTCGAATCCTTCGACCTGCAGTTCGGTGAGGACGAAGGCGGCGAAGAGGAGCTCGAGCAGCGTCCTCCAGTGGTCTCCGTCATGGGTCACGTCGACCACGGTAAGACCCGCCTGTTGGACTCCATCCGCAAGGCAAACGTGGGTCGTGGCGAGGCCGGCGGTATTACCCAGGGCATTGGTGCATACCAGACCGAGGTCACCCTCGACGGCCACCCGCGTAAGATCACGTTCCTGGATACCCCGGGCCACGAGGCGTTTACCGCCATGCGTGCCCGTGGTGCGAAGTCGACCGACTTGGCCATCCTCGTGGTGGCAGCGGACGACGGCGTCATGCCGCAGACCGTTGAGGCGATTAACCACGCCAAGGCTGCGGAACTGCCGATCGTGGTTGCAGTGAACAAGGTGGATAAGCCGGAGGCTTCCCCGGAGAAGATCCGTGGCCAGCTCACCGAGTACGGCCTCGTGCCGGAAGAGTACGGCGGCGACACCATGTTCATTGACATCTCCGCGAAGCAGGGCACCGGTATCGACAACCTGCTGGAGGCTGTGCTCCTGACCGCAGATGCGGCGCTTGAGCTCACGGCGAACCCAGACATGGACGCACAAGGTATTGCCATCGAGTCCCACCTGGACCGTGGCCGTGGCCCGGTGTCCACCGTCATCGTGCAGCGCGGCACCCTACGCGTCGGTGACTCGATTGTCGTCGGCGGCAACTTCGGTCGCGTGCGTCGCATGGTCGACGAGTGGGGCGAGGACGTGGAAGAGGCAGGCCCGTCCCGTCCGGTTCAGGTCCAGGGCCTCAACGGTGTTCCTGGCCCGGGCGACAACTTGCTCGTGGTTGAGGATGACCGTGTGGCTCGCCAGATTGCTGCGCAGCGTGACGCTCGTCAGCGTGCGGCGATGCAGGCACGTCGTAAGAAGCGTGTCTCTTTGGAGAACCTGGATCAGGCTCTCAAGGAGCGCAGCCAGCTCAACCTAATCCTCAAGGGCGACAACGCCGGTTCGGTGGAAGCCCTCGAGGAGGCGCTGCTCAAGATCGAGGTCGACGACGAGGTGCAGGTCAACATCATCGACCGTGGCGTCGGTGCTGTGACCCAGACCAACGTCACCCTCGCGGCGGCATCCGACGCCATCATCATTGGCTTCAACGTCCGCGCGGACGGCAAGGCCACGGAAGAGGCGAATGCCGAAGGCGTGGAGATCCGCTACTACTCGGTCATCTACCAGGCGATCGAGGATGTGGAGCAGGCGCTCAAGGGCATGCTCAAGCCGATCTACGAAGAGCGCGACCTGGGCGAAGCCGAGATACGTCAGATCTTCAAGGCTTCCGCAGTCGGCCTCATCGCAGGTTGCATGGTTACCGAGGGCAAGGTCAAGCGCGGTGCGAAGCTGCGCCTGGTCCGCGACGGCAACGTCATTACTCCGGATGCGTCGATCGATTCGCTGCGCCGCGAGAAGGACGACGTCAACGAGGTAGCCAAGGGCTACGAGTGCGGCATGGTGCTGTCCTACCCGGATATCCAGGTGGGCGACATCATTCAGACCTACGAGATGGTCGAGGTCCCGCGCGACTAGTCGTCGCAAAGCAATTGCTTATCGACGAAACCCCCGCCCCGCACGCACGTGCTCGGCGGGGGTTACACTATGCAGAAGTTTTGAGGAGGAGTGACATGGCTGATAACACCCGCGCCCAGCGGTTGGCGAAGCAGATTCAGACGATTGTTGCTTCCGCGATTGAGCGGGAGATTAAGGACCGCCGGCTGGAGTTGGTCACTGTGACCGACACCCGAGTCACCGGGGACCTTCATGACGCCACCATTTACTACACAGTGCGTGGCCAAGAGATCGACGACGAACCTGACTACGAGCAGGCCGCTGAGGCGCTCAACCGTGCTCGCGGGCAGATCCGCAAGATCGTGGGAGATCAGCTTTCGGTTCGGTTCACGCCGACCATCTCGTTTGAGCGCGATACCGTGCCGGAAGCTTCCGCGCACATGGAGGAGCTGCTCAACCGTGCCCGCGCGCGTGACGAGGAGCTAGCAAAGCTGCGCGCAAATGCGAAGCCGGCTGGCGATGCTGACCCGTACAAGCGCTCCGGTGAAGGGGAGTAGTGCCCTGAACAGCCAGCTGTTTGCGGAGCATGCTCCGCTATTTGCCGAGGTTGCCGCTCGTATCCGCGCCGCGGACCGCGTCAACGTGGTCGCACACATCAACCCCGATGCGGATGCGATCGGGTCGGCGTGTGCGCTCGCAAAGGGGCTCACGGCGCTTGGTATCGACAACGACGTTTACATTGGCCAGCCGTTGCCGCACCCGGCGAATATGCGCACTATCCCGGGAGTCGATGAGATCATCTACGGCGAAACTTTGCCGGAGGATGGCCTTGTTGTCACCGTGGATTGTGCCTCCGCAGATCGCACAGGAGCATTCCTGATTGATGTTACGGATAACCCGTCGCGCGTTGTTGTCATCGATCACCACAACACCAACCCCGGTTTCGGCGACATGAATTTGATCGTCGAGTCCGAATCGACCACAACGATGATCCGCGAGTTGCTTGATCATCTTGGGGTGGAGCTTGACGAGGACATCGCGTACTGCCTGTACGCGGGCTTGGTCACCGACACCGGCAGCTTCCGGTGGGGCACACCGAGGATGCACCGTTTGGCCGCGGAGCTGATGGGCTACGGCCTGAATACTCGCCAGATTGCGCTGGACCTGATGGACACGATGAGTGCGACTGACCTCCAGCTCATGGGCGCGGTGTTGGCGGAAACCCAGATCATTCCGGTCAAGGGGCTCTCCGTTGCAGTGCTCACCATCCCCACGGGGTTGTTAGCGCGAATGAGTCAGCCAACGGTCGAGGCGATCATCGACTACGCCCGTGCCCTTGAAGGCACCGACGTCGGCGTGGTGTTGAAGCAGTACAGCAGCAAGCACTGGGCGATGTCGCTGCGTTCTACGGTGCTGAACGTTTCAACCGTCGCGCGCTCTCTTGGCGGTGGCGGACACAAGGCAGCAGCGGGGTACTCGGCCACCGGTTCGCGCTCTGAGGTCGTCCGCGACCTGCTCGACGCATTGCCGGAACCCGCCGACCGATGAGGGGCGCGGACGCTGCCCGCACACCAACCGCGCGGGATATCTTGATGCTCGCGCTGCCCGCGCTCGGCGTGCTGGCAGCCAACCCGCTGTACCTGTTGCTGGATACCGCTGTCGTTGGCAGGCTCGGCACCGCGCAGCTGGCTGCACTCGCTGCAGGCGCTGCCATTCAGTCGACCGTGACAACCCAATTGACGTTTTTGTCCTATGGCACGACGGCGCGCAGCTCGCGGTTTTATGGTGCCGGAAAACGCGATCAGGCAGTCGAGGAAGGTGTACAAGCTACCTGGGTAGCGCTCGGGGTGGGCGCGATCTTGGCGCTGATTGTGTGGGTGTTCGCCCAGCCGTTGGCGATGGCGCTTGCAGGTGACGTTGACACGAGTGTGCGCGCTGCGTCCTGGATGCGTGTATCCGCATTCGCCATTCCAATGACGCTGATCATTATGGCCGGAAACGGCTGGATGCGCGGCGTGCAAAATACGCGATTGCCCTTTTACTTAACGTTGTGTGGCCTCATTCCCGGCGCGATCTCGTTGCCGTTGTTGGTGAACAAGTACGGGCTTGTGGGCTCCGCGATATCCAACGTGATTGGCATGGGGATCACATCAACGTTGTTCGTGGTGTTCCTGATCAGGGAGCACCGGACGTCGGGCCGGGGCTGGGCGCCGCAGTGGTCGGTGATTTCCAAGCAGCTCGTGTTAGGCCGCGACCTGATTTTGCGGTCGTTATCGTTTCAAGTCTCGTTGCTGACCGCTGCTGCAGTTGCTGGTCGCTTCGGCGTGGTTGCGCTTGCTGCTCACCAGTTGATGCTGCAGCTGTGGAACTTCCTCACACTCGTGCTTGATTCGCTGGCTATTGCGGCGCAGACCCTGACCGGCTCGGCTTTGGGGCGGGCAGGGGCGCAGGACGCACGCGCCGTTGGTGAGCACGCATTGAAGTACTCGATGGTCTTCGCGGTCGTGCTGGCCGTGGTGTTCGCGTTGTTCCGTGAGCCGATTCTGGGTTTGTTTACGCAGGATCAGGCGGTCGTCGATACGCTGCAGCTGCCGTGGCTGTTGTTTATCGCCATGATCATCGCCGGGGGAGCAGTGTTTGCGCTCGACGGTGTGCTGCTTGGTGCGGCGGATGCGGCGTACCTGCGCAACCTGACACTGTTTTCGCTGCTCGGGGTTGCGCTGCCGATCATCATCGCTTCCGGTTTCTTCGGCTGGGGCCTGACCGGTATTTGGGTCGGACAACTCGGCCAAATCCTTGTGCGCCTCGTAGGTGTAGTGCACAGGTTCCGTTCCATGCGATGGGCAGTGACAAGCGGTGATGGTAGGAATGACGCATGACCACGACACTCTGGGCAGTCAGCGACCTGCACGCCGCAGTGAAGCTCAACGGCCCAAAAATCGACGACATCCAGCCTACTGACCCGTCTGACTGGCTCATCGTCGCTGGCGACGTGGCCGAACGGTTCGAACTCATCGTTGAAGTGATGACAGAACTGGCCAGTCGGTTCGACACCGTCATCTGGGTGCCCGGCAACCACGAGCTATTTTGCCGTTCTGCGGACAGGTACCGCGGCCGAGAAAAGTACGCCATGCTGGTTCAAGCGATGCGCGCTATCGGTGTGATTACCCCGGAAGATCGCTATCCGGTGTTCGGCGGAGTGACCATCGCGCCGCTATTTACGCTGTACGACTATTCGTTCCGCAGCAGGGAAATGACTGTCGACGAAGCCCTGCAGGCCGCCCACGACAACAACGTGGTGATGACAGACGAGTTTGCCATCGCACCATTTGTGGATATCCGTGGCTGGTGCTGGGACCGTTTGGCCTACACCACCAAACGCTTATCCCGCATTAGCGGGCCGACGATTCTGGTCAACCACTGGCCGCTGGTGCAGGAGCCGGTGCAGCGCATGATGTGGTCCGAAATCGCCCTGTGGTGCGGGACCCGGCACACCAGGACATGGCCCAAGCGCTACAACGCGCAGGCAGTGGTGTACGGTCACCTGCACATGCCGGGGGTGACCAAGGTCGATGGCGTCGACCACATTGAGGTCTCCCTGGGCTATCCGCGCGAGTGGCGCCACCACCCGTCCACGCGGCAATTCCCGTACCCGGTCATGGAGGTTGAATAGTGATGCAAGATATTTCGCTGTTTCCTCCAGAAGCACGCTGCGTCTTTTTACTTACCGACGACGCCGGCGACCTCACCCGCTACGACGACCTGCACCCGGCGGAGCGCCAAGAGGTCAAAACCGCAGTCGATTTGCGCAAGGGAGAGTTCGGCGATGCCCGCTGGTGCGCACACCAGGCACTGCGCGAACTGGGCGTGGAATCTGCAGGCGCAATCCTGCGCGGGGAACGCGGTATGCCGTTGTGGCCAGAGGGGTTTACCGGCTCGCTGACCCATACCGATGGCCTGCGCGCCGCTGTCGCAGCACCAACCCGGTACGTACTGTCGATGGGGCTCGATGCGGAGCCGGCAGAATCGCTGCCAGACGGGGTGCTGGAGTCGATCGCCAGTGATACTGAGATCGCGATGGTCAACGGTATGCGTGAGCAGGGGCAGCAATGGGCCGACCGGCTGCTGTTTTGCGCCAAGGAAGCGACCTACAAGTGCTGGTTTCCGATGACACGGCGTTGGCTAGATTTCGACGAAGCCGAAATTGAGTTGCGCGCCGACGGCACGTTTGTCTCGCAGCTCCTCGCCCGTCCCGCGCCGGTGCCGGTGTTTGAGGGCCGCTGGGTGGTCCGTGGTGGCTACGTGGTGGCTTCCACGTACGTGCGCTAAGAGCTAAAGCGTGGATGGCCGCGCCACAAACACCGTGGCTAGGCGCTTGCCCTGCTCTTTCACTAGGGCGACTGCTTTGCCGTCTGGTCCGACGGCGGCGTGCACGCCCTTCAAACCGCGCGGCTCGAGCCACTTGCCCATGGATAGCGCCGCGTATTCATCAGTATTGACATCAAGCACCGGCCACGAGCGGGTCAGTGTCTCATCCATGGTCAGCGACAACACAGCATTGTCTTCCAACCCTTCGAGGGTGTGCGCGTCGTCGATGGAGAATGGGCCGACGGAGGTTCGTCGCAAAGCAATCAAATGCCCGCCAACCCCCAGTGCTGCGCCGAGGTCGCGGCCCAGCGAGCGGATATAGGTGCCGGAGGAACAATGCACGCGGGCGTCGATGTCGACGACGCCATCGTGGTGGCGGATCTCGCTGACATCGAAAGCGTGGACGGTCACGGGGCGGGGAGGAATGGTGACCTCCTCACCGGCGCGCACCAGTTCGTGGGCGCGGCGCCCATCGATCTTGATCGCGGACACCTTCGACGGAACCTGCATGATATCGCCGGTCAGCAGTGCGATCTGCTCGTGGATCGCGTCGTCGGTTACCTCAGACGCGTCGTGCGTTTCGGTGATCTCGCCCTCCGCATCATCTGTGGTCGTGGACGCACCGAGGCGGATCGTCGTTTCGTAGACCTTGTCCTCTGCGACCAGGTGCGCCAGCAGCTTCGTGCCGCGCTCAATGCCTGCGACAAGCACGCCCGTGGCCATCGGGTCGAGCGTGCCAGCGTGGCCAACCTTGCGAGTACCGAAGAACCGACGCAGACGCGCCACCACGTCATGACTCGTCAAGCCCTGAGGCTTATCGACGACAACAATGCCGGACTTTTCGAGGGGATCGTTCATGCTTTTGAAGTATGCCGTACTGTGTCCCCCGTGGATATTTTGCGTGGCCTCGACGCAGTGCCGGAAACGTTTGGCGAGCCTGGTGGCACCGTCGTCACTATCGGCGTCTTTGACGGTGTGCACAGAGGCCACCAACTGCTGATCTCGAAGGCCGTGGATACCGCACGTGAACTCGGTGTGCCGAGCGTGGTCATGACCTTTGACCCGCACCCCGTGACGGTATTCGCCCCAGGTCACACACCTGCGGCGCTGATGTCGCTTGAGGAGCGCGCCCGCCACATCGCTGAGTTGGGCGTGGACTACTTGCTTGTCATTGATTTCCGGCACGAGCTCGGCGGGGTTTCGCCCGAGGGGTACGTGGAGGACGTACTCGTGGGCCAACTGCGCGCCCGCCACGTGCTGGTGGGGGAGAATTTCACCTTTGGAAAGGATGCCGCAGGCACCGCTACATCCATGGCGCAGCTAGGGGAGCGCGCAGGCATCGACGTGACGATTGTGCGATTGCTTTCCGACGGCGGCGTCAAGGTCTGCTCCACCGCCATCCGCGACGAACTCTCCGGCGGAAACGTACAAACGGCGACCGACTACATGGGACGGCCGTTCTCTGTGATCGCACCGATTGAACGTGGTGCCGGCCGTGGCGGCAAGGAACTGGGGTACCCGACGGCCAACCAGTACGCATCCGATGCGGCCGCGATCCCGGCTGACGGTGTCTACGCGGGCTGGCTCACCATCATCGACGACGCCCCCATCGACGGCGACATGGAACCCGGCGTGCGCTACCCAGCGGCGATCTCCGTGGGGACGAACCCCACGTTTGGCGACAACCGGCGCAGCGTTGAGTCGTTTGTGCTCGACCGCGACGCTGACCTGTACGGGCGGATGGCCCGAGTGGAGTTCGTGGGCAAGGTTCGCGACATGGTCAAGTTTGACTCCGTTGAGGAATTACTTGAGCACATGGCGCGCGATGTGGACACCACCCGCGATATTCTCGGTGCATGACCACGAAGCTGATCCTGGACCTAGACACCGGCATCGACGATGCCCTGGCACTGGCGTACGCACTCGCGTCGCCCGAAGTAGAACTCATCGGCGTGACCTGCACCTACGGCAACGTGGTTGTCGAGGATTCAGTGCGCAACACCCTTGCCATCTTGGAGCTGTTTGGCCGCACAGACATTCCGGTGTTCGCAGGCCCAGACCACGCACGCGCGAAGGACTCCTTCGAGGTCCAGGAGATCTCCGCGTTCATCCACGGCAAAAATGGCATTGGCGAGGTGGAGATCCCTGATCCGACGCGTCAGGTGGAATCGACGTCTGCGGTGGACTTCCTCGTCGAATCGGTTACGGCGTACGGCGATGACCTCATCATCGTGCCCACAGGCCCGTCCACCACAATCGCAGCAGCAGTTGAAGCGTCCAACGTGTTCCGCGAAAACGCCAATATTGTGATGATGGGCGGCGCGCTCACCGTCCCAGGCAACGTCACCGCCTGGTCCGAAGCGAACATCAACCAGGACCCCGAAGCAACCGACCTGTTATTCCGCCAGCTGCGCAACGTCACCATGATCGGTCTTGACGTCACGCTGCAAACGCTTTTGACCACTAAAGAGACCGCGAAGTGGGCCGAACTGGGCACCACCGGCGGGAAGTTCCTTGCCGACATCACGAACTACTACATCGACGCCTACAAGACCACCTCGCCACACCTTGGTGGCTGCGGACTGCACGACCCGTTGGCGGTTGCCGTGGCTATCCAGCCGGGTTTGGTGGACACGCTTGGCATCAACATGAAGGTGGACACCGAGGGCGAGACGCGTGGGCGCACGATTGGCGACGAAACCCGCCTGAACGACCCGGACAAGTCCGCCGCAGTGGCCGTCACGGTAGACACCGCAGGTTTTCTCGAGGAGTTCATGCGACGTCTGACGAGTTTGGCGCAGTCCACGCCGGTCGTGTAACCTCTTTGAGGTCTTGCGCCAGACGACTGTGGTTCGCGGCAGTTATGGTGCAGCACAGACTTTTTCCGTAGAACGCGAACTGAAACAACCAAGGAGCACCTCATGGCACTGTCCACTGAGAAGAAGGCCGAAATCCTCAAGGAGTACGGCATCCACGAGACCGACACCGGTTCCACCGAGGCACAGGTTGCGCTGCTCACCGCGCGTATCAACAACCTGACCGAGCACCTGAAGGACCACCAGCACGATCACCACTCTCGTCGTGGCCTGCTGCTGCTCGTTGGTCGTCGTCGTGGTCTGCTGAAGTACCTGCGCGAGAACAATGTTGATCGCTACCGTGATCTCATTGCCCGTCTGGGTCTTCGTCGCTAAGCAATAGCGCCAAAAATAACGCCTCACCTGCACGGTGGGGCGTTTTTTGCTATTATTGCTGCCCGTTGCAAGAACACCTATGACATGGCGGCACCGATGATCGCCAACACGCCTTCGAAGGAGAGGGATCTTTTGCGCAACTTTAAGCCAAACAACTCGTTTGATGTCCACGTCGATGAAGATTTCGGCGTCACCGAAGCGGTTGCCACGCTGGATAACGGCGACTTCGGCACCCGCACCATTCGTTTCGAGACCGGCCAGCTCGCGCGCCAGGCCGACGGTTCCGTCACCACGTACCTCGACGAAGAGACCATGATGCTGGCCACCACCACCGCATCCAACCAGCCGCGCGAAGGATTCGACTTCTTCCCGCTGACCGTCGACGTTGAAGAGCGCATGTACGCCGCGGGCAAGATCCCGGGCTCGTTCTTCCGCCGCGAGGGCCGCCCGTCCACCCAGGCGATCCTGGCATGCCGTCTGATCGACCGCCCGCTGCGCCCGACCTTTGTTAAGGGCCTGCGCAACGAGGTTCAGGTTGTCATCACGGTGCTGTCGCAGCACCCGGAGGAGTACTACGACGTTGTCGCGATCAACGGCGCGTCCGCCGCGACGCAGCTTTCCGGCCTGCCGGTGTCCGGCCCGGTTGGTGGCGTGCGCATGGCACTGCTTGCCGACGATAAGCACCCCGAGGGCCAGTGGGTGGCATTCCCGAACTACGAGCAGCACGAGCGTTGCCTGTTCGAAATGGTCGTTGCTGGCCGCATGGTTGAGCGCAAGCGTGGCCGCAAGACCGAGGAAGATGTCGCCATCATGATGGTGGAGGCTGGCGCCGGCGTGAACGTGGTCGAGCAGATCAAGAAGGGCTACCCAGCCCCGACTGAGAAGACCGTTGCAGAAGGCCTCGAGGCAGCCAAGCCTTACATCGAGACCCTGTGCCGTGCGCAGCGTGCGCTTACCAGCGAGGTTTCCACCGAGCAGAAGGAATTCCCGCTCTTCCCGGCGTACTCCGAGAAGGTGTTCAAGGCCGTTGAGAAGAAGGCCGCGAAGAAGCTGGCCAAGCTGATGACCATCGCGTCCAAGGCTGAGCGCGAGAACGCCACCAACGAGTACATGGAAGACATCGAGGAAGATCTGTTCGACTCCTTCGATATCGACGATGACGAGCGCGAGGAGCGCGACGCAGCATCGAAGGAAATCCGCGCCGCGTACAACGCATTGCAGAAGCAGATCGTGCGCGAGAAGATCCTCACCGAGGGCTTCCGTATCGACGGCCGCGGCGTGACCGATATCCGCGACCTCGGCGTCGAGGTGGAGCTCATCCCGCGTGCCCACGGCTCTGCGTTGTTCGAGCGTGGCGAGACCCAGATTCTCGGCGTGACCACCCTGGACATGCTGAAGATGGAGCAGCACCTCGACTCGCTGCACCCGGAAGAGTCCAAGCGCTACATCCACCACTACAACTTCCCGCCGTACTCCACTGGTGAGACCGGACGCGTCGGCTCTCCGAAGCGCCGCGAAATCGGCCACGGTGCGCTCGCCGAGCGTGCCCTTGAGCCGGTGATCCCGTCGCGTGAGGCGTTCCCGTACACGATCCGTCAGGTTTCCGAGGCGCTCGGTTCTAACGGCTCGACCTCGATGGGCTCCGTGTGTGCTTCCACGCTGTCGCTGTACAACGCTGGTGTGCCGCTGGCAGCACCGGTTGCGGGTATCGCGATGGGTCTGGTCTCCGGCGAGGTCAACGGCGAAACCGAATACGTTGCGTTGACCGACATCCTCGGTGCCGAAGACGCGTTCGGCGACATGGACTTTAAGGTCGCCGGTACCCGCGAGTTCATCACCGCCCTGCAGCTAGACACCAAGCTCGACGGCATTCCGTCCAGCGTTCTTGCAGATGCGCTGAACCAGGCCCGCGACGCCCGCGAGGCTATCCTGGACACCATGGCTGAGGTCATCGACGGCCCGGACGAGATGAACCCGCTCGCACCGAAGATCACCACCGTGAAGATCCCGGTATCCAAGATCGGCGAGCTGATCGGCCCGAAGGGCAAGACCATCAACCAGATCACCGAGGACACCGGCGCAGACATCTCCATCGAGGACGATGGCACCGTGTTCGTCTCCGCCACCTCTGGTGAGGCTGCCGACGCCGCGATTGAGAAGGTCAATGCGATCGCGAACCCGCAGATGCCGAAGGTGGGCGAGCGCTACCTGGGCACCGTGGTCAAGACCGTGGCGTTCGGCGCGTTCGTGTCCATCACCCCGGGCACCGATGGCCTGATCCACATCTCCAACCTGGGTGGTAACACCCGTGTGGAGAAGGTCGAGGACGTCATCAACGTCGGCGACAAGGTCGAGGTTGAGATCCGCGACATCGACAACCGTGGCAAGATCTCGCTTGTCCCGGTGGAGGATAACGCGTAGTTTTTCGCAAACATCATGGGCGCTTCCCAGTTGGGGAAGCGCCCGTTTTGTCTTGCTAGGGCAGAAGACGCAACCTTTTGCCAAGCGCCAGTGCCGAGGTCATGAGCGGGCCGTAGAGCCGCTTCGGCATCGCGTATGGGCCGCGCATAGACACGATGCGTTGCTGTGCGATGTTTTTCACCTCGGTGTACTTGGTCATCCCGTCGCGTCCGTGGCGCCGGCCCATCCCGGATTCCTTTACCCCGCCCAGCGGGGTTGCCATCGAGCCCCATGTAGCGGCGTAGCCGTCGTTGATCGTCACGCTGCCGGCTTCAACGCGGCGCGCGATCTCCCAGGCGGTGTGCGGGGATGCAAACACGGAGGCGTTAAGTCCGTAGGGGAGGGCGTTGGCCAGATCGATCGCCTCATCGACGCTGCCCACACGCTGGACATACACGACGGGGCCGAACACCTCTTCCTCGCACAGGCTCGCGTCAGCGGGTAGGTCTGCGAGAACGGTAGGCGCGAAGTGGAGAGGACCAACATCTGGGCGAGGTGTGCCACCGGTGACCACCCGTGCACCCTTCGCTACGGCGTCGTCGACGTAGGTCTGCACCCGTTTGAGCTGGGTATCGTCGATAAGCGAGCCCATGTCATAGTCCCAGTTCAGTCCCTTGCCCAAGGTGAGTGATTCGGTGGCGTGGGTGAACGCGTGCAGGAAGTCGTCGTAAATGTCTGTGTGGACGTAGATGCGTTCGATGGACACACACAACTGACCCGCGTTGGAGAAGCACGCGATAGCCATTGTGCGCGCGTGCTTTTGCACGTCGACGTCCGGCGCGACGATCATCGCGTTTTTGCCGCCGAGTTCCGCGGAATAGCCGATGAGCCGTTCGCCGGCAGTGCGGCCCAGTTTCTTGCCGGTGGCGGTGGAGCCGGTGAACATCAGGTAGTCGCACCGCTCGGCTATCGCACCGCCGACTTTTTGGCCGGAGCCTGTCACGACTTGGAACACGTCCGCTGGAAGGCCAGCCTCCACGAGCAGTTGCTTGACGACGAGACACGAAAACGGCGTCTTCGAATCCGGCTTCGCCACTACAGCGTTGCCAGCGATAAGAGCCGGGATGGCATCAGAAATAGCCAGGGAAAGCGGGTAGTTCCACGGACTGATCTGGCCGACAACACCGACGGGGATGCGTTGTTCCCGCGCACGGGTCAGCAGTGGCAGTGCTCCGGGGCGGCGCTTCTCTGAGAGGAACGTTGCTGCGTTGCGGGCGTAGTACCGGGCATTATTGAGCACGTCGAGCACTTCGTCGAACGCTGCCGTTCGGTCCTTGCCGGTCTCGAGCTGCACGATGTCCGCCAGCACGTCGCGGTGCCGGTAGACCAGCGAATGGAACGCGTCGAACACCGCGGTGCGATCCGCCAGGCTGCGCTCCGCCCACGCACGCTGCGCCACACGGGCGCGGCGAAACGCTTCATCCACGTCGTCTGTGGTGCCTGCGGGGACGGTGCCGAGGGGCTCGTCGATAAGCGGAGATGCGACGGAGATCACCTCGCCGCCGTGGTTCGTCGTCAGGGCGACGAGCTCGCTCTGAAGGTGTGCGGGCAGTGGTTGTTCGCGGAGGCGTTTCGGCAGCATGACGCCGATGCTAGACGGGGCAACCGCCGGACGTTGCGTCTTGGCTCTTCGGAGAGTACGGGGTGATCAGTTTCGGTTCGTTGTACTTGCCGGAGATCATGCCGTTTTTGATCATCAGCGAGCGCCCTGGCTCCATGTAGCGCTTGTCCTCGGGCAGGATTTTGAACACACTGCGGATAAACCTTGCGATTCGGTTGAAGCGGCGCTGGTCGCGGTGCGTCCAGTCGAGGTCGAGGATCTGGCGCTCCTTGTCGTTGAGCGTGCCCACCGTCAGCCAAATCACGCTGCGCATGATCGGCTTCCAGATGACCTTCCACACAGCCTCGGGGACACCATCCGGTGCCTTCACCGGTTCGACGCGGGCGGTACGCAGCGCGAAATCGACGGTATCGTTGCGCTCAAGCACGGTGTCTTCCATCTCTTCGATGTAGGCGATCAGGTCGTCGTAGTTGTCAATGACAGGGCGCTCGGACAGGCCGTACAAGTCCCACCAGGTCACGCCTTCGCGCACGATCTGGTCTTTCTCCGCGTGGGTAAACGGGGTCCCGAACAGTTCCTGAGCGAGGATGACACGGTAGACGAATGTTGCGTGTGCCCACCAGTAGGTTTCTGGGTTGAGCGAGTGGTAGCGCTTGCCGTCGCGGAGCTTGCCCTTGATATCTACGTGGTAATCGCGGATTTGTTTACCGATCACGTCCTGGTCGTCGTAAATCGACGCGATGATTTGAGGGGTGGAGCGCTCGAGGCGTGCGAAGGGCTCCTCGAAAAACTTCGAGTGATCCAGCAGTGACTGGCCGATGGCTGGGTGCATATTCTGCAGCACGCCGGTGTAGCCGCGCAGGAGTTGGATGCGGTTGTCGGCGCCCCATTTCCACAGCAGCGAGTCAGGGCCGAGCGGTGCGCGTTTTACGTCGCGCTTGCCGGTTTTGACACTGCCGTCGAGCAGGTCGTCGAAGCTATCGGATGGCTGTGGCCTTGGCATGGTGTGAAGCGTAACACAATCACGCTCTCCCTTGACCTGTCTCACTGGAAGTTTCTTCCGAATCGTCACGATGGCCGAGCAATTCTTCGCGACGATTCCACGTAAACAATCCGGCAAGCGGCGAGATACCGAAAAGCAGGCCCCAGCGGCGCTTGGCGTCTTCGTCAAGATCGCTGCGCTGAATCTCGCGCAACTTGCGCCACAAGACGAACAACCCAAGGACACTCACCCCGATGACGAAGGCGAGCCCAAGCCACGATGCGGCGTTCATTACTTCTGAAAGTCCACGACGATGCGGGTCGGGTTTTCAAGCACGCTGAGCTTGTACGGGCGCTGCTTGTCCAAACCGACAACGTACTGGGCGTCCGCTTCGAACACGCCGCCGTCCGCGATCTCCGTGATGCTGCCGGCCGTCACGCCGGCAGGGCTGGACTTAGCCAAGACTGCCTCATCTGCAGACATACTTAGCGGCACACCCTGGATGATCAGCGTGAAGTACGCATTACCGGCGGGTTTCAGTGGGAGGCCGGAAGCCTGCTGGCGCGGGTCGGTGTCGTACCCGGCGATCACGCTCGGCGAACCGGTGCCAGACAGTTCCACTACGAGGCGGTCGTATCCCTCGTGCGAACCAGCACGCACGTCTTCGACCATCATCTCGGCGAGTTGCTCGGACTGGATGTGTGTGTCTTCGAGCGAGAACCCATCTTTGGTGGGGGGCTCTACGGGGGCAGCTGCTGCGGCAGGGGAGACATCAGTGGTCGTCGCCGCTTCGCTCGAGGTAGCGGTCGTGCTCTGCGACGTTGGTGCTGTAACGGTGGCGTCGGTATTGGAATCAGTGCCGGTGTCGTTGTCCGCAGAGCACGCGCCGAGCAGCAGCGCCGCAATGGCACCCGGGATAAGTAGTGTCGTGTGGCGTTTCATAGTCGCCCAGCTTAGGTGGCGCTACCATTGCGGGCGAGCGAAAGAAAGGATGCACATGATCAAGGTTGGAGTGCTTGGCGCACAGGGCAAGGTCGGCTCGGCAGTCGTCGCCGGGGTGAAGAAGGCGGAAGATCTCGAGATGGCGGCGGAGATCAACAAGGGGGACTCGCTGCAAACGCTTGTCGACGAAGGCGTCGACGTCATCGTCGATTTCACCGCCCCGAACGCGGTGATGGACAACCTGGAGTTCTGCATTAACAACGGCATCCACTGCGTTGTTGGCACGACTGGCTTCGACGATGCCCGCTACCAGCAGGTCCGCGACTGGTGCGCCGCCAACGAGGGCGTCGGCGTGCTCATCGCCCCGAACTTCGCCATCTCTGCGGTACTCACCATGGCGTTTGCCCGCCAGGCGGCGCCATTCTTCGAGTCGGCGGAGGTCGTCGAGTTCCACCACCCGAACAAACTCGACGCGCCGAGCGGCACCGCGGTCAAGACAGCGCAGGGGATTGCACAGGCCCGCAAGGAAGCCGGTATGGACGCGATGCCGGACGCGACCGAGCAAGCACTCGACGGCTCCCGCGGCGCCGATGTCGACGGTGTGCCTGTCCACGCGGTACGCATGCAGGGCATGGTCGCGCACGAAGAGGTCATTTTCGGCACCACCGATCAGTCACTGACCATCCGTCAGGACTCTTACGGCCGTGAATCCTTCGTCCCAGGTGTTTTGACTGGTGTGCGCGAAGTGGCCAACCGTCCAGGTCTGACGATCGGCCTCAACGAGTACCTCGGGCTCTAAATGCGTGCCGAACTCGTCGCCGCAACCGCCCTGCGCAACACCCGCCCCGCAGGCGGCACCGATGTCACCGACGCAGAGGCGGTTATCGCGCACGCCGCAATGTCGTCCCACGACGCCGAAACAGTGCTGCGCAGGCTTATCGACGACGACCGCACCGACCTTCTCGCCCACGCCAGCGCCACCCTCCACGTGTACGGGGTATCGCGCGCCGCGGCAGAAATCATCCATGCACACCCCGGTTTCGCGGTGAGCCTGCGTGACGACGACGGCGCGGTCGTCCCACACCTCATCGCGGAAGACGAGGACCTCGTCAACCTGTTTGACACCGCCATCGAACACATTGCATTCATCCGCCAAGAACTCCTCGACGGCCTCGAGCACGTGCTTGTCGACGACCCCAACCTGCTCTCTCGGCGCAAACGAGCCGCCGAAGCAGCACGCTTGCTTCAGCCCTTAGCCACCGCAACGCAACTGGTAATCACGGGGTCGTACGGGGCGTGGCGTGGTTTCGTCGAAAAGCACAGCGGAAAATATGAAGACAAAGAAATCAGAATGATCGCACGCGCGTGCCTCGATGTGCTCCAGCCGGAAGCGCCCTTGGTGTTTGAAGATTTGGCGGCAGGGGAACGTCGATAAGCACATACGTGTCAATAGGAGGTATTCTTCTTGCTCATGGGCTCATCATGCAAAGTTGATACAGGTGCCAACACATTCGGCACCGTCTGCGTCGCCATGGTTACGCCGTTTGATTCCGACGGCAACCTCGACCTCGCCGCAGGACGTCGGCTTGCTGCCCACCTTGTAGAAAACGGAATCGACACACTCGTCCTCGCCGGAACCACCGGCGAATCCCCAACAACCAGCGCAGAAGAAAAAGTTGAGCTGCTCAAAGCAGTGCGCGAAGAAGTTGGCACCAACGCAAAAATCGTCGCAGGCGCCGGCTCCAACAACACCCGCCACGCAGTCACGCTGGCACAACAAGCTGCAGACGCGGGCGCAGACGCCCTGCTCGCAGTCACCCCGTACTACTCCAAGCCCTCACAGGCCGGAGTAGTCGCGCACTTCAAAGCAATCGCAGCCGCAACCGACCTACCCGTCTGCCTCTACGACATCCCGGGACGCTCCGGGATCCCCATCACTGCCGAATCGATCCGCGAACTCGCCGAGGTCGACAACATTCAGGCAATGAAAGACGCCCGCGGCGACCTCTTCGAAGCCGCAGGGCTCATCCAAGAGACAGGCCTGGCGTGGTACTCAGGCGACGACCCGCTCAACCTGCCCTGGCTCACACTCGGCGCAACCGGAGTTATCTCCGTCGTCGGACACGCAGCACCACAAGCGCTGCGGGGACTCGTGGACGCATTCGAGGCTGGCGACCTCACCCGCGCACGGGAAATCAACGCCAACGTACTCAACGTCCTCGCACGGCAGCAGGCCGAGCTGGGTGGCGTGACATTTGCAAAAGCAGCTCTGCGACTGCAGGGCATCGAAGTGGGAGACCCGCGCCTGCCTGTCGCACCAGCGACAGCCGATCAGGTCAAGCGGCTCCAAGAAGATATGAAACAGGCTGGAGTCCTATAAATATGAACGAACCCCGCAACCGCGCCCGTAAGGTGACGCGCAAGGCAGGACCCCCGGAACCGGCTGATCAACAGCCGGTCTTCCAAGCTCCGGAGACCCCGGACACAAACGCACAGAAGAACACCGCCGATAATGGCGGCGACGCGGGCCGTGATGGCGGTCGCGACGGTGGTCGCAATGGCGGCGAAAGGCCGCGCGGCAACCGTGGTGGTAACGGCGGCAACAACGGTGGTGGCGGCAACGGTGGTGGCAGCAGCCGAAACCGTCGCCGTGGCCGTGGTCGCGGTGGCAACCAGGGCGGCGGTCGTCGCAACCCGGTGAAGGGAATGCAAGGCGCCGATCTGACCAAGCGCTTGCCAGCCCCGCCGAAACTGGCCAAGGACACCCTGCGTATCTACGCACTTGGTGGCATTTCCGAAATCGGCCGCAACATGACGGTCTTCGAATACAACGGCCGTCTGCTTATCGTGGACTGTGGCGTGCTGTTCCCGAACTCCGACGAGCCGGGCGTGGACCTGGTGCTGCCGGACTTCGGCCCGATTGAGAACAAGCTGGACAAGATTGACGCACTCATCGTCACGCACGGTCACGAGGACCACATCGGTGCGATCCCGTGGCTGCTGAAACTGCGTCACGACATCCCGATCTACTCGTCCAAGTTCACCAACGCTTTGATCAAGGCGAAGACGCAGGAACACCGCCAGCGACCGAAGCTGCACGACGTGAACAAGGACTCCGAGGTCACCGTCGGCCCGTTCCGCCTGCGCTTCTGGCACGTCAACCACTCCATTCCGGAGTGCCTCGGCGTGTCCATCAAGACCGGTGCCGGACACGTCGTGATGACCGGCGACGTCAAGGTTGACCAGACCCCGTACGACGGCAAGCCGACCGACCTGCCGGCCCTGTCGCGTCTTGGCGACGAGGGCATCGACCTGTTCATGTGTGACTCCACCAACGCCACCATCCCGGGCATCTCCGCCTCGGAGGCGGGTATTGAGGAGACGCTGATCCGTCTCGTCGGTAATGCTCGCCAGCGCGTTGTCATTGCCTCGTTCGCCTCCAACGTTGCACGTGTGCAGATGGCGGTCAACGCCGCTGTGGCCAACAACCGCAAGGTTGCCTTCAACGGCCGATCCATGCTCCGCAACATGGAGATTGCGGAGAAGATGAACCTGCTCAAGGCTCCGAAGGGCACGATCATTCCGATCGAAGAAGCCGCGAAGATGGCCCCGCATAAGACGGTACTGATCACTACGGGTACGCAGGGTGAGCCGATGGCGGCACTGTCGCGCATGTCTCGCCGCGAGCACCGTCAGATCACCATCCATGACGGCGACACGATCATCCTGTCGTCCTCGCTCATTCCGGGCAACGAGGAGGCCGTGTTTGCGGTGATTAACAACCTCGCCCAGATCGGTGCGAACGTGATCACCAACGCTGAGGCGCACGTTCACGCGTCCGGCCACGGCTACGCTGGCGAGCTGCTTGCGCTGTACAACGCAGCACGCCCGCGCAACGCCATGCCGGTGCACGGCGAATGGCGTCACATGCGCGCGAACAAGGAGCTCGCGATCTCTACTGGTGTGAAGCCGAACAACACGGCGCTTGCCCAGAATGGTGTTGTCGTCGATATGCACAAGGGCAACATCAAGGTTGCCGGCCAGTACCAGGTGGGCCAGCTCTACGTCGACGGCGTGACCATGGGTGACGTCGACCCGGACGTGCTCGCCGATCGTACGTCGCTGGCATCCGGCGGTGTCGTGTCGATTACCTGCGTTATCGACGACGCCACCGGTCGTCTCCTCGAAGCACCTCGCGTATCGACGACCGGCTACTCCGACGATGACCGCGACTTCAACAAGAAGGTCGTCGAGGGGGTCGAAGCCGTCATGGGTGACCTCGCCGCGGAAGGCGAGAACGATCCGTTCCGCATGGTGCAGCAGATTCGCCGCAAGGTCTCGCGCGCGATCGAGCAGAACTACAAGCGTCAGCCTGTGATCCTGCCGACCGTTGTGCCGATGTCGTCCGACAACCACATCGCGACTGAGGAAGAAATCGCCGCTACTCGCGAGTCCCGCTAGTTCGCTGCGTTAACCCCCCAAATCGGGGTCTGGCCGTAACGCCGGGCCCCGATTTTGCTATTTCAGAGGTATGAAAAAGTCACTCGTAGCACTCACCGCCACCGCGACCCTTCTCGCAGCCACGCCTGCACTTGCCGACGAGCGAGCACATCCGCTGCCGGAGGGGACACCGGTTCCGTACGATCCGGGCTACACCGGATACTGGATGAGCCACGACGTTGTGCGCCCTGGTGATAAGGACTACTACTCGGCTAATAACGATGCGATTCGTGTGCTGGGTCGTTTCGACGGCGACCAGATCCTGTGCGCACACTACAAAGGTGGCATGCAGGGGTGCTACGTCGAAGGTCATTCGGTCACCGATTTGGGTTACGGCGCGTCGGGTCGGGTCGTGACCACTGACAAGACGTGGGCGATGTTCGCACCTGTACTCCGAGTGTTCATCAATATCGAGCAGAATCTCTTTAGCGTGTTCCGGAGCGCGCAGCTGCTCTAAAGGCTCGTGGCTATGCTCGTTGGCATGTCTTTTGCACAACGAGAACGCTCACGTCTAGCCGAGTTGTTCCTTGAGGTAGGCCCTGATGCGCCCACCTTGAACGAAGGGTGGAACACCTTCGACTTGGCCGTACACCTGCTGATCCGCGAGTCGAAGCCCTTGGCGTTGCCGGGCATGTTCGTGGACGCACTGTCGGGTATGACGGAGAAGGAAACCTCAAAGGTGAAGGCCCGCCCATACACCGAGGTGGTGAACGAGTGGGCGGCCGGCCCGCCGGTGTGGATCAAGCCGTTCGATGCTGCAATGAACACTGCCGAGCACTTTATTCACCACGAGGATGTGCGCCGGGGTGGGGGAGAGGTGCGCCCGCGCGACTTTTCTCGCACGGTGAACGCGCAGCTTTTGGCGCTGGCGAAGCGCTTCGGCGCGATGACGTTGCGCAAGGCTCAAGCGCCCGTGATTCTGACACCGCCGGACCTGCCGCCGGTGACTCTCGGGGATAAGGCAGGGGTGGCACAGCGTGGCGACGACGTCGTGCGCGTCAGCGGAGCACCCGGCGAATTGCTGTTGTGGGTATCGGGTCGCAACGCTGCGGAGATTGAACTGACCGGCGCATTGGAAGCGCTCGATGGTCTGGATGTCAAGATTTAACGCTTGACACCGCGCCTCTGGTGTGGCGTATGGGGAAAATGTGACTTAAGGCGTTAGAGTTACACCCATGTCTGTCAAAAACACCGCACCGCGTAACTCGCGGTCTTCTTCACGCCGCTCGGCGGACGGCACCCGCTACGGCGGGCCGGTGTCGATGACACACCCGCCGACCTCTTCCACCGTGGCCGCCGACACTGCCGATGAGCGCGTCGGCTCTGCGTACAAAGTGGTCGGTAGTTCCCTCGGCGCCGCAGCCCGCGGCGTCGGTTCGTTTCTCCGGCGCGAGCCGCGCCACCATGAGCAGGAAGAAGAGAATCTGAGTACCTCACGCCGTCGCCCGCGACGCGACCAGTACGACGACCACGACGAGCTCGAGCAGCGTGACGACGACCCCACGCCGCGTTCCAGCACCTTCGAGCACCACGCCGACGCATGGGGTCTTGTACTTATCGGCCTCGCGGCCGTCATCGGCGGCTCAGTGTGGTTCGATGTTGCGGGCCCGGTCGGGGATTTGATCTCCACCGGCACGCACTGGTTGATCGGTGCGGGTGCGCTGATCCTGCCGGTCGTGCTCGTCGGCGTCGCTATTGCGCTCATGCTTAACGTGCGCGCGAGCGACGAGGTTCGCGCACGCGCCGCTCTGGGCTTCAGCATCATCGCAGTGGCGATGCTTGGCCTCATCCACGTGTTTGCCGGCAACCCTTCGGCATGGGAAGACCGCCGGATCGCTGGCGGCGCGATCGGTGCCTTCACCGGTGGTTTGCTCGCTGCTGGTTTTTCCTCGTTCGTTGCCGTGCCGCTGCTGGGCTTGATCGTGCTGTACGGCGCGCTCAAAGCGACAGGTATTACGGTGCGCGAGGCCTACGACTACGTCAAGGGCCTCGTTACCGGCATGCTCAACGCAGAAGACGATGAGGACGACGACCCGTACTCGCACGTCGACGCAGACCTCGATGACATTGCAGAAGGCCGCGACCGCCCACGCCCACGCGCGTCGCGTCCAGCGCCACGTCTGATGCCCCGTCCGCGCCGCCCGCGCACGCCGATGGAGAGTTACCCCACCAACGAGGACGAAGACGACGACCTGTTCGACTTTGCGGACGACCTCAACGACACCGACGACACCGACGACACCTCCGAACCAGAACCAGAACCGGAGGCGACCACGGTCGTTCCTCGTCCGAAGCGTCGCCCCGCACCGACGTCAGCGCCGGCACCAGCGCAGACGACCCGCGCCGACAACAACCCCAACGAGACGAAGGTGTTGGAGCGCCCGGAAGAGACGTCGGATCGTCGACAAGCAGTGGCCCCCGATGCCGTCGAGACCTCGCGCGAGCAGATGGCGAAAGCCATCGCCGCACGCTCCGGCATCGACGCCTCCAAAATCCCTGCAACCACCCCAAAGTCCGAAACCCAACCACCGGCACCGAAGCAGGTACGCAAGATCCCGCAGGGCGACTACACCCTGCCCTCAACCGACCTGCTCATCCCCGGCAACCCGCCGAAGACGCGCACCGAAGCCAACGACCGCATGATCGAAGCCATCACCGATGTCTTCGAAGAATTCAACGTCAACGCACAAGTCACCGGCTTCTCCCGCGGCCCGACAGTGACCCGTTACGAGGTCGAACTTGGCCCAGGTGTGAAGGTCTCCAAGATCACCAACCTGCAGTCCAACCTCGCCTATGCGGTGGCCACCGACAACGTCCGCCTGCTCACCCCGATCCCCGGCAAATCCGCCGTCGGCATCGAGGTACCCAACGCTGACCGCGAAATGGTACGCCTGCGCGACGTGCTCGACGCACCGAACGTGGCGTCGCAGGACGATCCGATGCTCATCGGTCTGGGCAAGGACATCGAAGGCGACTTCATCGCGTCGTCGGTACAGAAGATGCCGCACCTGCTGGTTGCGGGTTCGACGGGTTCCGGTAAGTCAGCGTTCGTGAACTCCATGCTCATCTCGTTGCTCACGCGCGCCACCCCTGAGGAGGTCCGCCTCATCCTGGTGGACCCGAAGATGGTGGAACTGACCCCGTACGAGGGCATCCCGCACCTGATCACGCCGATTATCACTCAGCCGAAGAAGGCGGCCGCAGCCTTGCAGTGGTTGGTGGAGGAGATGGAGCAGCGCTATATGGACATGAAGTCCGCGCGCGTGCGCCACATCAAGGACTTCAACCGCAAGGTGCGCTCTGGTGAGCTGACGGCCCCTCCGGGGTCGGAGCGTGAGATGCGTCCGTACCCGTTCATCGTGTGTGTTGTCGACGAGTTGGCAGACCTGATGATGACGGCGCCGAAGGAAATCGAGGACTCGATCGTTCGTATCACGCAGAAGGCGCGTGCGGCCGGTATCCACTTGGTGCTTGCGACCCAGCGTCCGTCCGTGGATGTGGTGACTGGTCTGATTAAGACGAACGTGCCGTCGCGTCTTGCGTTTGCGACCTCGTCGCTGACGGACTCTCGCGTGATCCTCGACCAGGGCGGTGCCGAGAGGCTCATCGGTATGGGTGATGGTTTGTTCATCCCGCAGGGTGCCGGCAAGCCGCAGCGTATGCAGGGCGCGTTCGTTTCGGACGAGGAGATCCAGGCGGTTGTCGACGCTGCGAAGTCCCAACAGGACGAACCCGACTACGTTGAGGGCGTCACGGAGGATAAGCAGGCGGAAGCCAAGGTCATTGACGACGACATCGGTAAGGACATGGACGACCTCCTCGAGGCCGTCGAGCTGGTGGTGACCTCCCAGCTGGGTTCGACGTCGATGCTGCAGCGCAAGTTGCGTATCGGTTTCGCCAAGGCTGGCCGCCTGATGGACCTGATGGAATCTCGCGGTGTGGTCGGCCCGTCTGAGGGGTCGAAGGCTCGCGAGGTGTTGGTCAAGCCGGAGGAGTTGGAGACGATCATCTGGATGATCAAGGGCGCCGATCCGGCTGAGGCACCCAAGGACGTCATGCTTGACGACGACACCACCACCGACGGCCCTGACTCTGGCAGTGACACTGGCGGCACCGACGGCGACACCCGCACCGTCACCGCCACGTACAACCCCACTGGGGGAGCCTTCTAGCCTGTCTGAGGGCATGTCGAATAACCCGCCGTGTGCGGGTTTTCGTCGTTAAGTAGCCGCTAGCCGAAGAGTTGCTGCATTGCCCCCGCTTCGGTCACGGGAACCGGCACACCACTTGGCGAGACCCATGTCGGGGTGCCGTTGATGATTTCGATGCGCCCTCGACTGGTGTGCCAAGGGTCGTCGTCGTTGACCCGGTTGTGGTAGCTGCACAGGGGTGCGAGGTTATCTATGTTGGTTTCTCCGCCGTGCTTCCAGGCCGTGATGTGGTGAATCTCGCACGAGTCAGCTCCATGACGGCAAGAGGGGAAGGGACAACGAGGCATGAGCAGGCGTGCGAGGTCGCGCTGCTTTTGGTTGGCGAAGCGCTGTGTCCGGTAGAGGTTCACCGCCCCGGCTTGCGGGTGGAACAGGGCGATTTCACCGAAGGTGAGATTGAGGTACTCGGCTCCGGTCATGGTGGTGCCGTCGGTAAGTACGAGGGTCACATCCTCGCCGTCGCCGGAGAGGATCCGGATGTGCTCAGGTAGCGGTGCGAGCACTATCGGGCGGGGAGCGGCGTGTGGGATGGAGGTGCCGTCGCGAAGCAGTGAGAGAAAGGCGTCAAGCATCTGCGGTGCCGCGGGCCGTGAGCTGTCCACGTGCTGGCGCAGTGCGTGCTCGAGATCCGCGATGTCTCGCTCGGAGGCGGTGACCCTCATCGTCCGCATCCCAAGGGTGGAGCAGGAGAACGTGACCTGTGCCTTCGGCATCCTCGGCGCCGTTGGTGGGATGAGGTCTTTTGCAGCCTGGCGCAGTGTGGCGAAGCTGCCGTGGACGGCGAGGAGCTTGTGGCGCACGCGCCAACGCTCGCTCTCATCGTCGATTGCAGTCAGCCGGTTCTCGATGTACGACAGCCGGTCCAAGTCGAACGCGCCAGCGCGGGCCGCCTCCAGGGCTCGGCGCTGCTGCTTGGTCCACTTTGTGGCGCCGAAGTAGACGTCGTGGATGCGGCCCCAGGCGGTCACGGTTGCTGGCCGGCAGCGGCTGGCAAGTGCGGCTGCACGGTTGAAGCCTTGCAGGCTATCCACCGTGGGTAGGTCCGCGAGGAAGGTTTCAAATGGGCTCATGCCTTGCACGTTAAACCAGTTCCGCAATGCCCGGCAGGGCCCTTGTGGATAACCGCGTTGACACATCAACAAACTGGGGTGGTTATCCACATTCGCGACACCAAAAAAGTGTGTGTATTGTGTTACCCACTTGGAGGGGAGTACCCCGGAAGTGTTCTGGATCGTCAACACGGTGTCGTCGAAAAGTGATGGCCCCGGTCCGAACAGCCCACTTGGGTGGGGGAGACCTCCGGTTGTTTCTGCTACCGGAGGATTAAACGCATGCATGTGCCGTTAAGTATATGGCTGATCACCTCTGCGGTGATCCTGGGATTTTTCATCTTTGACTTCGTCTCGCACGTGCGTACCCCGCACGAGCCGACGATGAAGGAATCGGGCGGCTGGGCCCTGTTCTACATGACCATGGCCTGCATTTTCGGCGGGATCGTGTGGTGGCTGTGGGACGGCGAACACGGCATGCAGTTCTTCACCGGCTACATCACTGAGCTGTCGCTGTCGGTGGATAACCTTTTCGTGTTCGCGCTGATCATGGGTGCGTTCAAGATCCCACGCGCGTATCAGCAAAAGGTGTTGCTGATCGGCATCGTGATCGCGCTGATCTGCCGTCTCGTATTCATTCTGCTGGGTGCCGTGATCATCGAGGCCTGGTCGGACGTGTTCTACATCTTCGCCGCCTTCCTGATCTACACCGCGATCAAGATGGTGTACGACGAGGTGACGGACCAAGAGGATCCGGATCCGAACGACATGATGGTGGTCAAGACGCTACGCAAGGTTATTCCGGTGACCAGCTCGTACCACGGAGACCGTCTCGTTTCGAGGACTCAGGCCGGAAAGAAGGCTGTCACGCCGCTGTTCGTCGCCCTGCTGTCCATCGGTTTCATCGACGTGATGTTCGCCTTCGACTCCATCCCGGCGATCTACGGCATCACCCAGGAATCCTTCCTCGTGTTCACCGCCAACGCGTTCGCGCTGCTGGGCCTGCGCCAGCTCTACTTTCTGCTCAACGGCCTGCTCGACCGCCTGGTATACCTGCCGTACGGCCTCGCGGTGGTGCTCGGCTTCATTGGTGTGAAGCTGCTGTTGCACGCGCTGCACGAGAACAACCTGTCGTTCATCAATGGCGGCGAGGGTCTCGACGTGCCGGAGGTCGGCACTGTCGCCTCGCTGCTGGTCATTGTCGGCGTGCTCATCATTACCGCGGTTGCATCTGTGATCAAGGACCGCGCCGACGTGAAGGCAGGTGTCCGTGATCCGAACGAAAACCAGTACCACATTGATTTCGACGACCACGGCAACCGCCGCAAGGTCGACCGTCACGGACACCATGTTGAGTGGATCGACGACCCGGCGACATCTGGCAAGGGCGATCACACCGCGACCGGATCGCGCGAGACCGCCCACCTCGATGTCGCGCGTGGCGGTAGGAAGGCTTAGCCGAAGATATTCATCACCGGGTTCCACTCCCGGATCTCGCGCGCTGCGAGTGCGCCGGCGGTCGTGTATGGGTCTTGATCCAGCACGGCCGCCGCATCAGCTTCAGTGGCAGTGTCGGGCAGTTGCAGGATGATTAGGGCTTGATTGACGCCGATAAAAGGGCCGGATCCCACGATGCGTCCGAGTGCGAGTTGCGAGGAGATGAATTCGCGGTGGGCGGGGCGGGTGTCGTCGACAAGCGTTTGCTCGCCGTAGGTGTAGGTTGCTGCGAAATACTTCATGGAGGGCAGTCTAGGTGGAACGCGTGAGATGGGTATGGTGGATCGCGTGATGCAAACGGATAAGCCGTCGAATTGGAATCTGCCGAATGTGTTGACGTCTCTGCGGATTCTGTTCATTCCTGTGTTCGCGTGGCTGGTGCTTTCGGAGCGCTGGTGGTGGGCGTTTGGCCTGTTTGTGGCGTTGATGATCACAGACAAGCTTGACGGGGATATTGCTCGTGCGCGGGGGCTGATTACGGATTTCGGCAAGATTGCTGATCCGATCGCGGACAAGGCGTTGATGATTACTGCGCTGGTTACGTTGAATATTGCGGGGCCGTTGCCGGTGTGGGTCACTGTGGTGATCGTGGCTCGTGAGCTGGGGATCACGGTGTGGCGTATGTGGATGTTGCGTCGCGGTCTGGTGGTGCCGGCGTCGAAGGGTGGCAAGGTGAAGACTGTCCTGCAGTCGCTGGCGGTTGGCCTGTACTTGTGTCCGTTGCCCGCATGGGCGGATACGCCGGTGTTTGTGGTGATGTTGCTCGCGGTGGCGGTCACCGTGGTTACGGGTGTGCAGTATTTGGTTGATGCAGGAAAGGCGAACAAATGACGACGGCGCAATTGCTTATCGACGAACTACGTTCCCGGAACCAAACCATCGCTTTTTGCGAGTCGCTGACTGCCGGGCTTGCTGCTGCGACCCTTGCGGACGTGCCGGGTGCTTCCGACGTACTCGTCGGCGGTTTGGTGACGTACTCGGCGGAGCTCAAAACCGAGTTGGCCCACGTTCCGGCCGACCTGATTGAGGAAGAAGGCGTGGTCTCCGCGGCGGTGGCCCGCGAGATGGCGCGCGGTGCTCGTAAGGTGTGCGGGACGGATTGGGCGGTTGCGCTTACTGGCGTCGCAGGGCCCGGTGCGCAAGACGGTATGCCGGCTGGCACGGTGTGGATTGGGCTGGCGGGGCCGAAGTGGACGGCGTCGTCGCAAGCTGCGGAACTGCTCGATTCGGAAGCGGGCCGGTATGCGCTTGTCGATGGACATGCGACCCCTGTCCGAGTCCTCGCAGGGTCGCGCAACGAGATTCGTCGACGCGCGGTCGAAGCGGCCCTGGTTGGTGCGCTGACTGGCGTTCGGGAACAAAACTAGACCACCGATCGTTGGAGCAGCTGATGACAACTACGACTCTGCTTTACGAAGCCCCGGTAGAACTGCCGATTGCATCCGCCCCAGCGCGTGAGCCGCTGTTCCGCGAAGCCCTCGGTATGTCGCTGCGCGCTTTTCGCGCTGATAAGGGCGTAACCCTTCGCACGTTGGCGAAGGAGGCTCGCGTGTCTTCCGGCTACATCTCGGAGCTGGAGCGCGGTCGCAAGGAAGTGTCCTCTGAACTGCTTGCAGCGCTGTGCGAGGCACTGGACACCACGGTGTCTGAGGTGTTGCTGGAAGCGGTGGCGAATATGTCGCTGCATTCCTTCAACGAGGAACTCGCGGTCACCTCTCCGGCGGCTGCGGAAGCGTAACGGAGCTCACCCGACTATTGTGGGTGGAGTTTGACGCACTAACTAATGAAGATGAAAGGTCGCGGTGATTAGCCATGGCGAACCCCTTTTCCAAGTTCTGGAACTACCTGATGGCTCTCTTCGACAACAAGATCGAAGAGAACGCTGACCCGAAGATCCAGATTGAGCAGGCCATCAACGAGGCGCAGCGCCAGCACCAGGCACTGTCGCAGCAGGCTGCCGCGGTGATTGGTAACCAGCGTCAGTTGGAGATGCAGCTCAACCGTCGCCTCGAGGATGTTGAGAAGCTGCAGGCGAATGCCCGCCAGGCGCTCAAGCTTGCTGATAAAGCTCGCGGCGAGGGCAACGCGCAGAAGGCGCAGGAGTACGAAAACGCCGCGGAGGCGTTTGCGGCACAGCTGGTCACCGCTGAGCAGGGTGTGGAGGATACTAAGCAGCTCCACGACCAGGCGCTGCAGCAGGCAGCTCAGGCGAAGCAGGCTGTGGAGCGCAACGCGGCGCACCTGCAGCAGCAGGTTGCTGAGCGCTCGAAGCTCCTGTCGCAGCTGGAGCAGGCGAAGATGCAGGAGAAGGTTTCGGAGACGATGCAGTCGATGAACTCGATTACTGCGTCCGGTCCGAACTTGGATCAGGTTCGTGAGAAGATTGAGCGTCGTTACGCTAACGCGCTTGGTGCCGCCGAGTTGGCGCAGAACTCCATTCAGGGTCGTATGGCTGAGGTTGAGCAGGCCGGTATCCAGATGGCTGGTCACGGCCGCTTGGAGCAGCTGCGTGCGGAGATGGCAGGCGAGCTCACCGCTGGCAAGAAACAGGCGATTGAGCCGGGGCAGTCCGCTACCGACGCTAACGTCAGCGATGATGCGGTTGCGCAGCGCATGCGCGAACTGCGCGGCGAGTAAATCACAACGTCGAAGGCCCGAAGCACATCGCTTCGGGCCTTTTCGCTGCGTGGGGTTAGTCGACGGCGCCGCGCGCCATGAGCGCTTCACCGATCATCTTCGCCCGCCGCACGGAGCGGATGACCAGGGGAGTGCCGAACGCTAGGAGGGAGAAGCCAGCCCCGCGGGCTTTGCGGGCGTCGAGGACTTCGTTCGCGGTCGCGAGTGTCAGCGGAATCAGGCGAATGGTGAGTGCAATGGTGAGCGAGATGAGTTCGCCTGTGCGTCCCAACGGTGCGAGTGCTCGGTCGAGGGCGTCAAGGAGTTCCTGGACCGGGGTGGTCAGTGTGAGCAGGTTCGCCGCCGCGATGGTGGCAAGCAGCCCGATGAGTAGCGTCGCCGCCGATTCGACGCCGTTTTGCCACACCATGAACGCGCCTAAAAAGATCAGGAAGGGCAGGAGTGGCACGAGTTGGCGCCACGCAATCTTCATTGGGATGCGTGCCCACAAGTAGAGCACCAGCACAAACCCGAGTGCGGCGGCTGCGTGCCAGGGCCGGGTGGGCAGGACAGTGACCCCGATGATGAAGACCACCAGCAGCACGAACTTCAGCGCTGGCTGGATGCGGTGGAGCAGTGTGTCGCCGGGGATGTAGACACCGAGGGGGAGTTCGCGGATCATGGTTTGTTATCCATGAGGTCGGTGTAGAACGCGATGGCGTCGGCGGGGTTGCTGTCGTAGACGAGTGCGCCGTCGTCGATGACGAGGACGCGTTCGAAGTCGCGCAGCATGTCCAGGTCGTGTGTGACCACGATGAGTTGCTGCTCGAGTGCGTTAAGTTCGCGCACGATTCGTTTGCGGTTGCGCAGGTCAAGCAGTGTCGTGGGTTCGTCTGCGATGATGGTGTCTGGTTCGATCACCATCACGGATGCAAGTGCGAGCATCTGTTTTTCGCCGCCCGACAGGGTGTGTGGTGAGTTTTCGGCGAGGTCGGTGAGTTCGAAGCGGGCGAGGGCGTCGTCGACACGCGATCGCACTTCGTCGCGGGGGAGTTTGAAGCGGCGAAGGGAGAAGGCGACGTCGTCGGAGACGCGTGGCATGACGATTTGGGATTCGGCGTCGGAGAAGACGAATCCGACGCGTTTGCGGACGTCGCGGCCTTGGGTGGTGGGGGAGAGGTCGTCGTAAAGCACTTGCCCTGAAGTGGGTTCGATGAGTCCGTTGATGAGGCGCACGGTGGTGGATTTGCCGGAACCGTTGGAGCCGATGATGCCGATGCGTTGCTCACTCAGGCGCGTGGTGAGTGGCTGAAGGACGGTGTTGCCGTCGTAGGTGACGGCTGCGCCTTTGAATTCGATGACGGGCATCGTGCTTATCGACGACTACCGCGCAGGTCAGGGAACGCCTGGTGCACCGCGATTGCGATGGCGATCATGAGAGCGACCTTGCCGGCGTCAGGCAGCAGGAATGGCACCTGTGCGGCCCATGCTGCGCCGAAGGACATCTCAGCGCGGGCCATGAGGCCGAATACGCCGCAGAGGTACTGGAAGAACAGGGCAACGTAGCCGGCGACGATGAGGACGCCGATCGTAGCTGCGGTGTTGCGGCGGAATGGCGCACGGTAGGCGATCAGGCCCGCGACGGTAGCGGAGACGAGGTAGCCCACAAGGTAGCCCACGGTCGTGCCGCCGAGTGCGGAGATGACGGTGCGGCCGCCTGCAAGCACGGGTAGTGCGAGGCCGACCAGGAGGAAGATACCTGCGGTGAACAGGCCGCGGCGCCAGCCGAGGACGAGGCCGGCGAGGATGATGGCTGCGTTTTGCAGCACGATAGGCACGCCTGCGGCGCCGACGGGGATGGAGACGAAGCCGAGAGCGATGATGATGGCCGCGAAGACGGCGATGAGCGCAATGTCCTGCGCGGTGGAAGATTTACTCATGCGCGGCAGTGTACCTGAACGCCGTTCAATAACGCGTGTTCGGGTAGCGTGTTGAGTCATGCGTTTGACGGAGTTTCATCAACTGGTCGAGGACGAATTTGGCGCGGGTCGAGCCAAGTGGATTATCGATACGCAGGTGATACCGGGCTACGAGCGCACCGCGGCGGACATGATCGAAAGTGGTGTCGATCCCCGCGAGGCGTGGCGCGGACTCTGTGAAGCGTTTGACATTCCGGAAGAGCGCCGACTTGGCATTGACAGGCCCGGGTTTTGAATTCCCGTTCGAACACGTTTGCGTGTACAGTGTTCGGTGTCGTAGCCGCATTCTAAAGTGGCTCCTGTATTCGCCCCCGAGGAACTTTCCTTGTTTTGGAGGGAACCGAAGGGTAGGCGCGTGCGTCTAATAGGCACGGACTAACACACAGTGTGGATGCGGCAACCATCGCGCCACCAACAATTTGGAGGATGAACACCACATGGCAACGAAGAAGAAGACTGCGGCTTCAGCCGCAAACTCGCGCCAGAATGCTCTTGATGCTGCGCTGGCGATGATCGAGAAGGATTTCGGTAAGGGTGCTGTGATGCGCTTGGGCGATGAGAATCGTCCTCCGATTCAGTCCATCTCTTCCGGCAACACGGCTATCGACGTTGCCCTTGGTATCGGCGGCTGGCCACGCGGCAGGGTCGTGGAGATCTACGGCCCGGAGTCGTCCGGTAAGACGACCGTTGCCCTGCATGCGATTGCGGAGGCGCAGCGCGCAGGCGGCATCGCGGCGTTCATCGATGCCGAGCACGCCCTCGACCCTGACTACGCCCGCAAGCTTGGCGTGGATACCGACAATCTGCTGGTCTCCCAGCCAGATACGGGTGAGCAGGCGCTTGAGATCGCGGACATGCTGGTGCGCTCTGGTGCTATCGACATGATCGTGATCGACTCTGTTGCAGCGCTGACCCCGAAGGCTGAAATCGAGGGCGAGATGGGTGACTCCCACGTCGGCCTCCAGGCACGTTTGATGTCGCAGGCACTGCGCAAGATGACCGGTGCGCTGTACAACTCCGGGACTACCGCGATCTTCATTAACCAGCTGCGTGAAAAGATTGGCGTGATGTTCGGCTCCCCGGAGACGACCACTGGCGGTAAGGCCTTGAAGTTCTACGCGTCGGTGCGTTGCGATGTCCGCCGTATTCAAACCCTGAAGGACGGCCAGGATTCCATCGGTAACCGCACCAGGATGAAGGTTGTGAAGAACAAGGTTTCCCCGCCGTTCAAGATCGCCGAGTTCGACATCATGTACGGCGAGGGCATCTCGCGGGAGTCCTCCATCATCGACATGGGCGTGGAAAACGGCATTGTGAAGAAGTCCGGCTCGTGGTTCACCTACGAGGGCGACCAGTTGGGGCAGGGTAAGGAAAAGGCGCGCCTGTTCCTCAAAGACAACCCGGACCTGGCCGACGAAATCGAAGACAAAATCTTCCGCGCGCTTGGTGTGGGCAAGTATGCCAAAGTCGACGATGATGCCTTGTCAGATGATCCGGTGGACATGGTGCCCAACATCGATTTTGACGACGAAGACGACGCCAAGGCGGACGAGAAGTAGCACATGGCGGACCCCGAAAAGATTGCGCGCCTCAAAGCAGCTCTCGAGGCGTACGAACCGGGGTCGGGATTCATCGACCACGCCCATGAGGAGGCGAAGGCCCCGGTACGCAAACGCGCATTAGGGCTGCTGGATCAGCGGGCGCGCTCGCGTGAGGAGCTGCGTGGTCGGCTGATCAAGGCCGAGTTTGAGCCTGCGCTTGTCGACGAAGTCCTCGACGACCTCGCCGCTTCCGGCCTGATCAATGACGCTTCATTTGCTTCTGAGTGGGTGCGTCAGCGCGCTGCGCGTCGCGGAAAGTCTGCTCGTGCGCTCGATATGGAGCTGCGTGACAAAGGAGTGGGGAGTGCGGACCGTGCGGCTGCGCTCGAGCAGATTACTGACGACGATGAAGAGCGCATCGCCCGCGGGGTCGCCGAAAAGGCAGCACGCAAGGTGAAACACGCACCCGAGGATCGGGCAGAGTACGACAAGTTTTTGCGCCGGATCGTTGGGGCACTTGCCCGCCGTGGGTTTCACCAGGGGATGGCAATGCACTTGGGGAGGGAAGCACTCGACGAACGCATCGCCGAGTGCGAAGCCCACGCGTGACGCGGGGTGGTGACCCCGCACACGGGGGGTTAGTGTTTCTCCACAGGATTGTCGATCTGCTGGTAACCAGGGGCTTGCCAGTCGAGGTTCACGGTGTCCTTTGTGTCCAAACCGACTTCCTTGCCGGCGGTGGGCACCTTGGCAAACGGGTTGCGGCGTGCGCGGCCAGCGCGCAGTTGGCGCTCGACGCGGGTAGCGAGCATTGTCAGCGCGTAGTTGATCAGGATCATGATGATGGCCACCACGATGAGCGACGCCAAGTAGTTCCGGTTTGCAGAGGCGACCTGCGTGCCGGAGCGAACAACCTCGACGTAGCCAATTTGGTAGCCCAGGGCGGAATCCTTCAGCGCAATGACCATCTGGGAAATCAGTGCCGGGAGCATGGCAGCAACGGACTGGGGGAGCAAGATCTTGCCCATCGTCTGCCAGTGGCTTAAGCCAAGTGCCTGAGCGGCTTCGGTTTGGCCGCGGGGTAGCGATTTGATGCCGGCGCGGAGGATCTCGGCGATAACGGAGCCGTTGTAGAGCGTCAGTGCCACAACGACGGCCCAAAACGCGAGCGACGCTGGTGGAACGATCTTGTATACCGCGAAGACCTGGTACAGGAAGATCATGAGCAGCAGCACTGGGATTGCGCGGAAGAACTCGACAACCACAGCGCAGAACCCGCGTACGAGTTTGTTTGGGGCAAGGCGGCCAAGCCCGAAGATGACACCGAAGACAATTGCGAGCAGCACCGATACGACGGCGGCCTTAATGGTGCCGACGAGGCCAGGGATGATGTATGTGGTCCAGGTGTTTCCCTGGATGAAGGGGGTCCAGCGTTCGGCGTCGAGTTGGCCGTGTGTGGCTAGTTTGCTCAGTACCCACCAGCCGACGAGCAAAAGCACAGCGATGGTGATTGCGGTGTAAATGTAGTTGCGGCGTACGGCTTTGGGGCCGGGGGCGTCGTAGAGAACAGTTGCGCGGACAGAGGATGCCATTATCGTTTCACCGCCAGACGGTTAGACAGCCAGCCGATGACGAGCCCTGTTGGCAGTGTGAGCACGATGAAGCCGAGGGCGAAGATGCCGAAGATGGCGAAGAGCTGGTTTGCGTGGAATTCGATGGTGGATTTCATCAGCAGCGATGCTTCCGCGACGCCGATGACCGATGCGATCGTGGTGTTCTTCGTCAAAGCGATCAGCGTGTTGCCCAGCGGAACGATTGCTGCACGCAGAGCTTGGGGGAAGATAATCAACGAGAAGATCTGCCCGAAGCTCAGTCCGAGGGAGCGTGCGGCTTCGGCTTGTCCGAAGTGAACGGTGTTGATGCCGCTTCGGAGCGATTCGGCGACGAAGCACGAGGTGTACAAAACGAAGCCGAGGATCGCGAGGCGGAAGTTTTGGTCTGCAAGGTAGGTGCTGGATTCGCGGCTCGCGAGCTCAAGGCCAAGGTTTTGGTAGAGGCCGAACGAGCAGAACAGGATCACAAGTGTCAGCGGGGTGTTGCGCACGGTGTTGATGTAAAACGCCGACAGGTTCCGCAGGATGGCAACGGGGGAGACCCGCATAGCAGTGAGTAGGGTGCCCAGGATCATTGATCCGATGGCGGAGTAGAAGGTCAGCTTGATTGTGGTCCAGAATGCTGGCCACAGTTTGGGCGCGAGATCAGCCCACATTGCATCCATGGTGGGAACTTCCAATACGTGAAGGAGATGAAGAAGGGTTGGGGCTCGGTGGCCGGGTGGGGTTCACCCAGCCACACGGCAGGTGCTACTCGACGAAGGACAGGTCGCCGACCTTGTCCTTTTCAACACCTTGGCCGCCGTCGAGGTTGTCGTTGACGAACTTGTCAAAGGATCCGTCCTCGTAAAGGGCGTTGAGTGCCTTGTTGACGGCCTCGAGTGCGCCCGGGTCTTCCTTCTTCAGGCCGACGCCGTAGTGCTCGTTGGTGAACTGCTCGCCGTCCTTCTTCAGCTCGACGACCTTGAAGTCGCCCGGGGACTGTGCGGAGTAGCCGCCGAGGATGGTTGCGTCGGTGGTGAGGGCGTCGACGTTGCCGTTGCGCAGGGCTTCGACGCAGGAGGAGTAGGTGTCGTATTCCTGGAGCTGGACGCCCGGCAGGGTGTCCTTGACCTTCTGTGCCGGGGTGGAGCCGGTGACGGAGCAGAGGATGCGGCCGTCGAGGGCTTCGAGGCCGGTGATCTCGGCGTCGTCGGAACGGACGAGCAGGGCCTGGTGGGTCAGCAGGTAGGGGCCTCCGAAGTCGACTGCTTCGGAGCGTGACTTATTGATGGAGTAGGTCGCGGCGATTGCTGCGACTTCACCGTTTTGCAGCACGGTTTCGCGCTGTGCCGAGGGGGTTTCGCGCCAGGTGATTTCTGGATGCTCCCAGCCGTTTTCGTCGGCAATGTGGTTGACCACGTAGGTGGCGACGTCGACGTCGAGGCCGGTCATGGAGCCGTCGGCTTCGCGCAGGCCTAGGCCCGGCTGGTCGTACTTAGTGCCGAGGGTGACGTTGCCGGCCTCGATCTGTGCGAGAAGGCCTTCGGCGTCGCCGGCGGAGTCGCCGCCGCAGGCGACGAGTGTGGTGGCCGCGAGCAGAGCTGCGGCAGTGGTCGATGCGAAACGTGCGGTGCGCTTCATGGTGATTCTCCTTGTAAGAAACGTGGGTGGGTTAATGGGGCAGGATCTTGCCGAGGAAGTCTCGTGCACGGCTGGACTGCGGGTTGGTGAAGAACGACTCGGGGTCGGTGTCTTCGACGATTTCGCCATCGGCCATGAACAAGATGCGGTCGGCAACTTTGCGGGCGAAGCCCATTTCGTGGGTGACCACGACCATGGTCATGCCGCTTTCGGCCAGTTCTGTCATGACGTCGAGGACCTCGCCGACCATTTCGGGGTCGAGGGCGGAGGTGGGTTCGTCGAAAAGCATGACTTTCGGCTCCATCGCAAGGGCGCGTGCGATTGCGACGCGCTGCTGCTGGCCGCCGGAGAGCTGTGCCGGATATTTTTCTGCCTGGTTGCCGATCCCCACGCGGTCGAGCAGTTCGCGAGCGCGTGCGGTGGCGTCGGTCTTTTTCACCTTGCGGACCTTGATGGGGCCCAGGGTGACGTTGTCCAGAATGGTCAGGTGCGGAAACAGGTTGAACTGTTGGAACACCATGCCTACGTCTGAACGGAGGTGGGCCAGTTCCTTCCCTTCGGCGGGGAGGGTACGGCCGTCAATTTCGATCGTGCCTTCCTCGATGGTTTCGAGGCGGTTGATCGTCCGACACAGGGTGGACTTTCCCGATCCGGACGGTCCCAGCACTACGACTACTTGTCCGCGGGGGACTTCAAGGTTGATGTTTTGTAGTGCGTGGAAGTCGTCGAAGTACTTCTCCACACCCACCATGCGAATCATGGGTTCGGCAATCTCCTGTGTCATACAGCGCACACTAGGCCATAAACGTGACCTGCGTGATAGGAATAGGGAAAGTATTTGTAATTACCAGTTAGGTCTCGGCGCTGTGCCTGGTTAGACTGTCTCGCCGTGACTACGGCAAATACCTCTGAAAACACCACTTCGCGCACCTATGAGGTGCGGACGTTCGGCTGCCAGATGAACGTGCACGATTCTGAGCGTCTCTCGGGCCTGCTTGAGGATGCGGGGTACGTGGCGGCAGACGAGGGGACTGAGCCCGACCTGGTGGTCTTCAATACCTGTGCGGTGCGTGAAAACGCGGATCAGCGCCTGTATGGCTCGCTCGGGCAGTTGAAGAACACGAAGGCGAATCACCCGGGCATGCAGATTGCGGTCGGCGGGTGTTTGGCGCAGAAGGATCGCGACACGGTGATTGAGAAGGCACCGTGGGTCGACGCCGTCTTCGGCACGCATAACATCTCCGCATTGCCGGCGTTGCTCGATCGCGCACGGGTGGAGGACGAAGCCCAGGTTGAGATCGTTGAGTCGCTCGAGGTGTTTCCGTCTGTCCTGCCGGCGAAGCGCGAGTCTGCCTACGCCGGTTGGGTGTCCGTGTCGGTGGGCTGCAATAACACGTGCACGTTCTGCATCGTGCCGTCGTTGCGTGGTAAGGAGCAGGATCGCCGCCCGGGCGATATTTTGGCCGAGGTGCAGGCGCTCGTCGATCAGGGTGTGTCCGAGGTGACGCTGCTTGGTCAGAATGTGAATGCGTATGGCGTGAACTTTGTCGACGAGGACATGGAGCGCGACCGTTCTGCGTTCTCCAAGCTCTTGCGTGCCTGTGGCGACATCGAGGGCTTGGAGCGTGTGCGTTTTACGTCGCCGCACCCGGCGGAGTTCACCTCGGATGTCATTGACGCGATGGTGGAGACTCCGAATGTGTGCCCGCAGCTGCATATGCCGTTGCAGTCGGGTTCCGACAAGGTGCTTAAGGACATGCGCCGGTCGTACCGGTCGAAGAAGTTCCTTGGGATTTTGGATGAGGTGCGTGAGAAGCTTCCGCACGCTTCCATCACCACTGACATCATTGTCGGCTTCCCGGGTGAGACTGAGGAGGATTTTCAGGCCACGCTTGATGTGGTGGAGAAGGCTCGTTTCACTTCTGCGTTTACGTTCCAGTATTCGCCGCGTCCGGGCACGCCGGCTGCGGAGATGGAGCAGCAGATTCCGAAGGCTGTGGTGCAGGAGCGTTTCGAGCGTTTGCTTGCGCTGCAGGATCGCATTAGTGCCGAGGAGAACGAGAAGATGATCGGCACGGAGCAGGAGTTGCTTGTGCAAGCGGGTGGCGGACGTAAGAATGATCGCACGCACCGCATGTCGGGTCGCGCTCGCGATGGCCGCCTGGTGCACTTCGCGGTTGAGGGTGACATTGATGGCGAGATCCGCCCGGGCGATTACGTCACTGTCACCATCACTGAGTCCAAGCCGCACTTCCTTATCGCAGATTCTGGGGTGCGTGATCACCGTCGTACGAAGGCCGGCGACAATTCGGCGGCGGGCCAGGTGCCGACGACTGCACCTGTCGGCGTGGGGCTTGGCTTACCGACGATCGGTCAACCGCCCAAGCAGCCCACCGGCGATTCGTCCTGCGGCTGCTAGGGGCTACAGTGGCTGCTATGACGCAGCAGGATTCGCAGACGTTGGCTCGCGCGGAGAAGTCCGCCGCTTCGCAGATCACGATGGGGGCGAAACGGTGGGTGCTCGCCGCGTGTGCGGTGGTGTACCTCGTGGCGTTGGTGTTGCCGTTTGCAGGTGGGGTGGCCGGTTGGCAGGTTTTGGGGCTGACCCAGGCGTCGCGCGATGCGCGCACTTCGGTGGCGGAGTACTTGTTTGTGTGGTTTTCCTTCATCGGTGTTGGGGTTTTGACATCGCTCGCAGTTGCTTTGCGACGATTCGCCGTCACCTTGCCTGCCTGGATGGTCACAACGGTCTCTGCCGTGTTTTCCATCCTCGGCATTTGGTTGCGCAACCAAAGTGCTCCGGAAACCTCACGCGACATCGGCTACTACCTGGCCATGTTGGCTGTGTTCGTTGCGGTGTTCACGCTGTTCCCGCTGATCCTGTCTCGCTCTGAGGCACAGGTGAAGGTGGCCGACGAGCGCGCGAAGGTGCAGCAGCGCGACGACGTGGCGTTGCTGCAGCAGTCGGCGACGCATCAGGCGAACGCGCACGAGGAGAACCCGTTGCTTGTGGACGACCGCCGCGCCCGTGCCGCCGAGCGCCACCGCAATATTTAGAGCTTTTGCCAACCGGTCGTCGCGGATACTACTTCCGCGGCGACCGTTTTCATGATGGCGGCTGCTGGCGCGGAGTCGGCGGGGTAGGAGCAGTACACCGTCTCCAAGTCTTCCCAGGTTGCGTGTGCTCGCTCGAGTGAAGCGCGCAGCAGGGATTTGCCGATGCCACGGCCGCGGTGCTCTGGCAGGACGTAGACAAGACCGAGTTCGCAGACCTTCGGGTCGTCGGCGTGGAAGCGCACGACTTCGCAGAGCCCGACGATGACGCCGTCGACGTAGGCCAGCCCGGTCAGTTGCGAGCCGCCTCGGTCTTGCAGCCTCGCGCCGGCGTCGCGGATGCGCTCAAGGTCCCAATTGATCGTGTCCATCACCAGGTCGCCGCGAGGGTAGTCGCGCGATGCCGCGGTGAGCAGACTGGAGAACTGCTCTACCTCGTCGGCGCCTGCTTTGCGTTTGGAGAAGAACCCTGGGCCTTCGATGACTGCGAACTCGGCGGCCACAGTACGAGGCAGGGCATCCAGTGCACTGATCTCGAACGTGGCCTGGTCTTCCCGGAAGGCCGCCGTGTAGCCGGCTTCGGTCAACGCGGGGGATGCCGGAGCGTCGGGCAGGTGTGTCACCCAGAGTTGGCGGATGGGGCGTTCGAGGCGGGTGGAGAGGTCGTCGAGAAGCAACAGCGCTGCGGCCCACGGTTCGGGCGGTTCATCTTCGCCGGGCATGGGCGCGATCTCGGCGTCGAAGGTGAAGTTCGCTTCGATCACGCGACGGTCTTCGAGCAAAGGCAGGGAGATGAAGAGCCAGGCGTCGGTGTGGTCGAGGTCGTCGTCGAAAAGTTCGCGGTAGCCCAAATCCGTCACAGGGCGGGGTGCCTGCTGGGAGGTGAGCGCGAAGAGGATTGCTTCCGACTCGGCGGACGGCTCGAGGCGCTTCGCAATGTGCGATGCGGACACACCAGAGGTGGCAAGGCCTGTGATGTCTTGGATGGCGAGCGTGGCGGAAAATGCGTAACCCCCGACCACTGCCTCCGATGAGCTGGGCCGGGGGACGTACTGCTGTGGTGTGAGCACTAGCCCTCGTTCACAGCCTTCGCAGCAACGTCGGCGAACTCCTGCCACTGCTTCGCCTGCTCACGCAGCGTTGCTGCCTTGGCGGCGTTGCCCTTGGCCTCCGCCTCCTGAGCCTGGCGCTCGAAGTCGTCGGCCTTGACCTGGAACTGGTTGACCTTGTCCTGCTGGGCAGGGTTGGTCTTGCGCCAGCGGGAGTCTTCGGCCTCGGAGACGCGTTGTTCGATGCGGGCGATCTTGTCCTCGTATTCGCGGACGCGACCACGGGGGACGAAGCCGATCTCGTCCCACTTGTCTTGCAGTTCGCGTAGTTTCGCCTTTGCGGCGCCGAGGCCCTTGGCGGGGTCGATCTGTGCGTCGTACTCAGCGATGAGCGCATCCTTGGCTTCCGCGTTGGCCTCGAATTCGCGGTCGCGCTCGGCGTTGACGGCGTTGCGGGCTTCGAAGAAGTGGTCCTGGGCTGCGCGGAAGCGCTCCCAGAGCTTGTCGTCTACCTCGCGTGGGGCGCGGCCGGCGGCCTTCCATTCCGTCATCAGGTCGCGGTAGGCGCGGGCGGTGTTGCCCCAATCAGTGGAGTCCTTGAGAGCCTCGGCACGGTCGACGAGTTCTTCCTTGACCTTCTTGGCTTGGGCGCGGTTGCGGTCCAACTCGGCGAAGTGGGCGCCGCGGCGGCGGTTGAAGCTGTCGCGGGCGCGGGAGTAGCGCTTCCACAGTTCGTCGTCGGTTGCGCGGTCGATGCCACGGATGCCACGCCACTCCTCGAGGATGTCGCGGATGCGGTCGCCGGCGCGCTTCCATTCGGTGGAGTTTTCCGCCAGGTCTTCGGCTTCGGCGGCGAGGGCTTCCTTGCGGGCGATCGCTGCCTTACGTCGCTCCGCCTTTTGCTCCTTGGCCTGCTCGCGGGCATCGGCGGATGCGGCGATGGCAGCATCGAGGCGGGCTTCGACGGCGTCGAGGTCGCCGATCACTGCGGCGTCGTCAAGCGATGCCTTGAGTGCCTCTGCGGATTTGCGGATCGCATCGGCGTCTTCCGGGTGAGCGCGCAGGCGAGTCTCGATGAGTTCGACTTCGGTAACCAGGTCGTCGTAACGCTGCCCGTAGTGTGCGAGCCCCTCCTCAGGGGTGCCGGCTTGCCAGGAGGCGATCTGGCGCTCGGTGCCACCGCGGGTGAGGAAGACGTTTCCGTCTGCATCAACACGGCCGAACTTCGACGGGTCCGATGGCGTGCGCGCTGGTACAGGAGTGGGTGTTACCGACGGGGCGCCCGTTGCCGTGGACGGGCGTGGCCCAGGCTTCGGACCCTTTTTCGCCATGGCGGCAGGCGATGGGATCTTGCCTGGTGTGTTGGTGGGGTTCGACTCGGTCATGATGGTCGTCCTTTCCGCGGCATGGGCCGCACTGTGCCGCGCGTCGCGGCTGCCTTTGCGCAATGCAAGCGATCGTACAGCCACACACACCACTGCGGGGCGAATTGGGGTGCTAGGTAGGGTTAGGCGGGTGCGAGCAAACCTTTGGATCATCCCCGGATCGCCTGCGTTGGCGCTCTCGCCTCACGACGACGCCTCGCAGCGCCTCCTGGCCGTCACCCGTGCGTTGGCGGAAACTGCAGGTAGCCACCCGATCGATATCGTCTGCTCACTCGACAAGCAGTGGCATACGGCGCACACCGGATCGTTTCGTGCCTGGGGCGGCCCGGACATCACGGTGCGTAGTGGGAACCACTTAGGAGAGCTGGTCGCGAGGTTTGCGCTGGGGGACCCGGAGGTTCGTGGGGTGCGGTCGCGTATCGACGAGCCCGATCCAGACGCCATCACCGTCGTTGTGGTCGACGGGCCTGCGGGGCTCACACCGCGCGCACCACTCGCGTTGGTTCCCGGCGCGCCGGAGACGCACGAGGCCATTGTGCGGTGGCTGGACGGTGGTGAAGCTGTGCTCGTCGATACGCAGGTGCTCGAACCGGAACTGTGGCGTGAACTCGCAGGACTTGAGCGCAAGGATGCACGGTTGATCGATGCCGATGACACACTGGGTGTCGGACGGTATGTAGCGGAGTGGAGCGTATGAACCCCATAGCAGTTGTAGGGCCCACCGCCAGCGGCAAGTCCGCGCTTGGCATTGCGCTTGCGCACGAGTTCGGCGGGGAAGTGGTCAACGTGGATTCGATGCAGCTCTACCGGGGTATGGACATCGGCACCGCGAAGTTGCCGGTGGAGGAGCGCGAAGGCATCACGCACCACCTGCTGGATATCTGGGATGTGACCAAGACCGCCTCCGTCGCGGAGTATCAGGCGCTTGCCGTGGCCACGGTTGAGGAGATCATGGCGCGCGGAAAGGTGCCGGTGCTGGTGGGTGGCTCGATGCTCTATGTGCAGTCGCTTATCGACGCCTGGTCGTTCCCACCCACCGACCCCGCCGTGCGCGCCCGCTATGAAGCGCGCCTGCAGGAGATCGGCATTGATGCCCTGCACGCAGAACTCGCCGAGGTTGACCCGGAGGCAGCCAGCATCATCGAGGATAAAGACCCGCGCCGCACCGTGCGTGCCCTCGAAGTCATCGAATTGACCGGCAAACCGTTCAAAGCGTCCCAGCCACCGAAGAACGCGCCACCGCGTTGGGGCACGCGCATCCTTGGCCTGCGCACGAATGCCGAGTGGCTCAACCCCCGCATCGAGCTGCGCACCCGCATGATGTTCGAACAAGGGCTTATCGACGAAACCCGCGCCCTGGTCACAGACGGCCTCGTCCGCAATTCCACCGCCGGTCGCGCTATCGGCTACGCGCAGGTCCTCGCCATGTTCGACGGGGAACTCACCGAAGAACAAGCACTCGAACAGACCATCACTGGTACTCGCCGGTACGTGCGCCGGCAACGCTCCTGGTTTAACCGCGACCCGCGCACGGTGTGGCTCAACGCTGCCGATTCAAACGTGGTGGATCTCGCGTTAGACTCGCTGGCGTGAAGTTCCTGAAAGCACATGCCACCGAAAACGATTTCGTCGTCCTGATCGACGTCGACGACCAACTCGACATCACCCCTGAGCAGGTCGCCTTCCTCTGCGACCGTCGCGCTGGCGTCGGCGGCGACGGCCTGCTGCGTGTCGTCCGACGTGACGGTATGTGGTTCATGGACTACCGCAACGCCGACGGCTCCATCGCCGAGATGTGCGGCAACGGCATCCGTGCCTTCTCCCATGTGCTCGTCGCCGAAGGGCTTGAAGATGCCCGCGAGTTCGACGTGGACACCCGCGCCGGGGTGAAGCACATCCGCGTGCTTGAAGCTGATGACGCCAACGCCGTCGTCTCCGTCGGTATGGGCCCGGTGGAGGTCACCGGTGTATCCACCGCGGCAATGGGGGACAACCAGTTTGCTGGCATCGGCGTGGACGTGGGCAACCCGCACCTCGCCTGCGTGATTCCGGGTCTCACACCTGAAGGGCTTGCGGAGATGAACTTTGTTGCCCCGACCTTTGACCCGGAGTTCTTCCCTGAAGGTGTCAACGTCGAGGTGCTCACCGAACTTCGCGACGGCGAGGCCCACATGCGTGTCTGGGAGCGCGGCGTCGGGGAGACCCGCTCCTGTGGGACCGGCACGGTTGCTGCAGCGCAGGCAGTGCTTGCAGACGCCGGAATTGAAAACGGTGCCGTCACCATCAACGTCCCCGGTGGCGCCGTCAAGGTCGAGCTCAACGACGGTGTAGCCACCATGACCGGCCCGGCCACCATCGTGTTCCGAGGAGAGCTGGTCAGCACACTTTAGCGGAAAGTTTTTGTAAACCACGTGTGTGGGGGATTTTCCTGCCTTACAATGCACCTGTCATTGTGACCCCACCCCCCTGACAGGAGTTTCCTATGCAACGCAAAGTTATCGCCTCGGCCGTCGCGCTTGGCCTTTCGGCATCCCTGCTCACCGTCCCTGCTGCATACGCAGCTGAGATCGGACCTCGCACCACCAACAACACGTGTTCGGTCAAGTTGGACCAGGCGGAAAAGGACTACCTGGCAAAACTGAACAAAAACTATACCGAAAAGAAGGTTTTCGAAGTTTTTGAAAAGGGTATTGAAGGCGCCTACCCGGAAATCAAGGGGTGGGCAGACTCTACGCTGAAGTCCGCAACAGTGCAGTCAGCGCTAAAGAAGATTGAGGCCCAGCGCACGGACGATCTCACTGCTGCTGAGGAGGAAGCCTTTGAAGCAGCCTACGACAAGTTGATGTCCTATAACCAGGACAACTACGTCGGCTACTTTTATGGCTACGCACGGCTGATGGAGAGCTACCCACGCGTTGCAAAGGAGCTCGTGTACAACGGCGATATCCCCGCGACGTCACCGCTTTCATTCACTGAAGTGGTAGCAAGCAATGAGGCTTTGCCGACTACCGATGTTGCATCGTTTGCCGCAGAGCAGCTGGGTATTCCGACGGGTCGCATTGAGGCCTTCAAGAAGGCCGCCAACAAGACGGCGCACGTTAAGACCGGCAATGCAGTTCAGAAAGAATACAATCCTGCGGTTGAGAAGGCAATGGCTGCCTGCGCTCAGGGTGGCAACGCTACCGTTGCGTTCCCAACGAAGGGTTGGGCTTCGAACCCCTTCAATACTCCTGAGGAAAACGTTGGGGCAATCGTCGGCATCGTTCTCGGCACTCTCGCTGCCGTTGGCCTGCTGTTTGCGGGCGTAGTTGCGCTTGCTCCGCAGTTTGGCATCGCGCTGCCGTTTAACCTGCCGCAGTTGCCGTTCTAAAACCGCAACTTTAAACCGTTACGCCGGGCCGATCTCTTTTGCGGCCCGGCGTGCGTCGTCCCAGGCCTCCTGAAGTTCGAAGGCGCGCTCGTCAGCGACCATCAGGATGCGTTCCAACTGGGTTTTGTCGGTGCCGGGGGATTCGAGATAACCGTCAACGCGCTCGATGAAGCGACGCGCGGAGGAGGCCCGGAGCAGAAATTCGTTGATCTGGGGGACTGAGTTATCTGGGTTTGCCAGCGCGGGGTAGTGCAGTGTCCGGTCTGCGATATCGGCGGCTGATGCGCCGTTTTGGAGCTTCTCGTATGCATCGAGAATTTCGAGGATGTCGTCGCGCGCGTACTGCAGTGACGAGCGCATTGCTGCCACTTCGGGGTCAGGCTGCAGATGTCGGCTGATGAAGAATGCACAAACAATCAGTAGGGCAGACACGAGCAGACCGGGTAGTTTCAGCGTCAAGACAAGCACTACTGAGGCGGCGAGTACGAGCGCGCCGAGTAGTGCTCGCGAGAGGTCTTTGTCCGGTGAACTCATGGTTCAAGCCCTACGGGATTAATGGCCGCCGCAACCGCAGGATCCGCCGCAACCGCCGCAGCCGCCACCGGTCGGAGTGGGGATGGAGCCGGCCATCACTGCGGTGCCTGCGATGACGGAGTCGCGGGACGGCAGGTCGCCGTCGGGCAGGCATACGTCGAACGGGAACGCGGCGTCGACGGAGACGTGGATGAAGCGCTGGCCGGTCAGTTCGGAGGTGCGGTATTCCGCATCCAGTACGCGGCCGGAGAATTCGGCGCGTGCGTCCGGGGTAGCGGCGGCACCGGATGCGACTGCTTCGGCGCCCGGGGAGGTTACCGTGCCAACGACCGCTCCCGGGTGCAGGGCCAGGTAGGCATCGGTTGAGGTGTAGCGCTCCGTTGTCAGCGCGAGTGCGGTCACGGAGAGTTCTTGCCATTGGAGCGTGGGCTCGTCGACAAGCAGCGGCCCCTGGGCAAGATTCACGGTCAGGGATGCCATCGCGTTGCCGCGTGGGTCCACCACATCGGCGAGCGCAACTACGTCGTTGATTGGGGTGACGTGCGCGTAGGTGCGGGTCACGGAATCGAATCCTGCAAAGGTAGCGAACGGCTCAACTGCCAAAATGTTGAGCTGGGCGCCTGAGGGGTCGGCGTATTGGATCAGCTGGCCGCCGCGCACTTCACCAGTAACCGCGAGACGGTCGGTGGCAATGGCGGCTTCCACAGCGTCCTGCCACTTGTCAAAGTTCAGGCCGATTGCGGCGAGGTCGTTGCTGATTGCTGTGCTCATGACGCTCGATCCTAGTCGCAGACGCACTTGGGGAAGAATCTCGGGCCTATTGGCGTTTGATGGGGTAGATATGAATAGGACGTTTCAAGCTCCATTAAAGGATGTAATGACTGAACCCCACCTTGACCGTTTCGGCGGTAACCGTGAGCGCTTTTTGCGTGACGACGACACCACGCCCGAGCAGCGCGCCCACGACGAACTTCTCCGTGAGGCTTTTCGGCACAACACCGTTCCCGACGAATCCGCACCGACGGTAGGCGCGCTCGACCTGGAGGAGCGCAACGCGTTTCGTTCCGTGACCGGGTCGACCGAGATCCGTTCGCAGGACCAAAAAGACATCACCGAGGTGGAGTACCGCAAACTCCGCATCGAACAGGTCTTGCTCGTTGGCGCGTGGACCGAAGGCACCCTTGCGGAGATTGAGGCCCGCATGTGGGAGCTTTCAGCACTGGCAGAAACAGCCGGCGCTGAAGTCGTCGACATGCTGTACCAAAAGCGTGACAAGCCTGATCCGGGTACGTATATCGGCTCCGGCAAGGTTGCAGAGTTGCGTGAGATTGTGCTGTCTACCGGCGTTGATACGGTGATTTTTGACGGTGAACTCTCGCCGTCGCAAATGATCGCGCTGGAGGAAGCACTCAAGATCAAGGTGATCGACCGTACGATGCTGATTCTCGATATCTTCGCCCAGCACGCGAAGAGCAAAGAGGGTAAAGCACAGGTCAGCCTTGCACAGATGGAGTACCTCTACAGCCGTACGCGTGGTTGGGGCGGCAATCTGTCGCGTCAGGCGGGCGGTCGTGCCGGCTCCAACGGCGGTGTAGGCCTGCGTGGACCTGGTGAGACGCGTATTGAGGCCGACCGTCGCCGTCTGCGCACTGAGATGGCGAAGTTGCGCCACCAGCTGCGCGATATGGAGACTGCCCGCGAGGTCAAACGTGCGCAGCGCCAACGCTCCACGATTCCAAAGATTGCGATTGCGGGCTATACCAACGCCGGTAAGTCTTCGTTGATCAACGCGATGACAGGCGCGGGTGTGTTGGTGGAGGACGCACTGTTTGCAACGCTGGACCCATCGACGCGCAAGGCCAAGTTGGCCGATGGGCGCAACGTAGTGCTGACCGACACTGTCGGGTTTGTGCGCCACCTGCCTACCCAGCTGGTTGAAGCGTTTAAGTCCACGCTCGAAGAGGTCAGCGGCGCCGACCTTGTCCTGCACGTCGTGGACGGTTCGGATCCGTTCCCACTGAAGCAGATCGAAGCAGTCAATGCGGTCCTTGCAGAGGTCACACGCGACTCGGGCGAGGAGATGCCGCCGGAGATCGTTGTGGTGAACAAGATCGACGACGCTGACCCGATCGTGCTCGCCGAACTTCGCCACGCCTTTGAAAAAACCGGCCGCACCGCGGTGTTTGTGTCCGCGCTGACGGGGGAGGGAATCGACGAGCTAGAGGCGCGCATCGAGCAGCACCTCAACTCCATCGACGCGCACGTGACCATGGTCGTGCCCTACACCCGCGGTGATGTGGTAAGCCGCGTGCACGAGGAGGGCACAGTGCGCTCCGAGGAGTACGAGGCAGAGGGCACGCGTATCGACGTCCGCCTGCCACGTGTCCTCGCCGACCAGTATGCGGAGTTCGTCGTCTCCTAAGCCTGGCGGTTCGGGTTGGCGTTGACCCCGGTGTTAGCGCCAGTAAGGGTCGAACGCCTTGTAGGTTTCGGCCCCGGTGAGCATCTCGGCGGCGCTTTCGTCTACGACAACCTTCGCGGCGTTGTGCAGCTGCAGTGCCGATGCCGGGCACGATGCGGACAGAGGCCCCTCGACGAGTGCTTGTACCGCGTTAGCCTTCGCCGGGCCAGTGGCGATAAGCACCAGGTGGCGTGCCTCAAGGATGGTGCCGATGCCCTGTGTCAGGGCTTGGCGCGGGACCTCGTCGGCAGAATCGAAGAAGCGTGCATTGTCCTCGATCGTGCGTGGATGCAGGTCGATGAGACGGGTACGGGAGCGCAGCGAACTCGTCGGCTCGTTGAACGCAATGTGTCCGTTTGCGCCAATGCCGAGAATTTGGATATCTACACCGCCCGCGTGGCGGATGGCGTGGTCGTAGGAGGTAGCTGCTGCCTGGGGGTTGGCGGCCTCGCCGTCGGGAGACGCAACGGACGAATCCGGAATGTCGATAGAGCCGGTGAACTCGCGGCGGATCGTCGAGTAGTAAGACTGCTCGTGGTCACGAGGGATGCCGTAGTACTCGTCCAGCAAGAAGGCCTTGCAGTTGGCGAAGCTCAAGCCTTCTTCGCGGTGTCGGCGGATGAGCTCTTTATAGGTTGGGTTGGGTGAGGATCCGGTCGCAAGACCGATGGTGGCGCCTTGTCGTGCGAACGGCTCGATGCAATCGGCGGCGTATGTGCCGACTTCCTCGGGGGTGCGTCGAATGATGATGTCCATGAGGAGCAACTTACCCGCTCGAACTGCTGCGGCTGCGATTAGCTATGCAAAGCGCGCGAGGGCCATAATGAAGACTCGTGACGAACTCAATTGGTTGGACCCTGCATGGCGACGGACGCCATGTGAAACCCGGGGCGGTTGTCGCTCCCGACGAACGACTGTCGTGGTCGCGCACCATCGGCATCGGCATGCAGCATGTGGTGGCTATGTTTGGCGCAACACTGCTGGTGCCCACGCTCACTGGCTTCCCAGTAAACACCACGTTGCTGTTTTCCGGACTTGGCACGATTATCTTCCTGCTGATCACCCGGAACCAGTTGCCGAGCTACCTCGGCTCTTCTTTTGCCTTCATCGCCCCGCTGACCGCGTCTCAGCAGTATGGCATTGGATCGCAACTCGGTGGTGTGCTGCTGACGGGTGTGGCGCTCATCCTTGTCGGCGTGATAGTGCAAAAAGCCGGCAAACGCGTCATTGACGCCGTAATGCCCCCTGTAGTCACAGGTGCCATTGTGGCGCTAATCGGCTTTAACCTCGCACCGACTGCGGTCAGTAACGTACAAACCCAGCCTGCTGTTGCAGGCGTGACCTTGCTGACCATCGTGCTGGTCACGGTTGCAACGCGCGGGATGCTTTCTCGACTGTCCATCCTGATTGGTGTGCTGGTGGGTTGGCTCTTCGCAGCACTCACCGGCGGTTTGAGCGAGGACGCGCTGGCCACAATCGGTGACGCCGCCTGGGTTGGCCTGCCGCAGTTCCACACTCCGGAGTTCCACCTTTCTGCCGTGCTAGTGACACTTCCGGTGCTTGTTGTGCTCATTGCTGAAAACGTCGGACACGTCAAGGCGGTCGCCGAGATGACCCACCGCAACCTGGACCACATGCAGGGCCGGGCACTGATCGGCGATGGCATCGCCACGACCCTGGCGGGTGGCTTCGGCGGCTCCGGCACCACTACTTACGCCGAAAACATCGGAGTCATGGCCGCGACCAAGGTGTATTCCACCGCTGCGTACTGGGTGGCTGCCACCTTCGCGATCATCCTCGCGTTCATCCCGAAGTTCGGCGCCGTCATCTTCACCATTCCCGCCGGCGTGCTCGGTGGCGCGTGCTTGGTGCTCTACGGCCTGATCGGCATGCTTGGCGTGCGTATCTGGCAGGACAACAAGGTCGACTTCACTGACCCGGCGAACCTCACCGCAGCTGCCGTCGCGCTGATTGTCGGCATCGGCAACCTCACCTTCGAGGTCGGGCAGGTCACCCTGGAAGGCATCGCCCTCGGCTCCGTTGGCACCATCGTTATCTATCCGATGATGCGGTGGGCTTACGACCATATTGGTGAAGGCCAGTTCCGCTAACCTCACCCATCAAAAAGACTACGCCTGGGCAACCACAGTGGTTGCCCAGGCGTAGTCGTCGCTAAGCAAGAAGCTTTTACTCGTCGTCGAGATTTTTCGCGATCAGTGCGGCGATCTTCTCAACCGCCTCGGCATTATCAGAGGTGACGATGACCTCATCGCCGTGCTCTGCACCCATCGCCATGATCATGAGCGAGGACGCAGCATCAGTCTCATCGTCCTCGTCGCCGCCGACCAGGGTAAGCAGGATCTCGTCATCGTACTCACCAGCAGCGTCCGCAATCACCGTCGCCGGACGAGCGTGCAGACCAACCGTGGAACCGACCTTGACCGTCTTCGAAGCCATAATGCAACTTTCCTTTCACGCGGCTTTTCAAGAATGCGTTTTGCAGTCGAGTGTACGCCCTTGTGCTTAAGCCGACACGAGTTCTTCCTCGCGTTTCGCAGCCTCTCGGATCTCATCGTTAGGCCACCACTGTTTGAGCGCCACAACAGCGAGCGTCGCCACCGCGACACCGGCAGCCAACGCCACGAGCATGCCCCACCACGGGTGGTAGGCGATGATCACAAACACGCCACCGTGCGGTGCCTGTGCACCCACACCAAGGGCCATCGAGACCGCACCTGCGGTTGCACCGCCAAGCATCATCGAAGGGATCACACGGAACGGATCTGCAGCTGCGAACGGGATCGCACCTTCAGATACGAAGGACAGGCCCAGCAGCCAGGCAGATTTGCCGTTCTCCTGCTCAGCCGGGGTAAACAGCGAGGAACGCAGGAAGGTGGCGATAGACAGCGCGATCGGCGGCACCATGCCCGAGATCATCACCGCAGCCATGATTTCGTACGCACCCTGGGTACCCGCAGACAAGCCAGCGGTGCCGAACAGGTAAGCAGCCTTGTTCACCGGACCACCCAGGTCGAAGCACATCATCAAGCCGATAATCACGCCAAGCATCACGGCAGACGAACCGGACATGGACTCCAGCCACGCGGTGAGTCCTTCCATGACAGCGCCGAGCGGACGGCCCAGCAGCAGGAACATCAGTACGCCGATGAACAGCGATGTCAGCAGCGGGATGATCACCACCGGCATGAGCGAGCTCAGCCAGCGCGGAACCTTCCACGTCTGAATCCAGTGCGCAATCACACCTGCGAGCAAACCGGTGATCAGGCCACCGATGAAGCCAGCGCCGACCATCACGGAGATTGCGCCGCCGACGAAGCCAGGCGCGATACCCGGGCGCCCAGCGAGTCCGTAGCCGATGTAGCCGGACAGTGCCGGCACGACGAATTGCATAGCCATCTGCCCAGTGGCGAAGAGCACTGCGCCGAGGTAGAGCAACCAGCCGGAGCGGCTGAACGCAATGAGTTCGCCGTCCACAGTGATCTGATTGCCAGGCAGGTTGGTCGGGGAGTGCTCGGTGACCAGTGCCTGCCAGCCATTCGCCATGTCCGCGCCGCCGAAGAGGAATCCGAGGGCCAACAGCAGGCCACCGGCGGCGACGAACGGCACCATGTAGGAAACGCCGGTCATGATCGCTTGTTGGATGCGCTTGGGCCAGCTCTGTGTCGCGGCAGACGCGGTGTCGTCACTATCTGCCTTCGACGCTGCAGCTACTCGAGGTGCGTTTGGGTCCTTCGATGCGGCGATCGCCTCATCGATCATCGCGTCAGGTTCGTTGACACCACGCTTGACTGGACTGTCGACCACGGGCTTACCCGCGAAGCGACTCTTTCCGCGAACAGCGACATCATGGGCGAAAATCACCACATCAGCGGAATCGATAAACGCCTGGTCGAGCGGATCCCCACCGGAGGAGCCTTGCGGCTCGACACGAAGATCAACATTGTCGCGCTTGCTAGCTGCTTGCGTCAGTGCATCCGCTGCCATGTAGGTGTGCGCAATGCCGGTCGCACACGATGTGACCGCTGCAATACGAATTGGCGCATTGCTTTGCGACGACACCACCGCATCGGCCTTCTTCTTCGGTTCAGCCTTCTTCGGTTCAGCCTTCTTCGGTTCAGCATTGACCACGCCGTGCACAAGATCCACAATCTCCTGCTCAGACGCGGCGGAGCGGAGGTTATCAACGAAATCGCCGCGGACAAGTGCGCGGGCGAGCTTCGAGAGAATCTCTAAGTGTGCCTTGCCGCCGCCTTCAGGTGCTGCAATGAGAAACACCAGCTCGGCGTCACCGTCGGGGCCGTTGAAGTCAACAGGGTTGGACAGCCGGGCAAACGCAAGCGTGGGTTCGGTGACAGCGGCACTACGGCAGTGCGGGATAGCGACCCGTCCGTTCACGCCGGTACCGGCCTTAGCCTCGCGCGCGACGGCTGCCTCAGCCACCGCTGCGGCATCAGTCGCACGGCCAGAATCTGCGATACGTGCAGCGAGCTGGCCAATGACATCGGAGGGAGAAATGCCAAGGTCAGCATCAAGCGTGACAAGTTTTGGCGTGATGAGAGGTTGATTCACGTTGTCTTCTTTCATGCAGTTATACGGGGAACACGTGAGTGCGTTCAAGGTCGATATCGGAAGGAGAGGGGATGCCAGTGCCCGGCAGCGACGCCGCAGCCGAGCCGTACGCCACTGCACGGCGGAGGCACTCGGCTGGTTCATCCCCGGCGATCCGTGCCATCAGGTAGCCAGCCAACGAACTATCACCAGCGCCGACGGTTGAGAGCACCGTGACTGGAGGTGGGGTCGCCGCCCACGCACCAGCGCGAGTAACTAAGCATGCACCGGCGCCGCCTAAGGTGACCAGTACTTCGTTGACCCCGTGGTCAATCAGTTTCTGTGCTGCCGAAACGATGGCGGCGTAGTCGCCCTCGGAAGCGCTGCGCTCCAATGCGCTGCCGTCGCCACCGGTGAGCTGCGCGAGCTCAAACGCGTTTGGCTTCAACACGTCCGGCGCGCTCGTATCGAGTCGCTCACCAATTGCCTGCAGCGGTGCATCGGAAGTATCCACTGCGACCAGCGCGCCAGCATTAACCCGACGGATGCGCTCCACAAGATCTGCGTACCAGTCAGTTGGGACACCAGGGGGAAGCGATCCTGCAAGAACGACGGCTTCAGCGTCTGCGACGACTGAATCTATAGCTGATTCAACGGCCGCCTTTTCGTCGTCGCAAAGCCTCGCTCCTGGTTCGTTGATCTTTGTCGTTGTTGCGTCATCTTCAACGATCGCAGTATTGGTTCGCACCGATGCCGCGATAGCAACGGGGCGAAACTGCACCGGCAGTTCACGGATGACGTCCGCAAACGGATCGGAGGGGGCACAGGGGGCAATCGCGATGGTTCGAATGCCCGCTTTGGCACACGCGTGCGCGACATTGACCCCTTTTCCACCCGCCTCTTTTCGGGTCTGGGAAATCCGCGCAACCTCACCGCGTTTAAGCACGGGGACGTTTACCGTCACATCCATGCTGGGGTTTGGGGTGAGGGTGACTACCCGCACCGTGTTCTTTGTGCTGCTCACACAACCAGTGTGTCCGATTGTATCCGTTTTTGCAACGAATCCCACACAATCGGAATTAGTGTGTGCTGGATGTCACCGGCGCAAGAACGACCTCAATATCATTGCGCTCGAGATCTTCGAGGAATGTCTCAGGTGCACCACTATCGGTAATGACGATGTCGATGGCATCGAGGGGTGCGAAACTGACAAGGTAATCGTTGCCGATCTTCGATGAATCACACAAGACCACGACCTTCTGGGCATTTGTGACCATGGCCGATTTCACGGCTGCTTCCTGAGAATCGGCGGTAGATAGGCCGTGGTCAATCGTCAGTGCATTGGTACCAATGAATGCGACATCGGCGCGGAGCAATGCCAACGTTCGAAGTGCAGTCGCACCAACTACCGCTTGCGTAATTGCACGAACTGACCCTCCAAGAAGCTGTACGCCATCAAGGCCTGCGGAGGAAAGATCCAGGGCGATTGGCAGCGAATTTGTCACGATAGAGCAGTCTTGAGCGCGGGTGCCCTCGCAAAGCAACTGTGCAAAGTAACTGGTTGTAGAGCCAGAATCCAGAAAAATCGCGGCGTTGTCGTGGCGGGGGAGAAAATCCAGTGCAGCTTTCGCGATCGCGGTCTTCGCATCAGATGCCGCACGAGACCGGGCATCGAGCGGGAGTTCAGAGGTGAGAAAGGCTTGGTTTGCAACAGCACCACCATGTACGCGGTGCACAATCCCATCGGCGTGAAGTGCGGTGAGGTCGCGGCGGATCGTTTCGGCAGTGACATCGAACTTCTCCGCGAGTTCAGCGACGCTCACCCTGCCTTCCACAGCAGTAAGTGACGCAATCTGGCGTTTGCGCTCCTCGGCGTACATCGCACTCCTCAAACGTTTTGGTCGGAGTACTCAGTATTTCAGACATTCATGCCCGGATGTCTGTGATTGTGTTTGTTTTGCCCCTAAAGGAGGGCAAATTCCCGCTAAAGGGTGCGGAAAACGGAAATAACACGCCCCATGATCTCTGCGTTATCGCCCTTGATTGGGGCAAACGCATCATTGTGGGGAAGGAGCCACACACCGGTGGAATCGCGGTGGAACTCTTTGACTGTCGCCTCGCCGTCAAGCAATGCAGCGACGAACTCGCCTTCCTCGGCAACAGGCTGCGAACGTACAACAACCCAGTCGCCGTTGAGGATGCCGGCATCGCGCATGGACTCTCCAACAACCTGAAGCATAAAAACGTCGCCATCACCGAGTAGGTCGCTAGGAAGTGGGTAATAGGTGTCGACGTTTTCTTCGGCCAGGATAGGTGCACCAGCTGCTATTTGTCCCAAAACTGGAACGAAACGCGCGGGAGTCGCGTCCTCGGGTGTGTCCTGCTGGGGGGTTTTGCGCTTCGGTTTGGTTGTCTGTTGCAGGTGGCGCAGATCCACGGCACGCGGCTTATTGGGGTCGCGGCGCAGGAAGCCCTTCTTCTCCAGTTCCTTGAGCTGGTATGCCACGGATGAGGTTGATTGCAGCCCGGTAGCATCGCCGATCTCACGGATGCTTGGCGGGTAGCCGCGGAGCACAACGGCGTCTTGGATGACCTGAAGGATTCGACGTTGCCTGTCTGAAAGTGTGCTCATGTCGAGATTGCCTGCGTCAGATTTTTTCTTTGCCACCGCTCTTCCTCTTTCCGCGTGTCTCTGTTTCTAGGTCTGTAGGCATAGAACCTACCAGAGAGGGCAAGTTTGTTCGATATTTTCCACTTTGGGCTAGACAGTGTTTGCTCGCTTTGCTATAAATCGAACATGTAAGCGGAATCGAACATACAAACGATTACATATTCGAACATGTCGAGTGCATTCGTACAGTGGTGCACGAGATTGAAGGAGAGTGAAATGTCGGTAACGATTAATCCAGCAGTGAACAGTGGGTATGGGAGCGATTGCGGTGTATCTCGGACGCCTCGGTTAGCGCAGCCGGTCGAGGTGTGGGACCTTAATCCAGGACGAGATCGTAGCGGTGTTTATAGCGGTGTTCGAACGCTTGACGTTATTGATCGAAAAGGTGAGCGTACAGAGAACCTAGGTTATGGACGTCGGGAATATGTATCTGAGGGATTCGAATCTCACCGCGAGGGCAAGGAAGGTTTCGTCTTAGCAGCGTTGCTGACTGGAGCGCTTTTAGCCGGCTCTGCGTTTGGTGGAGTGTTTAGTGATGCAGACCAGGTGCCGGGATCGTCCCAGCCGGTTTTCATCGCAGACTCTGAGGCGGTCCGCTAGAGGGGTATTCTGAGCCCTATGTATTGCCCCTTCTGTCATAACGAACAGACCAGAGTCGCTGACTCCAGACTTGTCGAAGCAGGCTCTGCAATTCGCCGTCGCCGTGAATGTACAGAATGCGGTGGTCGATTCACCACTGTTGAAAACGCGGTACTCACCGTCGTCAAACGTAATGGAGTAAGTGAGCCGTTCGACCGCGACAAGCTCATCGTTGGTGTGCGGCGTGCATGTCAAGGTCGGGACGTTTCCGACGATGCACTGAAGCGCCTCGCACAAGAAGTCGAAGAAATCGTGCGTGCGCAGGGCAGCTCGCAGGTTCCTGCTCACGAGATTGGTTTGGCAGTACTCGAGCCACTTCGTGCGCTTGACGAGGTTGCATACCTGCGCTTCGCATCTGTGTATAAGTCGTTTGAAAGTGCCGACGATTTCGAGTCGGAAATCAGGCTTATGCGTCGGCGCGACCGCGAAGAATATCGCTAGCGCAGCGCATCAATTTTCTTCTCAATCCGGCGCTGGCTGACCGGTCGGGGAGTGCCAAGTCGCTGCGCGAACAAACTGACCCGCAACTCCTCAATGAGCCAAAGAATATCCTTGTAGGCCCGCGTCTTCGACCGTTGTGCGGGAAGTCGCTTCATATGATCAGCAAGGTAGCGTTTCACCCCATCGACAACTGCCTGGCGGTCAGCATCTCGGTCCGGGTCCAGACGCATATCCTCCAGCCGGATCCGCATCGCATCGATATAGCGCGGCAAATGCTGTAAGTGCTGCACCCCATGAACCGTTATTGCGTGACGGGGGAGGTAGAAGACGAGCTGCGAACGCATGTCATCAATCGCAGGCCCCTCCCACTGATCGAGCTCCACCGAAATGTCGGCGTACGCGGCAAGCGCTGGAGCAGTGTTGACCACAGCACGCCTTACACCACCCGAGACCTGTGGCTTAATCTCGGCGAGAAGGGCGTCGAACTCCTCCGGAGTGCGCACCGGGCCTCCGTGCGACATCATCAGATCACGAATCACTGCTACACGAGCATCCTCGACCAGGCCATTTGCTCCGCCGTGGGGATAGCGGTCAACAGCGACCTTGTGGCGCAGCGGTAGGCCCTTGGTCATCTGCTGCGCATTAACGCTGATTTCGCGCAACAGCAACGTCAGTGTCGCAGTGACCATCGACGCGTCGGCAGCAGCCTTCGTCGGGTGCACCGTGACCTTGACACCGTCTTTTGTAGCTTCGAGTGCTGGGTAAGCATCAACCTCGTTACCGTCGATTGTTGTGGTCACAGTCTCCGGTACAGCGCCGAGCGAGTCCGACGTCCACTTTTTTACAGACTCAGACTCCGATTGGCGTCCAGCTTTGGATACAGACGACTTAATCTTGCCCGCCTGACGGCGTTTTAACGCTGCGAGATCCTTGTCGTGGTCGACGATCTTGCCGCGGCGGTCGATTGCCGCATAGGTAACCTGCAAGTGCGGTGGCAACGCCTGGGGGTTGAAATCCGTGGCGTTAATACCGCGGCCACCAACGCTTCGAAGCGCATCGGCGAGCGCTTCAGTAAACGGGATGTCCGTGTTGACGTCCTCGGGCATTACCTCGAGTGCACGCTGCGCAAAGTCGGGGGCGGGGACGACGGTTTTACGTAACGCCTTCGGTAGGGTGCGGATCATCTCGGCAGCGAGTTCAGAGCGCAAGCCTGGGACGAGCCAATCGAAGCCGTCAGGGTCAAGGTTTGCCAGGAGTGGCACGGGTACCTCGACAGTGACTCCATCAAACGGGTCGCCCGGTTCGAACTTGTAGCGCAGTGCGTATTCCACGGAGCCCTGGCGCTTGGCCTCGGGAAAGGCGGTCGCAGAGGCGTCAACGTTGTCGTCGTCAAGCAATGCGTTCGGATCGAAGTCCAAATAATGCTTGTCTTTCGCACGCTGTTTCTTCCACCACGAATCAAAGTGGCGAGCGGTGGTGACATTGTCGGGCAGGCGAGCGTCGTAAAAGTCGAACAACGTATCTTCGTCGACGACAAGGCCGCGGCGGCGAACCTTTTCCTCGACCTCGGCTGCTTCCGCAAGCAACGCTTCATTGTGGTCGATGAACTTATGGTGACGGTTCCAATCGCCCTCCAGCAGCGCGTGGCGGATGAACATTGTGCGCGCAGCGGCAGGATCCACCCGGTGGTAGGGAACAAGCCGATCACGCACGATGGTCACGCCGTAAAGCATGGATTTTTCGTGGACCATCGCTGCGGAACGCTTACGCGACCACACAGGTTCCGAATAGGAGTGTTTGAGCAGGTCGCCGGCGGCACGCTCAACCCAAACAGGTTCGATCTTGGCTACGTCACGAGCCCAGAGCCGTGACGTTTCGACGAGTTCAGCGGCCATGAGAAACTCCGGAGGCCGCTTAGCCAGCGACGAGCCGGGAAAGACCATAAACCGTGTCCCGCGCGCTCCCTGAAACTCTTTGGAATTGCCGTCACGCGCGCCGATATTGGAGAGCAAACCAGTCAAGAGCGACTGGTGGACTGCAGCTGCATCGCGCTCACCTGCGACACTATCGGCGGGAGACCAGCCGAGCTGTCGCTCCACGTCGCGCAATTGGCGGACAAGATCGCGCCACTCACGGATGCGCATGTAGTGGAGGAACTCGCGCTTCATACGCTTACGGAATGCGTTGCCGGACAGCTCGTCGCGGGAATCACCGATGTAATCCCACAGTTTCAGCGATGACAGGAAGTCGGACTCTTTGTCCTTGAAGCGGGCGTGTGCTTGGTCGGCCTGGGCCTGGTACTCCAAGGGGCGTTCTCGAACATCCTGGATGGTCATGGCTGCGACGATGACAGTGACGTCATCAAGCACGCCGAGGCGATTGGACTCCACCAGCATGCGGGCCATCTTGGGGTCCACAGGAATGCGGGAAATATCGCGGCCAACGTTGGTGAGGGTCGGTGCGCCACCACGTTCTTTTTGCGAGATCGCCCCCAATTCGTGCAGCAGCATAAGTCCGTCGCGGACCGCCTTATGGTCAGGCGCCTGGATGAAGGGGAACTCATTGATATCCCCAAGCCGCAACGAGATCATCTGCAAGATGACTGACGCCAAGTTTGTGCGCAGAATCTCCGGGTCAGTGAACTCTGGGCGCGCTTCGAAGTTCTCCTCCGAATACAGGCGGATGGCAATGCCGTCGGCGGTACGGCCCGATCGGCCCGAACGCTGGTTCGCGGAAGCCTGGGAGATTTCCTCGATAGGCAGACGTTGGACCTTGGTGCGTGTCGAATACCTCGAGATACGCGCCAGGCCAGTGTCCACCACATAGTGGATGCCCGGCACGGTCAGAGACGTTTCGGCGATGTTTGTCGACAACACAATGCGACGACCCGAGTGTGGGGAGAACACACGGTGCTGCTCCGCGTTGGAGAGGCGACCGAACAGCGGAACAACCTCAACGCCACGCCAGTGCTGCTTCTCAATCGCCTCCATGCAGTCACGGATGTCGCGCTCTGAAGAGAAGAAACACAGAATGTCGCCGTTGCCCTCACCCATAAGTTCTTTGCAGGCGGCGACGACACCGTCGATCATGTCGGTGTCAATCTCCTTGATGGAGCCGTCTTTTTTCTGAATCTGCTCAACCAGTGGTCGGTAGCGGATTTCGACTGGGTAAGTACGCCCGGAGACCTCGATAATCGGAGCTGGGTTGCCCTCGGCGTCGGCGAAGTGGCTGGCAAATGCCTCCGGGTCAATGGTCGCAGATGTGACAATCACCTTGAGGTCCGGCCGCTTGGGCAGCAGTCGCTTGAGGTAGCCCAGCAGGAAGTCGATGTTGAGTGAGCGCTCGTGGGCCTCGTCGATAATGATCGTGTCGTACGCGTTGAGGAAGCGATCGCGCTGCATCTCTGTGAGCAAGATGCCGTCCGTCATCAGCTTGACCGCAGTAGACGGGGATACTTTGTCGTCGAAACGAATGGCGTAGCCGACAGATTCACCGATGTCCTGGCCGAGCTCGTCGGCGATGCGCTCCGCAACGGTGCGAGCGGCGAGTCTGCGCGGCTGCGTGTGTCCAATCAGTCCACGCCGGCCACGCCCCATCTCCAGCAGCATCTTTGGAATCTGGGTGGTCTTGCCCGATCCCGTCTCGCCGGCGATAACAACGACCTGGTTGTCGCGCACCAGTTCCATGATGTCGTCGCGGCGCGCAGACACCGGCAGGTTTTCCGGGTAAGTAATTTCAGGGATCAGAGCATCGCGCTTCTCGACGACACCCCGTGCCCTCTCAATATCCTTCCCAATCGCCCGCAGCGCATCCGGCGCGCTCGCATTTTTGAGTCGCCTACGGAACCGTCGAACATCCGCAATCGGTATAGCATCGAGCGCATCGTAGAGCTGCGGCTTCGGCGGGGCGGGGGAGGAGGAAGAATGATCAGTCATAGCCAGAGGCAGAGCTTAGCGCGGAAGCAGGGATTTACCTGATTCCAGGGCCCGCTCATACGAAGCCTTCACGAGTTGCCCTAACTGCTCGAACTCCGCAACACGCTGCGAGGACGCGCGGTAGACCAAGCTCACCGTGCGTTGCGCCTGTACGCCGTTTGCAAACGTTGCGGAAGCGACTCCGGGGCGAGAGCACTCAGTGCCTACCGCGGAGGCCGGAATCAACGTTGACCCCAGCCCTGCTACGACCAACTGGACGATCGTGGTCAGTGACGATGCGCGTGTCACAGCATGCTTGCGCGCGCCGGGAGTTGCCTCAGCGATCTTGCACAGCTCCACAATCTGATCCCGGAGACAGTGGCCGTCATCCAGTAGTAAAAGGTTGAGGTCCTTCAGGCTGTCCAGCCCCAGATCGGTGCGGCCGGCAAGTGGATCGTCCGGATTGGTCACTGCCACAAACGGCTCGTCGTAAAGCGGCAATTGCTCCAAACCTGGTGCGTGCGTCGGAGTGGCAAGCACTGCCAGATCGAGTTGCCCGTCGCGCAACATTTTTAACAGTTGATCCGTTTGGTTTTCTACGATGCGCGGTTCCAAATCCGGGTAGTTTTCCTCGATCCCAATAAGCACTCCCGGAAGGAGATACGGCGCAATTGTAGGGATGATGCCAATGTTCAGTGGGCCGGCGAGCTCGCCGAGCGCTCCGCGCGACTGGGCAAGAAAAGCATCGGCAGCGTCGAGGGTTGCCTTCGCATATGGCAACAGCGCTTCACCGGTGGGGGTGACGATCACGCGCCGGGTGGAACGCTCGATAAGTTGCAGGCCAAGACCATTTTCAAGCGACGCCAAAGCCTGTGACAGGGAAGGCTGGGAGATGCCAAGTTTCGCTGCTGCGCTCACAAAGTGTTTCTGTTCTGCAACCGTGACAAAGGTACGGATCTGTGCGAGTGTCGGTTTATACTCTCGATTGCTCATACTTATGAATCCTACACCGGCTAATAGGTTTTTGGTTGCAACCTTCTGCGAACTGTGTCATACTGTTTTACGTCCGAAACACATTCGTTTGACCAGATTCTTTTGGAGGATCATCATGCCGATCATGACCGTTGGAGAGCGTTTTCCGGAGTTCGACCTTCTCGCACTGAAGGGTGGCAACCTGAAGGAAGCTAACGCTGCTTCCCCGGACGACTACTTCGAGCGCGTCTCCCTGGATAAGTACGAGGGCAAGTGGAAGGTCATCTTCTTCTACCCGAAGGACTTCACCTTCGTTTGCCCGACCGAGATCGCCGCATTCGGCAAGCTCAACGAGGAGTTCGAGGACCGCGACACCCAGGTGCTCGGCGGCTCCATCGATAACGAGTTCTCGCACTTCAACTGGCGTGCAACCCACGAGGAACTGCTGGACATCCCGTTCCCGATGTTCTCGGACATCCGCCACGACCTGATCCGCGCCCTCGGTGTTGAGAACGCTGACGGTGTCGCAGACCGTGCAACCTTCATCATCGACCCGGACGGCATCATCCAGTTCGTGTCCGTCACCCCGGACGCTGTTGGCCGTAACGTCGACGAGGTCCTGCGTGTCCTCGACGCTCTGCAGTCTGAAGAGGTCTGCGCCTGCGATTGGCAGAAGAACGACCCGACCAAGAACATCGACAAGATGGCTGTGGTCCAGGAGTCCCTGAAGTAGCACCCGAACTTTAGTTTCCGTGCCGCCCCGCGCTCCTTAACGCTGGAGTGGCGGGGCGTTCCCATACCAACCGAAAGGATCAACGTATGTCTATCGATAACCTGCGCAACGCACTTCCCGAGTACGCCAAGGACCAGAAGCTCAACCTTGGTTCGCTGACCCGCTCGACCGAGCTGAATGAGCAGCAACTGTGGGGCACGCTCGTCGCCTCGGCGGCCGCGACCCGCAACGCAACCGTCATCTCCGAGATCACCGACGAGGCCAAGGAGCACCTCTCCGAGGAGGCCATCGACGCAGCCTTCGGTGCGGCCACTGTCATGGCGATGAACAACGTCGCGTACCGCGCTAAGGGCTGGCTTGGTGACGACTACGCCAACGTGAAGTTCGGCCTTCGCATGAACATCATCTCCAAGCCGGGGGTAGAAAAGGCTGACTTCGAGCTGTGGTCGCTCGCCGTTTCCACCATCAATGGTTGCGAGCACTGCGCCGTCGCCCACGCCAACACCGTCCGCGAGGAAGGCCTGACCAAGGAGCAGGTCTGGGAGTCCATCAAGGTTGCCGGTGTTGTCCAGGCTGTTGCCCAGACGATCACTATCGAAGACGCACGCTAAGCCACTAGCGCGTATCGACGATTAAACGCCGCTGGCCCCGAACCTTTCTGTTCGGGGCCAGCGGCGTTTCGTCGTTAGGCAGAGCGCTCTACATGGGGCTGAGCACCTTGGTGGTCAGGGAGAACAGGTCCTTCGGATCATCCGGATCGGCGACCAACTCAATATAGGTCTGGAAGTCGGTGCCAGCAGTCGAGTCGCGCAGGTAGCGCAGGGCGGAGAAGTCCTCGATTGCGAAGCCGACCGAGTCGAACAGTGTGATCTCCTCATCGCTAGAGCGGCCCGGGACCTTGCCTGCGATGACCTTCCACAGTTCGACGACCTCGAAGTCCTCGCCCTTGTTTTGGATCTCGCCCTCGATGCGGGTCTGGGGAGGGAATTCGACGAACACGGTGGCGTCGTCAAGAATGCGCGGATCAAGCTCCGTCTTGCCCGGGCAGTCACCACCCACACCATTGATGTGCACACCAGGGCGAACCAGGGAGTAATCCAGGATGGTGTTTTGCGCCTTGTCGGCGGTGCAGGTCGTAATGATGTCTGCGCCTTCGAGCGCATCCTCAACGCTGTCGGCGATGTAGACCTCGATGCCGAGCGGCTCGATATTGCGGCGGAACTTCTCCATCGCGTCCGGGTCGATGTCGAAGATGCGGACCTTCTCGATACCCAATGCCGCACGGAACCCGAGCGCCTGGAACTCTGACTGGGAACCGGAGCCAATCATCGCCATGACTTCAGAGTCCTTGCGCGCGAGGTACTTTGCCGCCATTGCGGAGGTTGCAGCAGTACGAAGTGCGGTGAGCAAGGTCATCTCGGCTTCAAACGTAGGGTAGCCGTTGTCTACGTCAGCCAGGAAACCGAAAGCGGTCACAGTCTGGAAGCCACGAGCCGGGTTCGACGGGTGGCCGTTGACGTACTTGAATCCGTATTCGATTGAGTCGGAGGTGGGCATCAGTTCAATGACACCGATAGGGGTGTGGCTGGCCACGCGCGGAATCTTGTCAAATTCCTCCCAGCGGACGAAGTCCTTTTCGATGTATTCGAGGATGCCGGCGATGATCTTCTCCACACCGTGGTGGTCGATCCAGCGGCACATGTTGGTGACGTCGACAAGTTGAGTCATACGGAAACTTCCTTTCAAAGTAAGAGGGGATTAATGGGTAACGATTGGGGGATCAATGTCGGGTGCTTGTTCACCAGTGACGTGCTCGTAGTTCACGTGCGAACGCGAGATGAATTCAACGCGATCGCGGACCTTGAACCAGCCGAATGCAAGCGCCGGCCACATCAGCAGCGACACAATCAGTGTCCAGGTGCCAATTGGGTAGTCGAAGGCCATGAGCACGACAACCAGCCCAAGGAACAGCAGCGAGACAATATCGGTGAACGGCGAGAATGGTGCGCGGTAATCCGGACGGGTGTACTTGCCCTGCCGGGCCAGCCGCACAAAGCGCATGTGCGACAGGGAAATTGCCGCCCAGGACGCCATCGTGCCAAGTGCCGCGATATTCAACACAACCTCGAACGCTGCCTCCGGCACGAAGTAGTTGAGCACAACGCCGAACAGGGCGACGCCGGTGGTCATCAGAATGCCACCGTAGGGCACACCACCCTTGGTGACCTTGCCTGCCCACTGCGGTGCGGAACCGGCCTTGGACAGCGAGTACATGATGCGGCCCGTGGAGTAGAGGCCGGCGTTCAGGGAGGACAACGCAGCGGTGATGACCACCAACTGAGTGATAGGACCGGCGTACGGCACGCCGATGGAGTTGAAGAAAGTCACAAACGGTGACTCGTCACCGGAGTACTGGGTGTACGGCAGCAGCATGCACAGCAGGAGCACGGAGCCGAAGTAGAACACCAGCAGGCGGAAGACAACAGCATTAATCGCCTTCGGGATGTCCTTACGGGGGTTCTTTGCCTCACCAGAGGTCGTGCCCAGCAGCTCGATACCTGCGTAAGCGAACACGACGCCTTGGATCACGATCAGTGCCGGCAGTACGCCGTTCGGGAACCAGCCACCGTGATCGGAGATGAGCGTCAGGCCAGTCAGATCACCACTCGGATTGCCGAAGATGACCATGAAGATGCCGACCGCGAGGAACGTGAGCAGGAACGCCACCTTGATCAGGGAGAACCAGAACTCCATCTCGCCAAAGAACTTCACCGAGACGAGATTCATCCCCGTCACAAGAGCGATGATCGCAAGTGCGATGACCCACTGCGGAATGTCGTTAATCCAACCGTAGAACTGGCCGAACCAGCGGATGTAGATCGCAAGCGCTGTCGCGTCAGCAACGGCGGTCGCTGCCCAGTTGAACCAGTACAACCAGCCCGAGACGTATGCGGCCTTCTCGCCAAAGAACTCGCGAGTGTAGGACACGAACGAACCCGAGGTTGGACGGTGGACAATGAGCTCACCCAGACTCCGCAGGATGAGGTATCCGATGAAACCGCAGAGCAGGTACATCAGGGCTAGCGACGGTCCGGCGGCCTCAAGGCGCGAACCTGCGCCAAGGAACAGACCGGTACCGATCGCCGAGCCAATTGCGATCATGTTGATCTGACGGGTGGACAGCCCTTTCTGCAAGCCGGCATCTTCGTCAGGAATGACGCCAGCTTTAGGACGAGTTGATGCTTCCGATGGTGGTGGTTTCGTAGTCATCGGGTTCTCCCAGGGTTGTGTCGGTTAGTGGGGGACTAGTTCCTGATGCCGGCCGGGTCGTGGATGACGCCGAAACGGTGCAGGGTTGCGGAGATGGCCTGCTCCAGTAGGTACGGGAGCAACTCACGTCGACCGTCGATGAGCGCCGGGCTATCAAAAACGGCGGTGGTGATGTCGCCGTAGATGTCTGCTGGGGCATCACCGATAACGCGGATGCGCGACGGGGTGCCTTCCACACGGTTCGCATCGACCGTGATCGCAGCAGCCTCCAGATCCGAGGCGATTTCCGCAGGAGCAACGACACGGATCTCGGAGCCGGTGATCGCTGCTGCGAGCAGCTGGCGGTAGACATCGCGCAAGCGGTAGTTCTCACCGACGTAGATCACGACCGGCTCGAGCGTGTTGCGGTAACGGAAGATGTTCGCCTCCGAGCGAAGACCAGAGTGGTCGTGACCACGACCGAACTCGCGGTCCCATGCGCGCTGGTCGTACTCAGCAGCACGGGAGAGCCAGCCGTAATCCTCTGCATCGACGTTCGGGCGGAACACCTCCAGCAGCTCCTGGATATCGGCGGAGATGCTCACGCCCGGCGACGGAGCCACACCATCACGGTCACGCCACGTGCCCATCTGTGCCACATAGTTCGGGCCACCAGCCTTCGCGCCTGGGCCGACCGAGGACTTCTTCCAGCCACCGAACGGCTGACGCTGCACGATTGCACCGGTGATACCGCGATTGACGTAGACGTTGCCAGCTTCCACACGGTCGAGCCAGGTATTGATCTCATCGCCGTCAAGGGTGTGAATACCCGCAGTCAAGCCGTAGCCGGTGGAGTTCTGCCACTCAATAGCCTCATCGAGGTCCTTGGCGTGCATGATGCCCAGGACCGGTCCGAAGCACTCGTTCTGGTGGTACCAGGAGCCAGGCTTAACGTTGTCGCGGATACCGGGGCTCCAGAACTTGCCTTCATCATCGAGCTTCTTCGGCTGGAGCAACCACTTCTCGCCCGGTTCGAGCTTGGTCAAACCGCGCTGCAGCTTCTCGCCCGGAGCTTCAATCAAGCCGTTCATCGTGGTGGAGAGCTCGGTGCCTGGGCCGACCACGAGAGTGGAAGCAGCGTCAAGGAGCTGGCCACGAATACGCTCAGACTCGGCCGCGGAGCCGACGAGAATTGCCAACGACGCAGCGGAGCATTTCTGGCCGGAGTGGCCGAACGCCGACAGGTACAGGTCGTTGATCGCCAGATCCGGGTCGGCGGACGGCGTGATGATGATGGCGTTCTTGCCCGAGGTCTCAGCCATGACGTTAAGTTGCGGGTTCCACGACTTAAACAGCTGGGCGGTCTCAGATGCGCCGGTGAGGATGATGGCATCCACGGCGTCGTCGGTAAGCAGTGCCTTGCCCGCCTCACCTTCGTCAGCGCGAACGTACTGCACCGTATCCGGGTCGATGCCCTTCTCTGCGAAGATTGCCTGGATACAATCCGCGATCAGCTTGGCACACTGCGTTACCTGCGGTGCCGGCTTCAGAATCACAGCAGAGCCTGCCGCCAACGCCGCCATGACACCACCGGTCGGAATAGCGACCGGGAAGTTCCACGGCGGAACAACCACCGTGAGCTTGTTCGGTTCGAACTCTGCCTCAATGTCGTCGAGGTGACGGGCGCTATCTGCGTAGTAATCGCAGAAGTCGATAGCCTCGGAGATCTCCGGGTCAGACTGGTCGACAGTCTTGCCAGCCTCGTGCGCAGCAACGGAGATGAACTCGCCACGACGGCGCGCGATCTCGTCACCAATTGCCTCGAGCACTTCTGCACGCTCGTTCGCGGACAGCGCGCCCCACGCCTTCTGCGCCTCGAGTGCGCGTGCAATGTTGTCACGGATAGCGGACGGATCAGTGATCTCCTCACCGGTGTCGATCGACGGCGGAGTGCTCAGGTGCTTGATCGCCCAAGCACGGTTAGCCTCAAGGGCAGGATCCGTATCCGGCTCGTTGAAGAATCGGCCGGTCGTAGCGGAAGCATGTGCGACGTGGCGCTCAGTTTCCGTATTACGGTCTTGCGTGCGGTTCGGGCCATTGTGCACGTCCCAACGGTTGCCCACAGCCCAGCGGAAGACGTTCTCTTGCTCCTTAATCGGATCACGGTCCTCAGTCTTCGGAGCGAACAGGGCATGCAGGAAGTTCTGCGGGGCAGCGTTCTCTTCGAGACGACGCACCAGGTAGCTCACCGCCACGTCGAAGTCTTCGCGGCCGACAACCGGGGTGTACAGGATCTGGTCGCCGTACACCTCGCGCACGATCTCTTGCTGCGCAGGGGACATGCCCTGCAGCATCTCAGAGTCGATCATCGCGGTGACACCGCGGCGCTGTGCCAGCTCGTATGCCAACGCAGACGTGAACAGGTTGTGCGAAGCGATACCGATAGAAACCGCATCTGCAAACTCAGGGCGCAGGATGAAATCCAGCAGGCGGTAGTAGTTTGCGTCCACCTCATCCTTGGTCAGGTACGGAGCCTGCTCCCAACCCTTGACTTCAGCGTGGTGGCGTTCCATGGACAGGTTCGCACCCTTGACCAGACGGATCTTGATCTTGGAGCCACCGTCGGCCACACGCTTCTGGGCGAAGTCGGCCAGGTACTCGAGTGCACCAAGCGTGTCCGGCAAGTACGCCTGAAGCACAATGCCGCCCTGGTAGTCCTTGAACTCCTCCTCGCTGAGCAGCTGCGTGAACACGTCCAGCGTGAGATGCAGGTCGTGGTACTCCTCCATGTCCATGTTGATGAACACCTGAGGGCTACGGTCGCGCGCAGCGCGGTACAGCGGGCGGATGCGGTCCTTGACCAATCGAACGCATTCGTCGTAATCCCAGTGGTTGAGCTGCGACACCATCGACGATGCCTTGACGGACACATAGGTAACGCGTGGGTTCTTGATCAAATTGAGGGTGCGTTCTGCACGATCTGTTGCTTCCTTCTCGCCGAGGACGGCCTCACCGAGCAGGTTCAAGTTGAGCTGCTCACCACGCTTCTGTGCGTTGTCGAGAAGCTTGTTCAGTGCGTCACTTTCGGCATCGAGAACCAGGTGGCCAACGAGCTGGCGGAGACGGGCACGTGCCGCAGGAACAACTACGTTTGGCAGGAATGGGCCGACGAAAGCACCAATTCCGACGAGTAGGGAGTTGATCTGGCCGAGGAATCGGGCGTCGACACCGCGCGTGATCGCCCGCAGTGCGTGTGCTGCGACACGGTTGCTTTCCGGGCGCATGACGCGGTCAACGAAGTCCATGGTGAAGCGGACACCGTTTTCGTCGCGAAGCAACTCAGCGAGCTGCTGGGTGGAGGCGTCGTCGGCGTCTGCTTCGGCGGTAGCTTCCATCCAGTGGTAGGCGCGAGCAACAGCTGCCTCGATTACTGCCTCGAGGTCATCGCTATTCGACGGCGCGATCTGGTTGGTGCTCAGTTGTGGCATTTGTGTTCCTTATCACTCATAACTGACCAATGTGACAGGAATTAAGATAAGGCACAACTGCGATTTTCAATGCAATTAGATGCCGTCGCACGAGTCGTGCGAGGAAACCTGCAGCGCACAGCGTTGACGGGTGGGGAAAACGGGGGATAAAAATAACCCCGCCACATGCATAGTGCAGTGACGGGGTTTGAAACGTTGGTGCGTTACAGGCCACCGAACGGGCCGCGCAGCGGGTCGAACGGCTTGATCGTCTCGTCGATCTCGCCGGTCACAATCTGCTTTGCCAGCATCTTGCCGGACAGCGGGCCCAGGATGATGCCCCACATGCCGTGACCACCGTTGGTGTACACGTTTGGCACCTTCGTCGCGCCAACCAGTGGGAGACCGTCCGGAGTGACCGGGCGGGAACCGACCCACTCGTCCTGGCGATCTTCCCAGTCGATGCCACGGAAGAACGGCTTCGTCGAGTGAATCATCGAGGTAATACGGCCTGGCTGGAACGGCTCATCCGGGCCGCGGAACTCCATCGTGCCTGCGATGCGGAAGCGACCCTGGTACGGGGTGCAGGCGATCTTTGGATCCGGCAGATACACCGGGCAGGTAGCAGGCTCAGCTGTCTCAACCGAGAAGGAGTAGCCGCGACCAGCCTGAATCATCGTGTTCACACCAAGCTGTTTAGCCAAGGACGGAAGCCACGCACCGGTTGCCAAAACAACGTTGTCGGCCTGCAGCCACTCCCCGGTGGAAAGCTTCACGGCTGGCTTGCGGGTGGAGGTGACCTCTACGACCTCAACACCCGTCGTGATCTTGCCACCGCGCTCGATAATCGAATCTGCAATGGCCCGGCAGTACGGACCCGGCTCGATGAAGCGCTGACCGCCCATGCGGTAGGTTGCGCCGACCTTCTCGGTCAGCATCGGGGCGTCAGTGCGGGCGTCGTCAAGCGTGATCTGCTCGAAAGGAATATCTTGGCCGTGACGCTGAGCGCCTTCGACTTCCTTGAGGAAGCCGGCGGCTTTGCCCTCGTTTTCGAAACCGATGATGAACGGACCCTCATGTGTGGAGGCCTTCACACCACCTGCTTCGAGCTCGTCGAAAGCAGCGAGGGAAGCAATATCTGCCTTAGTGAGGCGAGCCATGGTCTTGTCCCATGCGCGTCCCGTCGCGTGTGCCATGAAGTTGGCGCAGAAGCGCCACAGCTTCGGGTCGAAACGCACCGGCACATCCAAAGCAGCGTGCTTATCAAACAGTGCGGTCGGGCCGTATGCCCACAGGCTCGAGTTGGACAGCGGGATCGTCTTGCCCGGTGCCAACCAGCCGGCGTTGCCCCAGGAAGAACCGGCCGCAACATCGATGCGTTCGAGAACTTCCACCTCATGGCCATATTCCTGCAGATGCCATGCGGTTGACAGACCGGTCATGCCGGCGCCGACAACAATTGTGCGCGTCACGTTGTGCTCCTTGTCACGCTAGAACCAAAGTTTGCCCCACACAATCTAGCCGGGGTGGATGTGTTTTGGGGCAAATTAGAACTTTCCGTTTCATGCGAGCACTTCTACTGCCCCCGAACCTCCAACGAGGAGACCCGAACCTCACCCGCTTCATCGGATGCGTCGAGATCCACCACACCGTGAATCTGGAACGCGTTGTCGCCTTCGGGGTCGTTAATAATCTGGGTGACCTGCCAGGATCTGCCGGATTGATCACCGATGTGGAAGAATTCAGGACCGCGTGCGTCTGGGCCAAGATCGACATCGTCGTACTCGTCGAAGTAGTCGTCCATCGCCCCCGGCCAATCCACCCGCTCGTCTGTTTCTAGGTAGTCGAGCATCTCGGCCAACTCATCTTCTTTCTCATAAGCGAACAGTTCGACCATTCGGAAGAAGTAGTTGCGGACCATGATTGTGAACGCACGACGGTTGGCGGTCAGTGCGGATGGGTCTTGTACACCAAACGCCAGCTCTCGGTCGATGGTTTCCTGGCTGACAGGTTCGTCTTCTCCGGTCATGTGCGCCCATTCGTCGATGAGCGACGAGTCCACCTGACGAATCATCTCGCCGAGCCATACGACGATGTCCTCGAGCTCGTCGTTCATGTAGGCATCGGGGATGGAGTAGGAGAGCGTGCGCCAAGCATCGGTGAGGTAGCGAAGCACCACACCTTCGGAGCGCGCCAGCCCATATGTGGAAATGAGATCGGAGAACGTCATTGCGTGCTCGATCATGTCCCGCACCACAGACTTCGGCGACGGCTCGAACTCCTTCGCCCACGGGTTGCCCTGGGTGAAGGTATCGAACGCTTCGTCCAACTCGTCGGCCAATGGCTTCGGATAGGTGACATCCTCAATAATCGCCATGCGCTCGGTGTAGTCAACACCTTCAGCCTTTAGCGCAGCAATTTCTTCTCCACGAGCGGCTTTCTCTTGCGCTTGGAGGAGTTGCCTCGGGTCGTCGAGGATCGCTTCAAATGCTGAGATGACATCAAGGGTGTATGTATCCGATTCCGGATCCAGCAGGGTAAGAAACGCCAGTGCGAACGGAGCGAGAGGTTGATTTAGCGCAAAGTCGCGGTCGAGCTCCTGCGTCAGCGTGTATGGGCGAAACGCGGGAGAGTCCGGAGTACGTTCCACCACTCCAGCGTTAATCAGCCCACGGAATAGCTCCACTGCGGTGAGGATGTCCCTGTTCTGTTTCGCACGGTTGTCGTGGTTGTCGCGCAGTAACTTGCGCATGTGCTCGTAGCCGTCACCAGGGCGTGCCACCACGTTGAGCAGCATCGAGTTGCTCACCTTGAACTGGCTTGTCAGCTCTTCGGGTTCAGCGACCTTCAGACGTTCAAAAGTGTTCTCAGACCAGGAAACTTCACCGTCGCGGGCAGATTTCTTCCGTATCTTCTTGAGTTTCTTAGGATCATCACCCGCCTTGCGGCGCAGCTTTACGTTTTCTATCTCGTGTTCGGGCGCTTCCACCACTACAGTGCCTTCGGTGTCGTAGCCTGCGCGACCTGCGCGGCCTGCGATTTGGTGGAATTCACGCGACTTCAAGATGCGCTGGCGAGTTCCGTCGTATTTGGCCAACCCAGTGATGAGCACTGTACGAATCGGCACGTTAATCCCCACACCGAGCGTGTCTGTACCGCAGATGACTTTCAGTAAGCCGGTTTGGGAAAGCCGTTCGACAAGGCGACGGTACTTCGGCAACATGCCTGCGTGGTGGATTCCGATGCCACGACGCACAAGTTTGGACAGCGTCTTGCCAAACGTGGTGGTAAAGCGGAAATTGCCAATCTCTTCAGCGATCCGCTGCTTTTCCTCATCCGTAATGATTTTCATGCTGGTCAGCGCCTGCGCTCGTTCGGTGGCTTCGCGCTGAGAGAAATGCACAACGTAGATCGGTGCCTTGCCGTCGGCGAGCAGCTCCTCAATCGTCTCGTGCACCGGCGTGAACACATAGTGGAAATCCAGCGGAACGGGACGCTCAGCGCCGCCCACATAAGTGGTGGTGCGCCCGGTGCGTTTCGTCAGGTCCTCCTCGAGCCACGCAGTATCGCCTAGTGTCGCCGACATCAGCAGAAACTGTGCCTTTGGCAACTCGAGGAGCGGAACCTGCCAGGCCCATCCGCGCTCCGGCTCGGAGTAGTAGTGGAACTCGTCCATGACGACTTGGTCGATTCGCGCATGCTCGCCTTCTCGCAGTGCGATATTTGCGACGATCTCCGCTGTGGCTGCAATGATTGGCGCATTGGAGTTCACCGTTGCGTCACCGGTCATCATGCCGACGTTTTCAGCGCCGAAAATCTCGCACAGCGCGAAAAACTTCTCGCTTACCAGTGCCTTAATCGGCGCCGTATAAAACGATCGTTGTCCACGGGCGAGGGCAATGAAATGCGCTGCGTTGGCGACCATGGACTTCCCGGAACCAGTCGGGGTGGCCAAGATAACGTTGTCGCCGGCGAGCAAGGCTAGCGAAGCCTCCTCTTGAGCAGGGTAGAGGCTGATACCGCGGGACTCGGTCCACGAGGTAAACGAGTCCCACACCACGTCCTCGAAGAGGGACTCAGGTGCTTCGGCAATGTCGGAGAGCATATCAGTGAGCGTCACGCTCACCACCGTAGCTGACCGCCCCGACATCCCATCAGCATTTAGGATGTTGCGCCGGTGTCACCTTCGCTGTCGTCGTCACTGTCGCCGTCACCTTCTTCAGCGTCGGGGTCGATGAAGTAGTAGTCACGCAAGCGCCGATCAGTGTTCTCATCGTGAGGCAGGCTGCGCTGTTGACCACGGTTGCGGTCACGGTCCTCTATGGCGGTGAGGTAGTTCTCAAAAGCCTCGCTAATTTCCTCACCAGACGGCATCTGCGCCTCGCCAGGCATCATGGCCTGCGGATGGTGGCGACGGTATTCCTCCATCTCCTGGTCATAGTGTTCCTCCAATGCTTGGACCACATGGGTGATCTCAGCGGAGTTCGTCGTTTGTTCTGCAAGTTGCTGGGAGACCCGCTTCATGTCGCCTTCCAACGAACCAAGCGGGAAGGTCAACGTGGTGGAATCCTCTACCGACTGCAAGAGCTGGAAAGTTGCGTGCGGGTACGGAGAAGCAGCGACATAGTGCGGGACGTGCGCTGTGTAGCCTGCGACATTTCGCCCACGCTTGTGGAGTTCGCGCTCAATGAGAATTGCGGCGGAGCCAGGAACGCTCACCATACCGTCGAAGGTGTACATCGAGCCGACGAGGTCGGTGTCGTTGCCGTGTGCTGATACCACAAGGGGGCGAGTGTGTGGCGCGCCCATAGGGGCAGCGTAGAGGCAGATCGTTTTATCCACGTTGAAACGCTCGACGAGGTCGGCGACTGCATTGCTAAACGCTTCCCAGCGAAGATCCGGTTCAGGCCCGGACAGGAGCAAGAAAGACTTGCCCTTGCTGTCGCGCAGGACCCGCATATCGAGTTGCAGGTCTGCAACGTCTGCGATTTCAGCATGGGCGAGTGTCACCGTTGGGCGTCGTGAGCGGTAGTCGATGAGCTCGTCGTTGCTAAACGTCGCCACCGTATGGGTCTCTAGCGCGGCCTTAAGATGGTCGGCTGCAGACTCAACTGCGTGACCTGCGTCGGCGTAGCCGTGCATGGCAATAATCAGCGCCGGGCCCGATTGGGAGGTGCTGTCCACGGTGGGCGAGGGGTACTCAAGCTCGTACATCTGCTGATCGTAAGTCACGGTTGTAGATCTCCTGAAATGGTATCGCTGATTCCCCCACCACAACGACGGAAGCGAGCAAAACATTCCCCGTTATGTTTTTGGATGGAACCGAACACTGTTTCAGTGCGTCTGATATTTATGACAGACACTCAACCACAAGGAACTCATTCATCGGATGGTGCTGGCGCGGCGCACCACGACACCTACACATTGCAATCGCCCGCGCACTTGATTGCATCACTTCCTGGAACTCTCGGTTACTTTCCAACTGAAACTGTTTCGCTGATCACCTTGCAAGCGCGTCCGGGGGAACCTGACATCTTGGATGTTGGGCCGTACTTATGCTCTGATTTGGGCAGCACAGAGCAGCTTCGCAACATGCTTGAGCAACTGCCAATAACGCAACGTGTGGCGACGTTTGGCGTGATCATTAGCCGAGTCCCTGATTCGGAGATGGTCAAACAGGCCGTTAAGGAGTTGCGAGACAGTTATCAGGGGATTGTGCCACTGGTCGACGCGTGCTGGTTAGTTTCGGAAGTCGCTGATGGCACCCCGTACCGCCTCGCGTTCTCCAACGAGACGGAGAACGCACAGATCTGGGGGTGGGAGGACACATTCGCTTCGGGTACGGTCGCTTCAGTGATCGCGTCGCCGGCGATGCGGCCGTACATCGATAACGGCTTGCTGCCGGAGCTCGATCGCGCGGATACGTTCGAGCACTTCGACCCGCTATTGCTCAGCGATGCTGTGCGTTGCGACGAGGTCGCGCCCGCTGCGTATCGACGAGGCCTTGACCTAATGGATCTGGTCTCAGTGGCACCTGCTCTTGCGCGCCGGGACGTCGAGCGGGCCTGCGAGCTCTTCGTCTCAACGCCAGCGGATTCGATCATTGACGGGGATGGATACGTTGAACTGAGCGATGTGTTTCAGTCGGATGACGAAGTCGAACTTATCGCCGCGATGCTGAGCAGAAGCCGGTTGCGCGACTGCTTAATCGTCGACGCGCTTGCATACCCGTTCGGGGCATCCGCGGTGATGTTGTGTATCGCGAGGAACTTCACCGGAGCCATTCGGGCCAACGCGTTGTGTCTTTGGGCGATGGTTGCCCTTTCCCAACGCTTGTACGCATGGGCGGGCACTGCGTTGCGGTGCGCAGACGAGGAAGTTCCAGGTCATGCGCTGTCGAATCTGCTGCTGCAAGTGATGCTGGCGGGCAAGGCAGAAGAGATTCTTGAAGTGAGCAGTCGAGCATGCAGAGACACGTGGCTCGAATTCGGAGGTTAACGCGCCGAGTGCGAACGGCTTCCCAGTTCGCGGGTGAACGCCCATGCGTCCTCGACGATTCGGCGTAGATCTGTGCGGGTGGGGTTCCAACCAAGCTCACTTTTGATCTTTTCGGACGACGCGATGAGCACAGCCGGATCGCCTGCACGGCGAGGAGCTACCTCAGCTGGGATGGGATGGCCGGTGACTTCGCGACACATCTCCACAACTTCTCGCACCGAATAGCCAGCACCGGAACCAAGGTTATAGATCTTGTGTTGGCCAGGCGTGTTGTTTTCCAAAGCGAGCATGTGGGCGTCGGCGAGGTCGCGGATGTGAATGTAGTCGCGCACGCAAGTACCGTCGTTTGTTGGCCAGTCATCGCCGTACATCATGATCTTGTCGCGGTAGCCCATGGCAACCTGCAACACAATGGGGATGAGGTGGGTTTCAGTGATGTGGTTTTCACCAACACCGTTGTGTGCGCCGGCGACGTTGAAGTAGCGCAGACTCGTTGCGCCGAGGCCGTACGCATTGGCGTAGGACGTGATTGCGTGGTCAATCGCTAGCTTGGAGGCGCCATAGGGATTCGTTGGACGTGTTGGCGCATCTTCGGTAATCGGCACGGTGTCTGGTTCACCGTAGGTGGCAGCGGTCGAGGAAAACACCAGGGATTTCACGTCGTGCTTGCGCATTGCGTCGAGCAACGCGAGTGATACTCCGACATTGCCATGCCAGTACTTGGCGGGATCCTCCATCGACTCGCCGACAAGCGAGCGTGCAGCGAAATGCAGTACGCCATCGACGTCACCGTCAGCCAGTACGTCGTCGATAACATCGACAATGTTTCCCTCAACGAGCACAGCCTGCTCAGGGACAGCGTAGCGGTTTCCAGTGCTGAAATCGTCGATAACGGTGACGTCGTGGCCTGCTTCAAGCAGTGCTTGCGCGCACACACTTCCGACGTATCCTGCGCCGCCTGTGACTACAAGTTTCATGGGGTTTCTCCTCGAAGCGTTAGTTGAGCGGTTCGACGCGCAGCGCGTGTGCTAGCTCAGATGGAAGTACAACAGTTTCTCCGTTGGCGGTCTTGACTTCCAGCGCCCCGTCTTCAAATGGAGTCAACGTCACTTCTTGGCCGACGAAGTGACCGATGCCTGCAAGGGAGACACCGTCTGTCAACGGGACCTGAAGAATTTCCGAAATCTGCACAACACGCGCTCTGGTCGGTTCCTGGATTCGAAGATCGGTCGCTCGAGTTCCGCGTGTCTCGGGCACCCCCTGTGGTGCTCCCAGCTCTTCCAGTGCGGGGATCGGGTTACCAAATGGGGAGTGGGTGGGGTTATCCAACACTGCGACAAGGCGACGTTCGACCTCTTCGCTCATGACGTGTTCCCAGCGACATGCCTCGTCGTGCACTTTCTCAATATCAAGGCGCAGCACGTCGGTCAGAAGACGTTCCGCGAGACGGTGTTTGCGCATCACCGCGGTTGCGAGTGCGCGCCCTTCCTCAGTGAGGGAGAGGGAACGGTCTTGCTCAACAACGATAAGTCCGTCGCGCTCCATGCGTGCCACAGTTTGCGACACGGTGGGGCCAGACTGCTCAAGCCGTTCAGCGATGCGAGCGCGAAGGGGAGTGATGCCCTCTTCTTCCAGCTCGTAGACCGTTCGCAAGTACATTTCTGTGGTGTCGACGAGGTCACGCACGGTTGTTGGTTCCTTCCACTCGACGAGGCAGCAGCTGTTGCTGCTATAACGAACGTTCGACAAATACTGTAGCCCAGCGATAGTGACCTAAGTCCCATCACTGGGCGTAGTTGTTGTTTTTCCTAATGGCTACATTGCGTAATCGCGAAGACGGTCTGCACGTTCGCCCACACGAAGCTTCGCCATGACTTCGCGTTCGATCTGACGTACGCGTTCCCGGGATAGTCCGTACTGTCGGCCAATCTGGTCCAAGGTGCGCGGCACACCGTCAGTCAGTCCATAGCGCATGCGGATGACATCCTGTTCGCGCTGCTCAAGGCCGTTAATGATGTCTTGAATGTCGTCATGGCGCAGCGTAGTCACGACGGCGTCTTCGGCGTCGGTGGCTTCCGCGTCCTCGATGAAGTCACCCAAAGGCGCCTCTTCATCTGCACCGACCGGCATATCCAAGCTGACGGGGTCGCGGGATTGGCGCAGCAGCATTTCGATCTTGGACTCTTCGATGCCGGACTCTTCGGACAGTTCCTCGTTCGTCGGCTCACGGCCGAGAGATTGATACATTTCGCGACGAATACGTGAGAGCTTGTTGACCTGTTCGACAAGGTGCACAGGGAGGCGGATTGTGCGGGACTGGTCAGCCATACCTCGCGTGATTGCTTGGCGGATCCACCAGGTGGCGTAGGTGGAAAACTTAAAGCCCTTGGCGTAGTCAAACTTTTCCATCGCACGAATAAGGCCGAGGTTGCCTTCTTGGATGAGGTCCAACAGTGGCATTCCGCGGCCGGTGTAGCGCTTCGCAAGCGATACGACCAGGCGCAGGTTCGCCTCGAGGAGGTGCGCGCGCGCCTTGCGGCCTTGCTTAGCGAGGATTGTCAGGTCGCGCTTTTTTGCCCGGGTGAGTTTCACCTCCGGATCGTCGAGAAGATGCTGAGCGTAGAGGCCAACTTCGATCTGTTGGGCAAGCTCGACCTCTTCTTCAGCGTTGAGTAGGGCGGTTTTGCCGATGCCGTTGAGATAAACGCGTACAAGGTCTGCGGATGGGTTGTCGTTGGTCTGATTACGTCGGCTACCGCGGTCGACGTTCTCTTCTTTTTCTGTGGCACGATCCGGCTGGGTCATGTGACAACGCCTCCTCGGACTGGGGTGAAACACTTCATGTTGCATCGGTGCAATCTGATAGACCAACGGTCCGAGGTGAAGAGGTGTTCCCGCGGGCACCATTTATATTCACTGAGCGTTACGTTTCTACCAACACGGTGAACGGCCCTTCGTTGACACTCTGGACTTGCATGTTGGCGCCGAATCGCCCTTCTTCGACATGAATTCCGCGTTCACGCAGTGCCGACGCGATCTTTGCGATGATTGGCTCCGCAACTTCGCCAGGGGCAGCGTCTCCCCACGATGGGCGGCGACCCTTGGCAGTGCGGCCTAAAAGCGTGAACTGGCTGACTAAAAGCACCGGAGCATTGACGTCTTCAACGGACTTTTCCCCGTCGAGAATGCGCAGTTCTGCAATTTTGCGGGCCATCTTTTGCCAGGCTTCTTCGTCGTCTTCGCGGCCAACGCCGACAAGGGCGAGGATTCCGCCTGTCTCAGCGCAATTGATAGCGCCGACAACGTCGCCGTCGACGGTGACGGAAGCCTCGGAAACGCGGGTCAGGACGGCTTTCACAGGATATTCCTCTGTTTTCTGATCAGATAGCGGCGATTTCTGCGGGTAGGACAACGCCATGACGGACAAGATCAACTATGGCTGCCGAGCTGGATTGCTCAAGTTCATGTAGTGCAGCCTCGTCGTTAATACCGTTGGCAGCAGCGTAGAGCCCAGTGACGTCGCGAAGCGCAAGGCCTTGCGGGTGCAGCCCACGAATAACGGAGAGCACCCCAGCATCCACGGTATGGGTAAACCGTGGCCCGTCCGTGCGAGTCACACGGATGACCTCGGGTGCGAAGCCGATACCGGTTTCGGTGTCGGCCAAACTGACCTCCTCAAGCGCGACCCCTGGGCGCAGCATGTATTGGGCATCAAGAACTTCGGCGAAGGATTTTCCACGCAGCCAATCGCTACGCAGGAAGTATTCTTCAACCTCCGGTGCTAAGCGGTCAGTGAAATGCTGGGATAGTTCCTCAGCGGTGACCTCAGTTGAGGCATCGCCGATATCTTCCAAGACGATCCACCCGAACCCGATTCCAGTGACGTTATTTTGCGCAAAGTGCTCCAGCCACCGTTCGGTGCGTTCGATGCCTTCAGTAGAGCGGGGGTCGATGGATTCGTCGCGAAGCCACGTGGAGATGTACATCCCTGGATCCACAACATCGCGCTGCAGCACCCAGGCGTTCACTCCTGTGCTGGGCAACCACGACGCCACTCGAGACTGCCAGGACGCATCCTTGCTGTGCACCCAGGAACCCAGGATGAAAGCACGGCCACCTTCGGCAAGATGTTCTACTGCGCCGGAGACAACGAGCTCGGAGGCCGCATCAAGATCCAAGCCTGAATCGCGGTAGACATGGCCCACCTCGGGTAGTCCGACAACAAATGGGGGGTTGGCCACAATGCGGTCGAACCGTTCGCCCGCAACAGGTTCAAACCAACTTCCTTGCCTCAGTTCCACATTGTCTACACCGTTGGCAGCAAACGTCGCTCGAGCTAAGTCCAGCGCTCGACCGTGAACATCTGTCGCGACAACTCTCTTAGCAACGTGGGCCTGTGCAAGTGCCTGCACCCCCGAACCCGTTCCCAAATCCAATACAGATGACACCGGTGTCTGAGGCGCAGCCGAAAGCAGTGATAAGGAAGCGGCGCCAACGCCGAGAACATGATCGTGTCCTGGGACGATGTCGGTCATCGACGCGTCGAGATCGGAAAAGACAAAGCGCTCCTTATCTGCGATCACATGCGGGCGCACATCGAGTGCGATGTGAAGTTCGGCATTGTCGGTTGCAGGGGCGACCACGCAGTCGTCGATAAGCAGCTGCACAAGCTCTTGCGACAGCACATCACTGAGTTCCGCTGCGGTGCATGGCTCGCGCAAGATAAAAAACCGGATCAACCGCGACAAACGGAACCCATCCTGGCACGCGTGGCGCACTACTCCAGGCTCACCGCGAAACATCGCCTGCGTCGCGGCTGGCCCAAGGTGCTCAGCAATCCCTGCGGACGTAAAACCGGCCTTTGCCAATGCTTGGGCAAGAGTTTTCGCTGTCTCCGGGCTTACCGTTACTGAATCACTCATCGTTGTCTCCTGTTGCATCATCCCCACCGTCGTCGTGATCGATGATATCGGGCACGTTTGCCGTGCTTGACGACGAACTCTCGAGCGCCGTACGACGAGAATTCTCCAACCGAATCTCCTCACGCACTACCGCAGGCTTGTACACGTTTTTTGAGCGTGCATCCCGCTTCTCGCCCTGTGCGTTGCCCAACACCACCGCAATCCAAGGCAGCGGTACCGAGACGACGAACAATATTGCCGCCAGCACCCACCAGCTCATCCACGCAGCCCAGATCGCGGCGAGGATGAACGGTAGGCGAAGCCCCTGCAAAATGGCGTACTGCTTCTCACGAGACTGCCGGTTTTGTTCAGGACTCGTCACCGCGTCTGTGATCAAAGCGCGGGCCATGCGACGACGCCGACGCGAGTGAGGCACAGAGGAGTCGACGACATCCTCGGCTTGAGCGTCAACCGTCTGATCGTCCTGGCTCAAACTAGAGAACAACCCGTCACGGGCTCGGTCCCGCGGATCAGAATCGGGGGAAACGTTCTCATTGGTGCTCATATGCGTCGAGGTTAGCCCTCCGGCTTAACCTCTCGCTCAATTTGGGGCATGATAGAGCGCGTGAACACGACGACGAAGACACTTGAACGCCCGGATTTGCGGGAAGATACCTCGTCGACAACCGACGACGGAACCCCGAAGTTTTTCCACTACGTCAAAAAAGACCAAATTGTCGACTCTGCGATTTCCGGCAAAATGGTCGTCGCCCTGTGTGGCGAAACCTTCCCGGTGAAAAAACAAGCAAAGCCCGGCTCTCCGGTGTGCCCGGACTGCGAGCGGATCTATAAGGGGCTGCGCCGCAAGTGACAGCCGCGTCTTCTGGGCCTTCGCTGCGCAAATGGCAGCAGGAGGCCCTCGATTCGTTTCTGAGTACCAAGCCACGCGACTTCATGGCTGTGGCAACGCCCGGCGCAGGTAAGACCACCTTCGCGCTCACGCTTGCCTCGACCCTGCTCGCTGACCGCACCGTCCAGCGCATTATCGTCGTCGTACCAACCGAGCACCTCAAGCACCAGTGGTCGGACGCCGCCAAGCGGTTCGGAATGTCGTTGGACCCAAACTTCACCAACTCTTCGGCAGTCAACGCCGCCTACGACGGCATCGTCGTCACGTATGCGCAAGTAGGTATGCACCCCTTCAAACACCATGCTGTCGCTTCAGCACGACGCACGCTGGTGATTCTCGACGAGATCCACCACGCAGGTGACTCCAAGAGCTGGGGTGATGGTGTCTACGAGGCATACAACGACGTCGAACACCGACTCGCTCTGACCGGTACACCATTTCGTTCCGACGACTCCCAGATCCCTTTCGTGCGCTACGTCGAAGACGGCGCCGGCCACCTCGTCTCAGAATCGGACTACACCTACGGCTATTCCCACGCACTGGCCGATGGCGTCGTCCGACCCGTGGTGTTCCTTGCATACTCCGGCGAAGCACAATGGAAGGACTCAGCAGGGGAGGAGTACTCAGCTCGCCTCGGCGAACCACTGAACGCCGAACAAACCGCACGTGCATGGAAGACCGCACTGGACCCGAAAGGTGACTGGGTCGCAGCCGTCCTTAATGCTGCACACACCCGCCTGATGAAAGTCCGCGCAAACATGCCAGACGCTGGCGGACTAGTCATCGCCACCAACAAAACCACCGCCCGCGCATACGCGAAGATCCTGGAAAAACTTTCCAACACCCCAGTCACGCTCGTTCTTTCCGACGAACCAGGCGCCTCCGATCGAATCGACGAATTCTCAGCATCTCGCGACGAATGGATGGTCGCTGTCCGCATGGTGTCCGAAGGCGTCGACGTGCCGCGCCTATCCGTCGGCGTCTACGCAACCTCAGCATCCACACCATTGTTCTTCGCCCAGGCCATCGGACGCTTCGTCCGTTCCCGCATGCCCGGCGAATCGGCCTCCGTCTTCCTGCCCTCCGTCCCAGTGCTGCTGCGCCTGGCTGAGGAAATGGAGGTTTCACGCGACCACGTCCTAGGCAAACCTCACCGCGAATCCGGCTGGTCCGACGAACTGCTCGAGCAGGCCAACCGCACCCAAAACGAACCCGACGAAACCTCCGGATACGAAACCATCGGAGCATCGGCGGAGCTCGACTCGCTGATCTTCGACGGATCCACCTACGGCACCCCAACAGTCGCCGGCTCTGCAGAGGAACAAGACTTCCTCGGACTGCCCGGCCTCCTCGACGCCGAGCAAGTACGCACCCTGCTGGCCAAACGTCAGGCCGACCAACTCGACGCACGCGATGCTGAAGAAAAAGCGCGCCGGGCAGAGGAACGACGCGCTCGTGAACGAGCAGAGCTCCTCGGGGAGCCGCAGAAGGTAACACAGCCGGTGGAGGACACGCCCCAAAGCGCAACTGCAGCTGACGAACTCCCTCAGCTACGCAGCGAACTCAACGCGCGCGTATCCATCGTCGCCAGCAAAACTGGTCGCCCACACGGTGCGATCCACACCGAGGTACGAAAGGCCTGCGGAGGTCCACCGACTGCACTGTGTAGCGCGGAACAGCTCCGAGAGCGCATCGCATACCTTCGTGACTGGTGACACCGAAGTCGGTACAGTGGGCGGGCACATTACGTAAAACGAGGAGAAACGAATGACTGACCGCTACAACCCCAACGGTTACCCGAACGACCCGAACGGCCACCCTGAGGGAGTCTCGCCCTATAACCAGCCGCAGCCGGAAGGCTACGACACAGCGAACAACTACGCGGGCTATGAGGCACCAGCGGGCTATGACACGGCCCAGAGCCCCTCCGCTTACGGCGCGCCCTACGGCACAGCGCCGGTAGGGGAGCAGAAACCTAATGGCGTTGCAATGGCAGCCTTGATTTTCGGCATTCTCTCGATCCCTGCCATGTTCACGTTGTTCGGTGCCATCATTCTTGGTGTCATCGCGGTGATCCTCGGCATCGTTGGTATCCGTAAATCGAAGAACATCGTGGGGCCGGGTTCCCGCAAAGGCATGGCGGTGACCGGCCTGGTCCTAGGCGCTTTCGCAATGATCGCAACTGCGGTGATGATCTTCTGGGGTGTGTACTTTGCCAAGGACATCATCGGCGATTGTGAACAGTACCAATCGGACAACGCTGCATACCAGAAGTGCATCGAAGATGGCTTCAATGAAAAGATAAATGAAATGGAAGGGTCCTCGAACTAAAGACCGCGGTGATACTCGCCGTAAACGAGTAGCACCGAGTAAAGCGCAAGCTCAGCGCCCCGGCAGATACATGATCTGGCCGGGGCGCTGAGCTTTGTCGCGTGAAAATTTAGTCCAGGTAGTCGCGCAACACCTGGGAGCGCGACGGGTGACGCAACTTCGACATCGTCTTCGACTCGATCTGGCGGATACGCTCACGCGTGACGCCGTAGACCTGACCAATCTCATCTAAGGTGCGCGGCATGCCATCGCTCAAGCCAAAGCGCAGGCGAACGACGCCAGCCTCACGTTCGGTGAGCGTGTGCAGAACGTCTTGCAGCTGATCCTGTAGAAGCGTGAAGGACACGGCATCCACGGCAACGACTGCCTCGGAGTCTTCGATGAAGTCGCCGAGCTGGCTATCGCCCTCGTCACCAATCGTCTGGTCGAGCGAAATCGGCTCACGAGCGTACTGCTGGATCTCGAGGACCTTCTCCTCGGTGATATCCATTTCCTTTGCCAGTTCGAGCGGCGTTGGCTCGCGACCGAGGTCCTGCAGCAGCTCACGCTGAATGCGGCCAAGCTTGTTGATGACCTCGACCATGTGCACCGGAATACGAATGGTGCGGGCCTGGTCTGCCATAGCACGCGTAATTGCCTGGCGGATCCACCACGTGGCATAGGTGGAGAACTTGTAGCCCTTGGAATAGTCGAACTTCTCAACGGCACGGATGAGGCCAAGGTTTCCTTCCTGAATCAGATCCAGGAATGCCATCCCGCGACCGGTGTAACGCTTGGCCAGCGACACGACGAGACGCAAGTTCGCCTCGAGCAGATGGTTCTTTGCCTTACGGCCATCACGAGCTACCGCGCGGAGATCACGCTTTACCGCAGGCGTGAGCTTTGCATCCTTGTCGCCTTCTGCAGCAGCACGTGCCATCTCGTCGAGACGGTGCTGTGCGTAGAGTCCTGCCTCGATGCGCTTCGCAAGAGAGACCTCTTGCTCTGCATCAAGAAGTGCAACCTTGCCGATTTGCTTGAGGTAGGCACGAACAGAGTCCGCGGATGCGGTCAGCTGAGCATCCTTGCGTGCTTGGCGTAGAGCGGCGGATTCTTCAATGTCCCAGACAGAAGAACCGTCGTCCTCTTCTTCCTCGTCATCTTCGTCTTCGGTCTCGTCGGCGTCGTCCATGGCACCGTCGAGATCTTCGTCGAACGCGTCGTCCTCATCGTCGCCCATGTCCGGGTCGTAATCTTCGGCATCTGTCGGATCCAAGGACTCGTCGTCCGCGCTTGTTGCCTCGAGATCCTCGGTCTCGGCTTCGTCCGCCTTCGCTGCAGCGGTTTGAGCAGCCTTTGTGGTGCGCTTCGCCGCAGACTTACGGACAGTTTTCTTCGCGGACTTCTTTACCGTCTTCTTGGCTGTCTTTTTCGCGGTTTTCTTCGCAGTCTTTTTAGCAGTCTTTTTCGCGGTTTTCTTCACTGCTTTTTTGGCTGCTTTCTTCACCGTCTTCTTGGCAGGCTTCGAGTCGGTACCGGAACCGTTGCTCTCGCCACCGTTTGACGGATCCACAGGCTCGCCATGAACGGTGTTGTTGCTTGAAGCTTCGCTGGCTACCACGTACGCCCTTTCGACTCATCAGACTATCTCGGGGCCGGGACCTCGCAAGAGGTTCGGCCCACAACCACTGCGATGTGCACTTCATCGTTGTGAAGTGCAGTTGGTGCAGTGTTTGCTACCACTGGAAAACCAGGGTACGCAAGCACATAAAAATTTTCAGAACGCCCATCCTAGCAAGCAGGTGAACGTTCCATTTTTATGTGCCTACTGCACGTATGGGCGCGTAGCCCGAATATGCAGAATGTCAACACCCTACAGGATTTACCTATGAGGTGAGCCAGCGACATGACCGGCACCGGCCTTGGCAGCGCCCACGATGCCTGCTCGATTCAGTAACTTGGCCACAACTACTGGAGTGTTGACGTTCAGCAGTGGAACCCACTGGTCACTGTTTTCCGAAACACCGCCGCCAACGATGATGACATCCGGGTTGAGGAGTCGTTCGTATTCGCAAAGAACAGTTTCCACGCGCTTGGCCCAATCGTCGTAAGAAAGGCCTTCCCTCGTGCGCACGGCGGATGACGCAAGGTGTTCGGCCTCCGTGTCGTCGATAAGCAGATGCCCGAGCTCGCTATTGGCAAAGAGCTGACCGTTAGCTAGAAGCGCTGAGCCGATACCCGTGCCAAACGTCAGAAACAAGGCAGAGCCGCGCTGTGCTTCGGGGCATCCGAAAGACACCTCCGCAAGCCCGGCTGCGTCGGCATCGTTGAGCACAGTGACATCGTGGTGCCCCAGCACGGTAGAGAAGAGCTCAACCACATCCGTGCCCACCCAAGTCGGGTCAATATTCGCCGCAGTGCGAGCAATGTTGCGGACAATCACGCTCGGAAGCGCAATCCCAACCGGGCCTGACCATGCTGCTTGACGCGTTAACTGCGCGACCGCCTCTGCAATAGCGTCAGGGGTCGCCGGTTGTGGCGTAGCCACCTCAAGTCTTTCACCGTGAAATTCGCCACTGTGAAGGTCGACAACCGCAGCCTTCAGGGAGGAGCCTCCAACGTCAACTCCAAAGCCGAACCGGGGAGAGGACTGGATCGTGCGTGGTGCGTGTGACTCGGCTTGTGGATGAGGTGAGGTCATGAGCGCAGTGTACAAAGTTGCACCCTTGTGCGGATGGTGTGGAAAAAATTGTTTTCTACCAGCAAAGATGACAGAAGCATGGACGTGCTTTAGTATTCCGCTCAAATATCGCGTGTAGAGGCGCGATCAAGCACGACGTTGAGCTGGAGGAACATCAAGCATGGCCACCGATTACGATGCGCCGCGCCGCCGCATGGACGACGACATCGAAACCGACTCCCTCGAAGGCCTGAAGGCAGCAGAGGTTGCAGGCAGCAGCATGGACGATGATGGGGAAATCGTCGAGCCTGTCGAGCCCCCGACGCAGGACCTCTCGGGTGAGGAACTCAATGTTGAGGTCAAGCCACGCCAGGAAGACGAATTCACCTGCGCGTCCTGCTTCTTGGTGCAAAAGAACAAGCGCCTCGCCTATGTCGAGGACGACGGCTCCAAGATCTGCCTCGACTGCGAGTAATTAGTGTCAGGCGGCGCAAGCCGTTATCCGCTCCTCGTGGGGATTAGGAGCGGTCCTTAAGGCCCGGAACGAATGCATCAAGCACGGCTTCCGGGTCTTTTGCTGAAATAAGCCAATACGGCGTCGGATCCTCAGGGTCATCGAGCACGAGAAGAACATGCTCGGGCACCCACGACCGCGTGATGAGGAACGCTGCCGGATCGAGTTGCCTACCCAAAGCATTCTGGCGGGCGGAAGCCGGCACAACCGTCGCGCGGTCCACGACCGTACTGGGCAAGTTCGCATCCCCGGCGAGCAACCAGCGGGTCCCGTCAGGGTCCTGCTCAACGGTTAGGGTGTAGCGCGACAGCCATACTAAAAACCAGACCGCCAACGCGCCTGCGACAACAAAGCCGCCGACAAACCACCACATGTTGCGGTTCAGTGCGAGCTCGCCTGCGAGGAGCAGCGTCAGGCCTGCAACTGCAGCCCACCAGTACCAAGGCACCCATTGGCGCTCGGTATACAGCACTTTCGGTGCATCCGGAGCGGAAGTGTCGGAAGGATTCACTGGGTTCGTAGTCACCCCTCATACCTTAGGCATTGATATCGGAGGAACCCAGCTGCCGTATGGTTGGCAGCGTGGAAGAGCAACAATCAATCGCGCGTATCGACGACACCATCGGCCCAATCGCAGTTAAGCGACTTGACCCTGTTTTGCCCTTGCCTCACCGGGCTCACCCGGAAGATGCCGGAGCTGACCTTTACTCCGCAGAGGATGTGACGCTCCAGCCAGGTGAGCGAGCGCTTATTGGCACAGGAATTGCGATTGCGCTTCCTGTAGGCACAGTGGGATTGATTCACCCGCGTTCCGGGCTCGCAGCAAAGCAGGGCTTGAGCATTGTAAATACTCCCGGAACCGTCGATGCAGGGTACCGGGGCGAGCTCAAGGTGTGCCTCATTAACACCGACCGGTCTGAGCCGATTGTCATCACACGTGGAATGCGTATCGCACAACTCGTCGTGCAACGTGTGGAACTGGCAAGCTTTCAAGAAGTAGACGAGCTCGATGAGACGGTCCGAGGCGCTGGCGGCTACGGATCGACTGGCACGAACTAACTCTGTGTCGCTCTGGGGGCTACAGTCTTTAGCGACGAAAACGTACTGAGAATTTAGAGGAGGTACCTGCAATGGCAATCTGGCCGTTCAGGAGGAAGAAGAAAGCCGAAACAACCCCGGAACCGCAGAAGGTTGTAGAGGAGTCAACCGCGGCACCGGCAGCGTCCGAGGCTGAGGCGCCCGAATCGGTTGCTGATACCCAGTCGGCATCTGCTACGGCAGATGCGCAGGTAGAGGCGCCGGAGCTTCGTGTGGCAGAAGGCGTGCAGGTCCTTACAGATTATGACCCGATCAATGGCTCCACGGGTCCGTTCGATGGCGATAACGTCAACATTGATGACTTTGACTTTTCGGACTTCTCCCAGGCCACGCTGAACCTCGGATCCATCCGGATTCCACTGCCGAAGGAATCTCAGGTCCAGGTGGAGATGGGCGAGCAGGGCCCCAAGATGGTTCACATCGTCACCCGCTTCGGCCGCCTGACCCCGGTGGCGTTCGCTGCTCCGCGAACCGGTGGTTTGTGGGAGGAATCTTCCGAAGAGATCATCGAAGGTATGCGTTCTGAGGGTATGCCCGTCGAAGTTGAGCAGGGACCCTGGGGTCAAGAGATCGTCGGAACCGGTACTAACGGCGTCATTCGAATCATCGGTGTGGAGGGGCCGCGCTGGCTCTACCGCGTGACACTTGCTGCTCCGTCCGGTTCGGAAGACCAGCTTGCGCAACTTGGTCGTGAAACGGTCGCGCGCTCGTTTGTTTACCGTGGCGACGACCCGATTCTTGCTGGAAACTCTCTCCCCGTTGTGCTTCCTGAGCAGCTGGCAAAGCAGGTGCAAGAGGCTGTGGAGGCGCGTGCTCAGCAGGCTCAGGGCGCTCAGGAAGCCCCCGCGGAGGGTAACCCGAACGTGCTGAGCGACGCGTTGCAGAAGATCATCGCTCAAAATGTCGAAGGCCAAAAGCAGCTCCGCGAATTCCGTGAGGCGCAGCGCGCTCAGCGCCAAGCCGGACGCGGTAAGTCCGAGTAGCTGTGACTGACGAGATTACTGTCGGCCTCGTGCTCAAGTTGTCTGTGAGGGCAATGGCACACGGGGGAGAAGGCATCGCCGACGCCCCAGACGGGCGCGTCGTTTTCATCGCGGGAGCAATTCCCGGCGACACGGTTGAAGCGCAGCTGGCCCGTGTGAAAAAACGCTGGGCACGTGCAGAGCTTGTCAAAGTAGTGGATCCATCGCCTCACCGGGTCGGATCGGCTTGTCCTGCGGCAGCAGCAGGTGCGGGGTGCTGCGACTTCGCGCACATTGACCCGGCGGTGCAGGTCTCGCTCAAACGCGACGTTCTTCTTGGCCAACTCGGTGCGCTTGCGAGCAAGAGTGGTGTTGTCGATGCGGATGTCGTCGAGAAGCAATTGCGGGTTGTGGAGCTTGATCCCAGAACTGGTTGGCGCACCCGTGTCCGCATGGGCGTCGACCCGCAAGGACGAGCCGGAATGCGTGCACTGAAATCGACAGACGTTGTCGGTGGTGTCGTGTGTAGTCAGGTCGCGCCGCAAGTACTCGACGGCATCATTGGCGACGACGCGGCTCGATACACGCCCGGCAGTGAGATTGTGGCGGTCGTGGATGCCCGCGGGAAACGTCACGTTGTGGAAACACAGTCGGCGCAGCGTGGCCGACGCGTTGAGCGTATTCACAAGGTGCTTGAAGGCCCGGGGTTGGTCACCGAGGTGGTAGACGGTCACGAGTTTTCCTTTCCCCCTACAGCATTTTGGCAAGCGCACCTCAACGCGGCGCAAACCTATAGCGACCTCATTAAAGAATGGGGAAGCGACAACTACACGCACCGTAACGGATGGGATCTGTACGGAGGCGTCGGTGCATTTGTGCCTGCGATCAATGAGGCAATCGGCGGCGGCAGGATCGACAGTGTTGATTACTCCGCTTCGGCGACGGCGAACCCACAGCCAGTGGAAGACGAGTTTGATGTGCATCGCCACAATGCGAAGGTGGAAGTTGGAATCAGCGAGCTTCCGGCTCCGGGACTTGTTGTCTTAGATCCGCCCCGGTCAGGGGCAGGGCGTGATGTCGTCGACAAGATTGCGCAAGCGGCTCCAGAACGCATCATTCACATCGGTTGTGATCCAGCAACCTTTGCGCGCGACCTCGCAGGCTTTGGCGCGCACGGATTTAGAGTCGAGCGCATCGCTCTTATCGATGCTTTTCCCAATACTCACCATTTTGAGGTCATGGCATCACTTGTGCCTGACCACAATGGTGGTGCGGAGGAATAGGGTCAACCAATTTCGGAGTGTAAGCTGACCAGAACCGATTCCGCACTACGCAACGTGCGGAAACCATACGGGAACACTGCAGATGCGGACCGCATCGCGGCGAAAAACCTGAAGGAGAGCGACAGGATAGTGGGACTGCTCGAGCATATTGAGACACCGGCAGACGTGCAGAAGCTCGCGCCGAGCCAGCTCAACGCGCTCGCGGACGAGATCCGGCAGCTGCTCATCCAGAAAGTGTCAGCAACCGGAGGACACCTCGGACCGAACCTCGGCGTTGTTGAGCTGACACTGGCGCTGCATTACGTTTTCGATTCCCCGAACGACCCAATCATCTTTGACACGTCGCATCAGTCGTATGTGCACAAGATTTTGACTGGACGTGCGAACCAGTTCGATTCCTTGCGCAAGAAGGGCGGTCTTTCTGGGTACACGTCGCGATCTGAATCAGAACACGACTGGACCGAATCTTCCCACGCCAGCGCCTCGCTGTCCTATGCGGACGGTCTTGCCAAAGCGAAGGAACTCACCGGTAATTCGGACGATCACGTCATCGCAGTTGTCGGTGACGGAGCGCTCACAGGTGGCATGTGTTGGGAAGCACTCAACAACATCGCGGCCGGAAACCGCAACGTTGTCATCGTGGTTAACGACAACGGCCGTTCGTACTCTCCGACGATTGGCGGGCTGGCCAATAACCTGACCAAGCTCCGTGACCAGCTAGCCGCTATTCGGATCCAGCCTGGCTACGACGAGGTCATGGAGTCTGGGAAAAAGACCCTCAAATCTATGGGGTGGGTCGGAGAGAAGACCTTTGATGCATTGCATGCGCTCAAGGAGGGCGTGAAGTATCAGGTTCTTCCAACCGAAATGTTCCCGGACCTTGGTATGAAATATGTCGGTCCAGTCGAGGGGCATGATCTCAAGGCACTGCTCAACGCCTTTAAGTATGCCAAGCGCTACGAGGGGCCGTTGATCGTGCATGTTGTCACTGAGAAAGGCCACGGTTTCGCCCCGGCAGTCAATGACGTAGCCGACCAGATGCACTCTACCGGCGTGATCGACCCTGTAACAGGAAAAGCACTGGCCACCTCTAAGCCAGGTTGGACCGCAGCTTTCACCGAAGAGCTGCTTCGCGCAGGGCACGAACGCGATGACATTGTCGCGATCACCGCGGCAATGGCGGGGCCAACCGGTCTGCAGCCATTTGGTGAGCAGTTTCCAGACAGGTTCTTCGATGTGGGGATTGCGGAACAGCACGCAGTGACGTCTGCCGCTGGTATGGCACTCGGTGGATTGCACCCGGTTGTGGCGATTTACTCGACCTTCCTCAATCGTGCTTTTGACCAGTTGCTTATGGATGCAGGTTTGCTCCACCAGCCGGTTACGTTAGTGCTGGACCGTGCGGGCGTAACTGGCTCCGACGGCGCAAGCCATAACGGTGTTTGGGATATGGCGATCGCATCGATTGTTCCGGGTGTCCGTATCGCCGCACCTCGAGATACTCAGTCGTTGCGCGAAGAGTTCAGGGAGGCCCTTCTTGTCGACGACGCCCCGACGATCGTACGGTTCCCGAAGGGCTCTGCCGGCCCGACGATCCCGGCACTGCGAAACGTCGGCGGTGTAGATATCCTCGCCGAACCCACAGGTGATAGCAGCGATTCAGAAATCGACGTGCTACTCGTTGCCGTCGGCGCATTTGGTCAGGCCGCGCTCGAGATTGCAGATGCGCTTGTCGACGACGGTATCCGCGTAACTGTTGTCGATCCCCGTTGGATCATTCCCGTCAACGCCGCGCTGTGTGACCTGGCTGTCGAAGCTGACATGGTTGTGGTCTATGAAGACGGCATCATTCGAGGCGGCGTCGGATCTGCTATCGCTGAGGCGTTTTCGGCAGCAGAGGTGGACACACCGCTACGCCAACTCGCGTTTCCGGATGTGTTCCCCCTGCACGGGTCCCGCGACGAAATCCTCCAGGAGTACGGACTCGATGCGGAGTCTGCCACCCTGCAGATTAGAGAGTGGGCACAGCGACTCGCTGACAGCGAGTAAGGCGCTATTGAGCGCGCTTCCTGCGACGGCGACGTGCTGCAGCTCGTCCAGATGACGGGGTTTTGCCCTGCGGGATTCTTGCTGCTTTCGCTTCAGCTTGGGCCCGCGCGAGCAGCGGTGCTGTAAGGGCGATCTGCCATGGGCGTGCCCCAGCACGCTTCAGTTGCATAGCAGCAGCGTCAGTACTCCATACGGCGTCGGAGTCTGGGGCAGTCCACATAACTTGTCGCAGCACTGCAGAAGAGAGCAGCATATCTGGACGGATGTTTTGTTGCGTCGCCACTTCAGAGACGTACTTTCGCGCCGACTGCAATGCGTGCCAGGAACGTGGGTAGTCGCGTTCCCACACAATTTTTGCGGGAGGGTCAGTCGGTGCAGGCTGCGCGGGGGTTGGCCATTGTTCGGGGTTCTCAGCGAGCGCCTGTTCGACGAGACTAAACCAGAATTTGGCTTTCGTTGTGTTGAGCGAGCGGTAGCGCAGGCAGTTTCGCAGTTCCCATGGGGAAGATGGCACAGTACGAGCGATGGTGACGATTGATTCGCTCGAGAGCATGTGACCGGGAGAGATGTCTTCTTTTCGGCAATGTTCGTCGCGGGCGGTCCACAGCGTTTTAGCGAGCTGCAGGCTCCTGGCGGAGCGTAGCCCTGACACTCCCTTCATGTCACGCCATGTCTCATTAAAGGGTGCGTTGTCCGGTCCGAGCTCGTTGACAATCCGCTCAAACTCCTGCTCGGCGAACGAAAGCTTGCCTTCGTTGTCCAATTGCTCGGCGAGAGCCTCTGCGAGATCGTGGAGGTGTGCCACATCTAGCGCTGCGTATTCTTGCCACGTCGGTGGCAGAGGTGTGGTGGACCAGTCCTCGTGGCCGTGACCTTTCTTAAGTTCTACTCCTACGAAGTGCTGCACCATCGCCGCCAAATTTGGCCTATTAAACCCTGCGAAGCGGGATGCGAGTTCTGTGTCAAAGATTGTGCCTGGGTAGAGACCGAGCATTGCGAGCGACTTAAGATCATCGACGGCAGCGTGGATAATCCAGTCCTCACCGTTGATGACGGGAGCGAGGGCATCATGAAGCGCGTCTCGGTTGCCTTCCGGGGCGAACAGGTACGTATCGGTATCTCGTCGATAAATCTGCACGAGAAACGCTCGGTCGTCATAACGAAATGACGCTGCGCGCTCGGTATCGATGGCGTAAGCGCCTCGACCTTCTGCCAATGCCGCCGCTGCGCGAGAGAATTGCTCGGGAGTTTCTACGAGGTGGTACTGCACCTGGGATGTCATGTTGCGTAAGTATGCCCTAGCGTGCGTTGAGCTGTGTCACACCCTCTGGTGGAAGCCCGGCAACATGGGCCAAAACCTTGGAAAAAGCCTCGACGTGGCTCTTCAAGTCGATCCCCTCAGCAGTCCAGGAGGCGCGCATCTCCAACTGGTATGCGCGGGGAGGTCCGCCGATCTCACCGAAGCGTACTGATGCGGTCGACGTAACCGTGCCGCCAAGATTAGTGAACCCAGCACTGGTCTCCGCGAGCGATTCATTGAGCCACTGCCAAGCGACGTCAGGTAGCAACGGGTCTGACGCCACAGCATCATCCATGTCCGCTTGGATATAGGCCACCAGCCGCATGGTGCCCTCCCAGGCCTCCTCGGCGGCAGGGGAGTGCAGGAGGATTAGTCGGCCGAAAGCATCGCCTTCTGAATCGACCGGGATGTTGTCACCGTCCTCGTTCGGGTGGACTACTTCGAGCCCCACAGCATGGCTAAACGGTGCTGGTCGCTGCGGCGGTCGGATAGTCCCGAGGGAAATCTCAGGACGCAGCTGGGCTGCATGCATTGACTCGACGGCCTTAGAAAAATCCGCCGGCCAGTTCTCGTTTGCGCCTTCCCCGAGCGTATCCGCACTATGTGTGGAGGTCTGGGGGGTGGTGTCCGGATTCATCACACGCATAAAGGTATCGACCCGTTGCGTGTGGTGGGGGAGGCGCGCCGACATATCGTCGAGACGCAATGTGCGACAGCGTAGACTCATTACGACTTTAGTTTGATCTGCCGTATCGGCAGGGAAGGAGCGTCATCATGGCCAAGCTTGACTTTGCGAAACTCAACGCCACGCAGCGTTATCTGCAGTTTGCAGTGTTCCGTGCAATTCCCGGTGCTCTTGGGACGGAACGTACTCGTATCATCGAAGAAGCGCAGGCTTTCTTCCGCAAGCTTGAAGAAGAGGGCGTCGTTGTTGTTCGTGGCATCTACGACAACACCGGCATTCGTGCTGATGCAGACTTCATGATCTGGTGGCACGCAGAAGAGTTTTCCGACCTACAAAAGGCACTGGCTGATTTCCGACGTGAGACTGCGTTCGGTCAGCTCGTTGAGGTGAGCTGGCTTGGCAACGGTTTGCACCGTCCTGCAGAGTTCAACAAGTCCCACCTGCCGAGTTTCATTATGGGGGAGGAACCGGGTGACTGGATCACGGTCTACCCCTTCGTTCGCTCGTATGACTGGTACATCATGGACCCCCAGAAGCGTCGCCGAATTCTTTCTGAACACGGCCAAGCCGCCCGCGACTTTGCGGACGTGCGCGCGAACACCGTCGAGGCGTTTACGCTCGGCGACTACGAGTGGATGCTGGCATTTGAGGCGCCAACGCTCGAGCGCATTGAGGCCCTGATGAAGACGATGCGCTACACCGAGGCCCGCCTGCACGTGCGCGAGGAGGTTCCGTTCCAGACCGGACGTCGCGTCAGCGACATCGCGGAGATCATCAACATCCTGCCGTAGGCCGGATGAGCCCCTAGGCCTCTTCCAGCGTCAGGCTAATGGAGTTGATGCAGTAACGCAGGTCGGTGGGGGTGTCAAAACCCTCGCCGGCAAACACGTGGCCGAGATGAGAGCCACAGTTCGCGCAGAGCACTTCCGTACGGATCATTCCGTGAGAGCGGTCTTCGCGCTCAATAATCCGATCGCCCGCCAGTGGGGAAAAGAATGCTGGCCACCCGCAGTGTGCGTCGAACTTTTCTGAGGACCGAAACAGTTCCTCACCACATGCTCTACAGCGGTAGACACCTTCAGTGGTGGTGTTGGTGTATTCGCCCACACCGGGTGCCTCGGTGCCGGCCTCCCGCAGGACCCGAAACTCTTCAGGGCTAAGTTTTTCTCGCCACTGTGCTTCGGTGAAGTCCTTGTAATTTGGTTTGGATTCGCTCATTGTCGCGTCCTCTCCTTTTGTGGCGCCGATGTGATTTGAGTAGACCATACCCACGATGCCACCGCGACAATAAACACGGCCCATCCAAATGTGGGAAGAAAAGTGTTCAGCCACCGTCCAAGCAGTATCGCGTCAGGCGTAACCCAACTCAGTGGCGCGAGACATAAAACGGCGCCCAGCCACGTTGGCCAAGTGTGCAGGGGGCTGGCGCGGTGAAACACAGTAAACAGGGCGGGGAAGAGCATCATCGAGTAGTACGCCTGTCCGAGTGAGGACAGTAGGCATACGCCTGCGAGCAGGACGCCGGTGCTCAAGGTCAGCCAAAGCCATTCGTCGCTATAACGCCAGCGGGCTAAACCAATGATCGCCGCCGCAACAGCAGATGCAGCGACGACAAAGAGGATGGTGTGCGCCCAGGCAGGCATACCGAAATAGACGGCAAAACCTGCGAGCGAAGAGTTGGCATAGTCGCGTGTGATGCCTAGATACGGCACAACAACGTCGATGTAGTCGCGAGCACCTGGAGTCAGCGGCCAGGCAATGACGTTGAGGAATACAGGTACGGCGACACCGCAAGCAACTACCTTCCACCGCATTTTCATCAGTGGCAGTACGAGAAGCGGAGCGAACATTGGCTTGACGACGACCGCCAGCCCGAGCACGATACCCGCACCGACATCACGCCTAGCGAGAAACAACGCGATAAACGCAGTCAGGGCGAGAAGTAGTACACCGTTGATGTTCGAAAACACCAAGGTATTTGTCACGGCTTCCGTCACAAATGCAAGGGCTAATGCGATTGGAAGCACCGGGTGAGACATGCGGAAGCCCGCTAGCTGCGTAAGCCATGTGACTGCAGCAATAATGCAAAGCGCGTTGAACAGGATGAAAAATGGCCTCGCGCTTTCCATACTTGGAAGCATCCCAAGAGGAGAAAGTAGCAGCGTAGCACCCGGGTTATAGAGGTAGTGCGGGTCAACGTGCTCGTAAATCTCGTTGTACACAGGTACTCGGTCGACGAAGCGGCGTGCCGCCGACCAGACCGTAGTGAAGTCGTCGGTCACCGATCCGGTGCGTGCGAGGACAAAAAGCCTGTGCACGATCAAGATGACTGCCAGTGGCCAAGCCAAAGCACCTGCGCCTCGAAGCGTGGAGGTTGGTACCTCCGCGTGGGAACGCGTCGCGACGGGCGCTGGGGCGACCCAAAAATCATGGAGGCGAGTTTGCAACATCACGGGTGATACCGTACCGGCTCGATTAGCCTTTTCGGTCCCGCACCCTTCGGTAACGGCAAAACAGCAGGGAATCGGTTGTTGCTTTAACCGACTCGAGAACAAAGGGGATGTTGCGATCGTCGTCACTGTGCCCGAACAACCTCACTTCAGAAGGCTGCAGCACTGCGTGAGGGCTGATGGTGTAATGAAATACGTCTACCGCGTCTTCATTCAGCATCTGGGTGTTGAGCTGTGGACCTCCCTCGCAAACGATGCGGGACATACCGTGCATGTGCAGCGCTTCAATTGCTGTTCGCATGGAGTCATCTACGAGCGGGAGGATGCTGCCACCAGCCTCGGTGATGTCATGTGCGCGAGCAGCAACCTCAGGGGTATCGAGCATATCCTGGGGGACGGCGAATATCGGCGCTGCGAGACTATTGGAGAAGAGCTGCGAGGACGTATCAAAACCGAGGCTGCGGCTTAACACCACAATCGGAGGCGCGACAGACTGCCCGTTTTCCTTCCGTTGTTGCTGTTTCTCTGGCGAGACTCGCGCACCGAAGTAGTCTTCCTTTCGTACCGTTTCCGCACCAACGAGCACTGCATCAGACCACACGCGAAGGGCGTTGAGCAATGCGAAATCGGTCGCATTTCCCAAGCCGGCAGATGCTCCCTCGATTGCGGCAACCCCGGTGAGCGAAGCAATACCAATCAAGCGTGTCTCGCACTCCCCAGGTGGAAGAACCGGCCCAATCAATACCTGCGGGTCGATCGAGTCGGGAAGCTGGTCTGAGGTGTTGGGGGTAAGCATCGTCGTTAATTGTAAAGCGGTTTTGTTTCTGGCCTCGTGGTTTTGGAACGTGGTGGGTTGAAGCTGATCAGCTTCGGTGAAAGCGTGAGCTGATGCGTGCTCCCGTAAGCGCCAAACCAGCGCAGGTGAGCACGCCGAGCGCCATCGCAGCGGCTGGGTTTGGGCCGAGCACAACAAGTGGTGGAACGAGTCCACCGATAATGAATTGGAAGAACCCCATGACACCGGTTCCGGCTCCGGTACCGATGTCTCGCACTTCCTCGATAGCGAGAGCGGAAGCATTCGCCATGATGAATCCCGCCATCGCGGAGAGGATTGCGATAAAAGGAATCATTGCGGTGCTTGGACCCAAAATGGAAAATGCGAGGAGTATCGCACCCACTGTGAGATCAACTCCGAGTGCGACGGTAAGGAGCGCGCGCGGCTGGTGCCGCTTGAGCAGCCGCATGTTGAGCGTGTTGCTCAGTGGAATGAGCAACGCGATGCTCCCGAAGACGAGAGAGAATGTGGTTGGGCTCAGACCGAGCTGCAATTGGAGGACTAGGGGAGAAGCCGCGATGTAGGAAAAGAGCGTGCCAAAGCCCAAACCTGCAGCCACCATGTATCCAGTGAACGCGGGACGTTGTAGACAGCGCCCCATCCGCGGAAACATCTGGCGCAAGGTGCCACTTGTCCGCTTGTGGGAGGGCAGCGTCTCGGGAACGAGCCACAAAGCGACAACGAGCTGCGCAAGATTGACTGCAGCGATTGTCCAAAAAACGCCGCGCCAGGTGAATGCGGGAATGATGAGGCCACCAAGCACCGGGGCGATTGCAGGCATAAACCCGGAGATCGCCATGAGCGCTGAAAGTCCGCGCGCGGCTTGTTTTCCGTGAGCGATATCCGGGACGACAGCGCGAGCAACAACGATCGCGCATCCACCTGCGAGACCTTGGAAGAAGCGGGCGCAAATGAGAAATGCGATGGAATCGGCTAGCGCGCAAGCCACCGAGGCAACAAGGGCGACGGCGGAAGCCACAATAATGACAGGCTTTCGTCCAGTCCCGTCGGAAATCGCCCCAAACAAGAGATTGCCAAGGGCCATACCGAGCATGAACCCGGTAATGGTCATCTGGGCAAATGAGTGGGTCGTCGACAAACTCGTAGCTAGTTCTGGCATGCCCGGGAGGTACATGTCGATGCCCAGGGGACCAGAGGCGGTAAACAAAGCCAGCGCGGCAAGGAGGCCACCAGAAAGTTTCTGCACGCCGGTAGGATAGCCCCTTAGGATTTTGATGAAGCGATGCCTATTGAAGTCTCATGACCATTGCAGTGAGCGAGATCAGCAGAGGCAACAATCGGGGGAGCTGCACACGCAGATTCGCTAATAGGTTGGGAACAGGCATAGCGTGGTTATCATGCAGTTGCCAAAGTATGGCCCGGCGTGGGCTGGTGCCTTGATGGGCACTTCAATTGCCTCCACCTTGTCTGGTTTGCATGGCTTTCGTCTCTGCCAGATCGCGTTCGCCCTGTGTGCCGCTGTGTTGCTTGCGGTTTTTACGGTGGGCGCTCGACATGAGCCTCCTCGCCAACAGAATATGGCGGCGTGGGGCATGTACACGATGGGGCTACTGTCTTGCGGCTCGGCGTGGACCGCGCTGACCGGTAACGATGGATTCCAGTTGGCCAGTTGGTGGATCGGTGCACCGCTTTCCGCACTAGTGTGTTTGTGGCAGCTTTGGGCGTTTTGGAAGCGACCGAGCCTCTATGGAAAACCTGCGTTTCCCTGGGGCCTTGCGCTGGTCACGCCAATGGTGGCCGCAACGTCTGGAGGGCAGCTATCCGATGAGCATGGAGCGCTCTACCACTATGTCGGTGTGGTGTGTTTCTGGCTCACGTTGACAACGGCAATTCCGCTGTTTGCCTATTGCTTTTGGTCATTCATGCGCCACCGTTACCACCCAAGTGGCGCGGCCGCTGGTACAGCCTGGATCCCACTAGGCGTCGTCGGGCAATCGACGGCCGCATCTACCGTGCTTTTCGACGCCCACCTCTACGGCATTGTCATGTTCGTGATCGGAGTGCCGTGTTCCTTGTTTGCAATGTATTGCTTCTACCAGGCGGTAGTGGCAATTTCGCCCTACGGTCCGGGGTGGTGGGGTGCCACATTCCCGGTGGGAACGCTGTGCTTAGGCGCTTGGTACCAGGGGTGGTCCCAATTATCCTTTGCGCTGTTGATTCTGCTTCTTGTGCACTGGAGCATTTGCGCGGTACGTTTCGGGGCTTGGGGGTTAAGCGACAAAATGTGTGTCCGGAAT
>NZ_KV789313.1:0-627 GCF_001807545.1 Corynebacterium sp. HMSC08F01 | reverse complement strand
TTCGGGCGCACCAAGTTCACGCGCAAACAGGCGGTGGCCGCTACGCGAGCTCGGGCGTTCTCGCTGGACGAGCTCGCACTGATCGAGCGCCGCATCGCACCGGTCAAGGATGCCTCCCAGCGGTGGGCGCTGCGCCTTGCCTTACTTGAGGTCGAAGGTGGCTACCGGGCGATTGAGGCTGCAGCCCGTACGTTGGTGCCGGCGGATAAGACACCGGCGGTGGATGCGGCGAAGTTCGGCCCGTCGCGAAACGGCAAACGCACCCTGCACTTAACCTATGACGAGCGGGAGATCTCCGATATGGAACACGCCGGGCGGTTAGGTATTGACCCGGAGCGTCCTGCAGCTGCCCAGATTGCCGAGAACCTGATTGGCATCTTCTTCGGCGAGGGCAAGGTGGCTACTGCAGCGCCGCGTCCGACGGTGTTAGTACCGTTGCCGGATTATCTGCGCATCTTGGATGGCAATGGTGATGATGTGCTCTTGGCCATGACTGATGGCACCACCATGACCGGTGCGGAGTTTCTCGCCGCCCAGTTCGGTGATGCGCTTGAGGTGGCGGCCTTTCACCCGCAGGCCGGTGCGGTGAATCTGTACCGCACGCAGCGTTTGGCGAATCAGAAGCAG
>NZ_KV789312.1:760-99249 GCF_001807545.1 Corynebacterium sp. HMSC08F01 | reverse complement strand
GTAGGTTACCGCCGACCCAACAACTTCACAACACTAAAACACCCAGGACCAACCGCATGGTTGCTCCTGGGTGTTTTTCACGCATACCCACCCCTCTTATTAGTTGGTGCACACCCACCAGCCCGCAACGCGGAATTTGCCCTTGTCGCATCGGCCCAGTTCCTGACCGTGTCGAAATAGTTGGTGAGTCCCCACTAGTCCGCAACGCGGAGAACAAAGGTCCGCAATCAGATCGCTGGCACCGGAATCGTTGGTGCACACGAACTAGTCCGCAACGCGGAGCCGGAGTATCCGCAACTTGGTTGCCGGCACCGGAATCGTTGGTGACCACCCACTTGTCCGCAATGCAGATTCGCAGTGTCTGCAATGCGGGTGAGGGGTCAGCGGGCGCCACTATGCCCCTGCATAGTCATGGGCATTTATTGACGTATCGGCGACGAGGTTGACTGCATCAGAATCGTTGGTGTTTACCAACTTGTCCGCAACGCGGAGTTTGTCCTTGTCGCATCAGCCCAGTTTTTGACCGTGCTCTTAAAGAGGTATCCCAGCAACCATGTCGAAATAGTTGGTGTATCCCCACTTGTCCGCAATGCGGAGTACGTTTGTCGGCAATGTGGAGAAATTTTCATGTGGCCAAAGGCAGTCGAGTAGTTCTACAACCTGTCTGTAGTAAGCTGCACGACGCTCTCCGGCAAATGCGAACGTCGGCACGTCTGCGGGGCGCTTTTTGTAATTTTGTCATGATTCGAAAGCGTCATTTTCGGGGGTGATTCCAGCTGCTCCGGGTGCGTTTTTTAACCAGAAGGCTAAGCGATTTGCGATAGATCGTAGTTCTTCGTCGGCCTCATGCCGTGTATCCCAGGATGCGAAAAGGGGGCAGGTAATTGGTTCGCCATTTGCGCGCGCGGTTTTTGCTGCTAACCCTAGAGCGGGTAATTCGGTAACTATGGCGTAGCCGTATCCATTTGCGGCGAGGCTTTGTGCAACTACCCCCGTGGTTACATAACGTTTTCGAACCTCGCTATTCAGTGTGTTGTATTTAGAGAATACGGCGTGGGGCACGCCGGTTCTTGGGAGTATCCATTCTTCGTCTTTGAAATTTTCTAGATCGATGAAGTGGTGTTCTTTCGATACTTTTTGTATAGCAATATCTGGCGCTTGGACCCTGATATTTAGGCTAGCAACCTCCATTGAACAACGATCTGGGGGAGGTCTCAGAGTCGTGATGGCCAGGTCGGCTCCAGTCTCAAGTCGCTTGTCCGCTTCAGTGGCGTCAACGATTACTAGGTCGATGATTGGGGGGTTTACATCGGCAATGAACGGGGCGAGGATTGCGTGCGCTGTGGTCTGTGTGCATGCGATTTTGAATACAGATTTTCTTGAATATCTCAGTTTCATGAGAGCTATCGATCTGTCGAGTTCGAGAAGAATTCCTTTAGTAAGTGATACGAACTCTTCCCCGGCTGGCGTGAGAACAGTGCCTGTAGAGCGCCTGTAGAAGACTTGTGTCCCGATTTCTTCTTCGATCGCGCGAATTTGTCTGGAGACAGTTGGCTGCGCCAGTTCTAGAAAGCTGGCTGCCCGACTCATCGACCCTTCGCTAACCACAGTATGGAGGGTCCGAATTTCGCTTAAGTCCAAGGTATGTCCTAGAGGTATGGGGGGTAACGGTTGATAGTTATTCAAAGCATAGCGGCAAGATGTTAGTTTTCTGGGATCCAATTGTGAGCGCAGGCACAAATGGTCAATTGATGTAAGCGAAGGCACTATGAGGAGGGTGTGATGGCTGACTATTTCGAATTGCGTTACCTCGAAGATGAGGTTGAAATTCATGTTGATGAATGGGGCGTTCCACACATTTTCGGCTCAACGAAAAACGATGTCTTTCTAGCGCAAGGCTTCAACGCTGCGCGAGATCGTCTGTTCCAGTTAGATTTTTCCCGAAGAAGAGGGCTCGGACGGCTCGCCGAGGTATTCGGTAGTGATTTCGTGGAATGGGACAGGGCTGCACGTCTTTTTATCTACCGTGGAGATTTTCGTGCTGAGTGGCTTGCCTACGGTAACGATGCGAAAGCTATCGTGACAAGTTTTGTAAATGGGGTGAATGGCTTCATTGATTTGGTGGTGAGTGGTGCTATGCCGCTTCCCCTTGAATTCGAAAAGTTAGGTTACCTACCCGAGAAATGGGCGCCAGAGGATCTACTGAGGCTTCGTTCCCATTCTCTGTCTTTTAATGCCGCGGAAGAGGCAGTACGGGCGCGGTTAGCTCATGAATGGAACCACTCAGTTGCGAGTCTGCGCAAGCTTTTTGAGCCCGCAATAGAGTTTGAAGTTCCTGAGGGGCTAGATTTTTCTGTGTTCGCAGAAGACGTGATGAAAGACTATTGGCTTGGAACTGGGCCTATTGTTCGATCCGAAGATTCCAACTCTGGAATCGGTCGTGTGCAGCAGCCAAGTGATGGTTCAAACAACTGGGTTCTGTCTGGTGATTTGACCTCTACAGGAAGGCCAATTCTTTGTAACGACCCCCACCGCGTTACGTCGAGTATGCCGTCATTGCGGTATATTGCGCACCTATCTTGTAGGGACTTCGATGTAATAGGTGGTGGAGAGCCACTACTCCCGGGGGTTTCTATTGGACACAATGGCAAAGTCGCGTTCGGGCTTACGATTTTCGCCATTGACCAGGAAGATCTCTTTGTCCATGTGCTGAATCCGAATAACCCAGATGAGTATCAATTTGAAGGTGCTTGGCGAAAGTTCTCAGAAGTTACGGAGGAGATTCACTCGTGCGATGGGCCGGAGCAGACGGTCGTTCTCCGTTTCTCAGAGTTTGGTCCAGTTATCTATCATGACCCTGAGAGGCACGTCGCAGTATCACTGGCAGCCGCTTGGCTAGAGCCTGGAGGGGCACCTTATCTCGGTTCTATTGAATACATGCGGGCCGATAATATTGATGAGTTTCTCGAGGCGATGAATCGATGGTGTGCTCCGCCTGAAAACCAGATCGTTGCCGAACCTGGTGGGAGAATCGCCTGGCAACCTGGTGGCATTATTCCCAAGCGGAAGAATTGGAATGGTCTGTTCCCGGTTCCGGGTGATGGTCAGTACGTTTGGGATGGCTTCTATGACAACGATGTTCTGCCTGGGTTCGCGAAAGATAGCGGCTATTTTGCCACTGCGAACCAGTATCTTTTGCCAGAAGAATTCCCACGGGAAGTGCATATCTCCTATGAGTGGTACGACGATGTCCGTTATCGGCGTATCAAAGAGTGGCTAGATGACGCACGAGAGGTCACGATTCGGGAAGCATTTGATTTTCAAACAGATGATTTAAACCTGCATGCACGGGAAACGATCGTCGTACTCAAGCAAGTCGCGCAGTTTCAGGACCATGCACTCGGGAGACTTGTTGACGCATGGGATTTTCGGATGTCGGCTGGGTCGACACAAGCGCATGCATGGGAACTGTTTTTCTGGGAACACTTGGTCCCTACCGTCCTGCGTTCTCAACTTAAGACCTTGGGATACGAGGGCGAGGCTGAGAAGATTCTTGGGATTCTTATTCCGGACCTGGCTGCTGAGAGAGATTCTCGAGTTGCTTTGAGCCTTATGCGGGATTGGGCTGACTCCGACCAAAGGAAGCTTGATCTTGCTGTAGAACATGCACTTATCAGTTTTGACGCCTTTGTCGACATGGACAAGCTTTGCCCCTGGGGTGATGTTCATATGCGCTACGCCGATCACGCGTTTGCTGATTTGCTCATCGAAGCAGGTGTAGAAGAAAAGTTGGTTCGCTCTGGGGAATATGAAGTGCCAGGAAGTGGAGAGACAGTTGGCCTGGCTGGATACGCCAGTACGGGGGATTACAGGCAGATCTATGGCAGCTCATTCAGGGTAGCGATTGACGTTGGGGAATGGGACAACTCAATTGCGCTTAATGGACCAGGGCAAAGCGGAGATCTCTCGTCTGGATACCAGTTTGAACACATGGACAGATGGGTGAAAGGAGAGCCATTTCCTTTGCTGTACTCCAAAGGTCTAATTGAAAAACACCGCCGTCAACTAATTATTTTGAAGCCGCGATAGGAGAGAAAAATGCCCGATTATATTTCGTATGCTCAATCGCCAGCCATGTGGATGTTTTCGCTAGCCGTAATGGCTGTGATTGTTTTTCAGGCAGTCGTGTTCTTTCGCCTAGCCAAGCAAAATGCCCAGGAAGGCCATATTGAGAATAAAGAACTTATGCAGGCAATGAGGGCTGGGGCTATTTCAGCGATTGGACCGTCTGTGGCAGTGGGGATCGTGGCCTTGTCCCTGATTCCTATCTTCGGTACTCCGCCCGTCCTAATGCGTATCGGAATGATTGGATCGGTGCCGTATGAGCTGGCTGCCGCAAATGCTGCAGCTGAATCAATGAATGCACCGATGGGGAGCGAGAACTTTGACGCAGTTGTTTTCGCCACGGTCTTCTTCACAATGGCGTTGGGCGCAGGAGTCTGGATGCTCGAGGTAGTTCTAGCAACTAGTGCGATGGGCAAGATGTCCGAGAAGCTAAGCGAATGGAAGCCATGGGCTATGGCTGCACTAACAGGAGGCGCACTTCTGGGTGCTTTTGCCTTCCTGACTGTCAGTCAGGCCTCTGGCGGATCGAAGAACCTGGCCGTCATGGCGGGCTCCTCCGGTGCAATGGTGATCTTCCTACTGTTGTCGGAGCGATTGAATATGCGTTGGCTCAGAGAGTGGGCGCTTGGTTTTGCAATGATTATTGGCCTAGCAGTTGCATACTTTGTGGCTGCGTAATCGAGGAGCATCTGAAATGAAGACCAAAGCAATGTCTGATGACGTTTACATTAACCGGATTAATTTTTGGGGCAGAATCACAGTTGGGCTCGGGTTGATTCTGGCAATGGCCGCTCCGATCTACCTCTTCACGGTCGAAGGGTTGTTTCCGGGGTGGGGAGTACTCGGCACATGTTTCTTGGCGGTTGCCGTAATTTATGCTGCGAACTGGGTTGTTGAACCTGCAACCTATTTCCCGATGCTGGGAGTGTCAGGCACTTATCAAGCCTGGCTCGTAGGAAATATCTCTAACAAGTTACTTCCCGCGTCTGTGACAGCACAAGCAGCAGTCGATGCTAAGCCAGGTACGAAGAAAGCAGAGCTAACAGCAGTTGCCGCTATTTCTGGTGCTGTTATTGTTCACGTAACAGTGATGATCCTTGCAGTAGCTATTTTCGGCAACTGGATTATTGCAGTTCTTCCTGAGAGTGTTCGCGCAACTTTTGACTACATTCTTCCCGCGATTATTGGTGCAGTCTTTGTGCAATTGGCTGTAGTGGTTAAGTCGATTCCCACGACACTGGTTTCGCTTGTGACTGCAGCCGGAGTCGTATTCGCTTTCGCGCCTGCTTTCCCTGACTGGACGGCATTCTCTCTACCGATTGTTGTACTGAGCTCGGTCGCCGCATCAATGTTCTTCGGTTCTCGTGCTGCGAACAAAGCGCAAGATGGTGGCAAGGAAACTGTCCCCGGAAGAGTTGAGATTTAATCGATCTCGAGAGTCTGCTCGCCTCACAGTCCCAGTGTCTTGATCCTTGACACTGGGATGGGTGAAATTGGGAAAAGAAGAAAGAGAGCGCTTTTCCGATAACAACGCATTTGGTCAATAGGAGACGGATATGGCGTACGTTGCATTGATTGCGACTGGCGGAACGATTGCTTCAACTCGTTCAGAGGATGGAGCTTCCGTCGGGGTGACAGCCGAGATGTTTGATTTAGGGACCGAAAGCAATCTGGAAGTAAGACGGGTCGATGCCATTTCAGAGGGCAGCTACCGCCTCACATTTGAGGACTTGTCAGTGATTGCCGATGTCGTAAACCGATCTCTCAAGGACTCTGATTGCATTGGTGCCGTGATCACGCACGGGACAGACACGATGGAGGAAACTGCTTATTTTCTTGACCTTGTAATTGCGACTGATAAGCCTATCGTGCTTACTGGTGCCCAACGTACTTTCGATACACCGGACTCTGATGGACCACGGAATCTCCAAGATTCTTTGACGGTTGCTGCATCGCCGAGGGCTCGTAATCTCGGAGTTGTGGTGTGTTTTGCAGGAAATGTTTGGAACGCTCGAGGGGTTCGGAAGTGTCACACGATCCAGTCGCAGGCATTCACTGGAACGAAAGTAGGGGAGGTTTACGAGGACGCCTTTACGCTCGTTGCTTTGCCTGAGACGAACGAGACTCTTGATTTTGATGCTGGTAAATTTTCTGAGGGAAACATTCCAATCATTACCTATGGCATTGGAACCGATACAGTCCTATTCGAAGCGGCACGCGCTACAGATCCTACGGCAATAGTTCTTGAAGGCTGTGGTTCTGGCAATGCGGGAATAGGGTTTGCAGAGGCTATTGCTAAAACTGCTGAATCGGATATTCCCGTTATTCTTGCAACACGCGTTGAAGAAGGTCCAGTGATTCCGATGTATGGGAACGGTGGAGGTGTTGACCTGGTCAGAGCAGGGGCAATTACTGCAGGAACCCTAAGCGTTTTTCAGGCCAGGGTGTTGGCCGCAGTCGCCGCAAGTACCGCAGAAAATTTTCAGGCGTTCCGCGAAAGATTTATCCGTTTACGCGGTTGAGATGCTCGGCTAGGGGACTTGGAGTTTTAGACAGAAGCGCGGGTTCCCGTTGACACCGGTGCAAAATGTAGCTCAGCTGGCTGCGTGATTTTACACTCCGCCCAGGTCAGCGAAAGGTATGATGTCACGTTTTACATTTTGGCGCGTCGTGGCGCAGCGAGGCGTGGCGCAGCATGGCGCAGAGCTGGCGGAGCCGCCAGAGCAACCGAAGCAGGCGGTGCCTGAGGGCCCGCAAAGGACAGAACTACAACTCCACGACGGCGTTCTTGGACTGCTCGAGGAGGTCCTTCTTCTTGCGGGCGCGCTCGAGTTTGGACCATTGGTCGCCGGGGACGGCGTTGCGGGCTTCGTCGATGACGGCGACGTCCGGGGTGCCCCAGGCGATCGGCATCGGGGTGACCATCTGCCACATCTTCTTGTTCTGGGCGGAGCGCTGCGCACCGACGGCGGCGACGGGGACCTTGGTGCCCACCTTGTCGGAAGTGTTCGGAATCGGGTGATAGACGCGGGAGGTGATGCCCCAGCGGGGCGGCAGGGAGGGCTCGACGTTCATGTTCACCAGGGCGGTCAGGGTGATGGTGGTGCCGACGCGTTCGGTGATGATGGCTGGGGCCAGCGGGTTGGCGTCGTAAAGTTCTTGCGTCTTGCCCACGCTGCGGGGGATGAGCAGGCCCACGACGAGCATCATCAGGCCGAAGAGGGCGAGGCCGTACGTGCCTAGGGTGTGCCAGGGGGATTCGGGGTCGACGAAGAACCAGACGGCTGCGGCGCCGAGTAAGGAGATCACAAAGAGGGCGACGCCCGAAGCGACGAGGCTGCGGGTGTCGCGGATCATTTCGTTGTGTTGCTTTGCGTACTCTTCGTCGACGTCGAACTTGAAAACCTTCATGGGGAAGAGTTTAGAGGTCGGAGGCGTCGACGAGTCGATACGCGTAGCCCTGCTCGGCGAGGAAGCGCTGGCGGTGGATGGCGTATTCGGCGTCGAGGGTGTCGCGGGCGACAACGGTGTAGAACACGGCCTCTGCGCCGTCGGCCTTAGGGCGCAGCAGCCGGCCCAGGCGCTGCGCTTCTTCTTGGCGGGAGCCGAAGGTGCCGGAAACCTGGATGGCTACGGCGGCTTCGGGCAGGTCGATGGAGAAGTTCGCCACCTTGGACACCACCAGGGTGGAGATAGCCCCGTCGCGGAAGGCTTGGAAGGCTTCTTCGCGTTTTTTGGTGGTGGTTTTTCCGTCGACAAGTGGGGCGTCGATGCGCGCGGCGATCTCTTCGAGTTGGTCGACGTAGGCGCCGATGATCAAGGTCTGCTGGCCCTCATGTTTTGCAAGCAGCTTATCGACGACCCCAAGCTTCGCCTTCGAACACGCCGCCAACCGATAGCGTTCGCGGGTTTCGGCGGTGGCGTAGGTGAGGCGTTCGTCGTCGCCAAGTGTGGTGCGCACTTCGACGCATTCGGCGGTGGCGATGTAGCCGGCCATTTCGAGTTCTTTCCAGGGGGCGTCGTAACGCTTCGGGCCGATGAGTGAGAACACGTCGTCCTCGCGGCCATCCTCGCGCACCAGCGTGGCGGTCAGCCCCAGGCGACGACGGGACTGGAGGTCGGCGGCCATGCGGAAGACGGGGGCGGGCAGGAGGTGGACTTCGTCGTAGATGATGAGGCCCCAGTCGCGGGAGTCGAAAAGTTCGAGCGCGCGGTATTCGCCCTTGGTTTTGCGGGTGACCACCTGGTAGGTGGCGATGGTGACCGGGCGGATCTCCTTCTTCTCCCCGGAGTACTCGCCGATCTCCTCGGGCGTGAGCGTGGTGCGGCGCAGCAGCTCGTCGCGCCATTGGCGGCCCGCGACGGTGTTGGTGACCAGGATCAGTGTGGTGGTCTGCGCCTGCGCCATCGACGCCGCGCCCACAATGGTTTTGCCCGCGCCGCACGGCAACACGACGACGCCGGAGCCGCCCTCCCAGAATGACTCGGCGGCGTACTGCTGGTAGTCGCGCAACTCCCAACCGTCGTGGTTGAGCGCGATCGGGTGAGACTCGCCGTCGACGTAGCCGGCGAGGTCCTCCACAGGCCAGCCGAGTTTGGTCAGTTCCTGTTTGATTTGGCCACGGGCGGAGGGGTGGACGGGGATGGTGGTGTCGTCGATACGCGATGCGACAAGCGGGATGATCTTCTTGGAGCGAGTGACCTCGGTGAGGATTGCCGGGTCGTCGGCCTCGAGGATGAGCCCGTGCGCGGGGTGCTTGACCAGCTTGAGGCGGCCGTAGCGCGCCATGGTCTCCGCAACATCCACGAGCAGCGGCTGCGGGACGGGGAAGCGGGAGAACCGTTCGAGCACGTCAACGGCCTGCTCTGCGTCGAAGCCGGCAGCGCGCGCGTTCCACAACGCGAGCGGGGTGATGCGGTAGGTGTGGATGTGCTCAGGTGCGCGCTCGAGCTCCGCAAACGGGGCGAGCGCAGCACGGGCCTTGGGTGCGTCCGGGTGTGCGACCTCGAGCAGCACAGTCTTGTCCGACTGGACGATGAGCGGGCCGTCGCCGAGAGCCATGCGATCTACTCCTCCTGATAGTAGGCGTTGGTATTCTACGGGCATGGCTGCGAAAAACACATCCGTTGTCCTCGGCGAACGCTACGACAAATTTATCGCCCAACTGCTCGAAGACGGCCGCTACGCCTCCGCCAGCGAAGTCCTGCGCGAAGGCCTGCGGCTAGTGGAGGAGCGAGAGCAGAAGTTTAAGGCACTCAACGATGCTCTGGAAAAAGGGGAGTTGAGCGAGGTTGTCCACGACTTCGACCCCGATGTGTTCATCGCCAAAATGCGCGAAAGGTCCTAACCCCTCCGCAGCACCTGTGACCACTTGGTCACGCTGCCGTTGTTGAGGATCGTGCGCTTGTAAATGCGGGCGGCACCCCACACGACGAGCACAGTGGTGACCGCAGCGAGTGCGAAGGATCCCGCGAGCTGGGTGGTGGTGGCGAGGGAGATGAAGTTGACGGTACCCAACGGTTTGCAGGCAAGGAAGGCCAGCGGGGACTGCAGGAACGGTAAGGACTGTTCCCATGTGTTGCGCCAGACTCTGGCCGACCGCGTAACTAGAAATGCAGTTTAGGCAGATTTCAAACTAGCGGAGATCCTTCGTTATCTCAGAGCCCAGCGCAAACACAATGAGTGCAAGGGAAGCCAACGCGAGCGGGACAAGCTTAGGGGCAGAGTCCGTCACGAGAATGAGAATGGAAGCTAGGGCAAAGACCAAACTTAAAATACTAGTTTTCTTCACATTCCGCCCCAGATCCTCGAAGCCGTACAGTTACCTGGGTCACAGTTTAAATTGTCCTAATTGGGACGGCAATGCTCTTGTGCCATTTTTGTACCTTCGTAGAATCTCCGTTTTCGACAGCTCATCGCCAAAATGCGCGAAAGGTCCTAACCCCTCCGCAGCACCTGTGACCACTTGGTCACGCTGCCGTTGTTGAGGATCGTGCGCTTGTAAATGCGGGCGGCACCCCACACGACGAGCACAGTGGTGACCGCAGCGAGCGTGAAGGAGCCCGCGAGCTGGATGGCGGTGAAGTCGCCAGCTGCGTAGGTCAAGGGCGCGGCGAAGATGGAGAATGGCGGGATCCAGCTCACGACCTGCATGAAGGTTGAGTCGGTGTTGGACCAACCAAACGACGAGATGTACACGCACGCCATCAGCAGGATCAGAATCGGCATCTGGGTGGACTGCAGGTCCTCGGTGCGCTGCACCATCGCGCCGGCGGCGGCGTAGAGGCCGCCGAAAAACAGCATGGACAACAGCCAGGCGACAAGCAGGATGGGGAGGACGGACCAGTCGACTTCGACATCGTCGATAAGACCCGAGACCTTCAGGCCGATGCCGCCGACGGCGAGCAACACTGCGGTGGCGAGGAATCCGAAGATGACGGTGCCCAGCAGTTTGCCGGCGAGGAAGTCCAGCGGGCGAACGGAGGCCAAGATGAGCTCGACGACACGCGACGACTTCTCCTCGGTGACGCGGCTGCCCACCTGGGCGGCAAAAGTGATCACGGTGAACATGACGATGATCAGCGCGAAGAAGGTGGTCAGCAGGCGGGTCAACTGCTCTGCGGTGTCGTCGCCTTCGGTGTCGTTGATGTCCACCGGCACAACGTTGATCTGCGGGGAGGCAGCCTCGTAGTCGGCAGGGCTAATGCCCAGGTTGCTTAAGGTTTCGGCGCGCGCCTGCTGCTGGGAGAGGGCATCGAGGCCGGTGAGGATGGTGGTGGAGGGGGAGCCGTCCGCCAGGACTTCCCAGGTGTCGCCCTCGACGATCAGGGCGGCCTGCACGTCGCCGTCGCGGACTAACTGTTCGGCCTCGGCGCGGTCGGTGGCGGTGCGGGCGTCGTAGCCGGCGTCGTCGAGAAGCTGCTCTGCGATACCCACAGTGGCAACGGCCGGGCCGCCGGCCTCTGCCTCCGCTTCGTCCTTGTTTTTCATCCAGGTGCCGAAGCCGATCATGACCAGCAACATGATCACGAGCGTGACAATGACGCCCTTCTTCAGCAGCAGAATCTGCACCTCGCGCTTCGCGGTGGTGGTGATGGTGTGCATGGGGGAGTAGGTCTTCATTACTTCACAACCTCCTTGAACAGCTCGGCCAGATCCGGCACGACGCGGGTGAACTCGTGGACTGGGCCGGCGGCCATGGCGGCGCGGAGGATGTCCTGGTCGTTGTCGGCGGAAGTGGTTTCGACGATGACGTGGGTGGGGGTGTCGCTAATAAGTGTGGCGCTTGCGGGGATCCAGCCGCGCGCTTGCGTGCCGACGCGGAAGCGCACCGGGCCGCCTGAGCGCAGCTCATCGACGGTGCCTTCGGCGACCATGCGTCCGCGGGTGACGATGCCGATGCGGTCGCAAAGCCGCTGCACTAAATCGAGCTGGTGCGACGAGAAGATCACCGGCACGCCGGCGCGGGCGCGGTCGGTGAGCATCGTGCTCATCACGTCCACGGCGACGGGGTCCAGGCCGGAAAACGGCTCGTCGAGGATGAGCACCTCCGGGTCATGGATCAGGCTGGCGGCCAACTGCACGCGCTGCTGGTTGCCCAGGGAGAGGTCGTCAAGCTTGTCGTTAAGCCGCTCGCCGAGGCCCAACTCCTCGAGCAGTTCGGTTCCGCGCTGCTTTGCGGCCGCGCCGTCCACACCGTGAAGTTTGGCCAGGAAGATCAACTGATCGAGGATCTTTTCCTTGCCGTAGAGGCCGCGCTCTTCGGGCATGTAACCGATGCGGCGACGGGAGTCGTCGTCAAGCGGGCGCCCATCGAGGAGCACCTCGCCAGAATCGGCGGTGAGCACGCCCAACGCGATGCGCATCGTCGTCGATTTTCCGGCGCCGTTGGAACCGACGAAACCGTACATTTCCCCATCGTGGACGGTGAAGTCCATTCCGTCGAGGGCCTGGACGTCGCCGAAGCGTTTGTGAAGGTCCTGAATCTGAAACGTAGTCACCCGACAAAAACTAGCAAAGGATTCGACTTCGCTCAGGGCGGGTTTACCATGAACTCATGACTGCAACCATCTCATCCCCTGCGGCGCATCTGGCCCGCGAACTCGGCGCCGACGAGGCGCTGTCCACGCGCCCGATCGACCGCATCAAGTACGCCCACGACGCATCCCACTTCCTCTACACCCCCGATGTGGTGGTGGAAGCGCGCAACGCGAACGACGTTGCGGCGGCGTTCCGCGCGTCGGCATCCTCCGGCGCCCCAGTGGTGCTGCGCGGCGGCGGTACCTCGCTGTCTGGCCAGGCAGGCGGTGCGGGCATGCTGGTGGACGTGCGTAAGCACTTCCGCGGCGTGGAGGTGCTTGACGGTGGCAAGCGCGTGCGCGTCCAGCCCGGCTCCACGGTGCGCCAGGTCAACGCGCACCTGGCCGCGTTCGGCCGCAAGATCGGCCCGGACCCGGCGTCCGAGGGCGCCGCGACGATGGGTGGCGTGATTGCCAACAACTCCTCCGGCATGGCCTGCGGTACGGAGTTCAACACCTACAACACCATCGAATCCGTCACCTTCGTCCTGCCGTCCGGCACGGTGATCGACACCGCCCACCCGGATGCGGAGGCGCAGTTCGCGCGCCAGGAGCCGGAGCTCGTGGACACGATTGAGAAGCTCAAGCGACGTGTGCGCGACAACAAGGAATCCGTAGACATCATCGAGCGCCACTTCGCGCTCAAGAACACGATGGGCTACAGCCTGAATTCGTTTTTGGATTACGACTCGCCGCTGGACATCTTCATGCACCTGCTGGTCGCATCCGAGGGCACGCTCGCGTTCATCGCGGAGGCCGTGCTGCGCACTATCGAGGTGCCGAAGCTGAAGACAACCACCATTGCGGTGTACCCGACGCTGGACGCCGCGACCCGCTCGCTTCCGGCACTGTTTGAGTCGAAGGCGGCGACGCTGGAGTTGATGGACTCGCGCTCCATCAAGGTTGGCCGCACCTTCGATTCGGTGCCGGAGCAGATCACCGGCTTCGAACTCGGCGGCCAGGCGGCGCTGCTCATCGAGTACCACGCCAACGAGGCTGAGCAGCTGCGCGAATACGAGCAGGCCGGCTCCAAGCTCCTGCGCGAGTTTGACCTGCAGACCCCGGCCGAGTTCAGCACCGACCCCATGGAGGCCGCCAAGGCATGGGCGTTCCGCAAGGGCCTCTACGCCCAGGTCGCGGAGGCTCGCCCGTCCGGCACCACCGCGTTGCTCGAGGACATCGCGGTGCCCGTCGAGGACCTCGCCGACACCTGCGGTGGGCTGCAGCAGCTTTTCGACGAATACCGCTACGACGACGCCGTCATCTTCGGCCACGCCAAGGACGGCAACATCCACTTCCTGATCACCGACCGCTTCGAGGGCGACGAAAACCTCACGCGTTACGACGGCTTCAACGAGGACATGGTCGACCTCGTGCTCGGCGCGGGCGGCAACCTCAAGGCTGAGCACGGCACCGGCCGCGTCATGGCGCCCTACGTGCGCCGCCAGTACGGCGAGGAACTCTACGACGTAATGGTGCAGGTCAAGCGCGCCGCCGACCCGCGCGGGGTGATGAACCCGGGCGTGATCATCACTGACGACGAGCGTGAGCACATGAAGAACTTCAAGCTCAACCCGCAGGTCGAAGACGAGATCGACTCCTGCGTGGAGTGTGGCTACTGCGAGCCGGTGTGCCCCTCGCGCGACCTGACTATGACTCCGCGCCAGCGCATCGTCGTGCGTCGCGCGCGTGCGAAGGCGCTGCAGGAAGGCGACATGGAGCTGGTCAAGCACATCGACGAGGCCTACCAGTACGACGGCATCGACACCTGTGCGGTGGACTCCATGTGTGTCACCGCGTGCCCGGTGGATATTGACACCGGCAAGTTCATCAAGTCGCTGCGCCGCGGCCAGGCCGGTGCCGTGAAGTCCGCTGGTTGGGCGGCCGCCGCGAAGGCGTGGGGCCCGGGCAACACGTTGGCCTCCGCAGCGTTGACCGGTGCGTACGTCATGCCGACGAGCCTGGTGCAGAAGGTTACTGACGTTGCCCGCGCGCTCGTGGGCGAGGACACCGTCCCGCAGTATCGCCCGGAACTCTCCAAGGGTGGCGTGAAGCGCTCCAAGGCATTCGGCACGAAGGTCGGCGCGCCGGGCGCGGAGCCTGTTGGCGTGTTTGTCCCGGCGTGTGTGAACTCCATGTTCGGCCCGCAGGGCGATGGCGTCGGTGCCTCGGAGGCGTTTGCGAAACTCGTCGAGCGCGCCGGTCTGTCCCTCGTCGTTCCGGAGGGTATCGACGGCATGTGCTGCGGCACCCCGTGGACCTCGAAGGGCATGAGCACCGGCCACGACATCATGCAGCGCCGTGTCAACGACCAGCTCATCGCCGCTACCGACGGCGGGCGCCTGCCGGTCGTGGTGGACGCGTCGAGCTGCACGCACGGCTTCCGCGACATGGCTGAAAACATCGGCATCACGGTCATCGACGCCATCGAGTTTGTCGACGAGCACGTGCTCGATCGCCTCACGGTCAACCACAAGGTGCCGTCGGTGACGCTGCACCCGACGTGTTCGGCAACCCACCTGGGTATCGTCGATACGCTGAAGCACGTTGCGGCCGCCGCTGCAGAGGAAGTAAACGTTCCGGCCGAGTGGAACTGCTGCGGCTACGCGGGTGACCGCGGCATGCTGCACCCCGAACTCACCCACGCCGCGACGAAGCGGGAGGCTGCACAGGCCAAGGAGTTCGGCTCGGCGTGCCACGCGTCGTCCAACCGCACCTGCGAGTTGGGCCTGACGGCCGCGACCGGCGCGGACTACGAGCACATCCTGGAAATCCTGGAGCGCGCCAGCCGCTAGGCCAGCACCACTTTTGTCACCCGCGGCAGGGCGATGCGCACGACCCGGTCCTTCGCTTCGTCGAGCGCGTCCACCTGGCCCGCAGTGACACTCAGCGGCAGGACGGTGATCGTCTTGCCACGTCCCTGCTTGTCCACGTAGCCCACCGTGACATGCCTGCGCGCCCGCGCTGCCGCGCGAAGCGTTTCAAACGCATTCCCGCTGCCAGCATCGGTGGTCTCCGCAGAGCGCAGCTTTGCGACGATCGCACGCACCTGATCCGGCGCCACCCTCCGCGACTTCGGAAGCGTCGATGGCGTTGGCGCGACCAGGGCGGGCTCAGGCGCCATGTTGACGGAAACCCCCTGGTCGTCCTCGGCGGTGGGTTGGAGGCCTGCGGTGCGCAGCGCCGTCATGAGCTTTGCCAGCGGCAGGCGCGAGATGGCCACGGTGGGGGCGAGAATGCGCAGGCCTAACTTCTCTGCTGCGGTGGCGATCAGCGCCGGGTCCTCGGAGCGGATGTAGGCGAGTGCTTCGCCGGCGCGGATGGCGCCGTGGGTGCGGGCAGTGTCGTCGATGATGAAGGTGATGGCCTGGGGGACCTCGCCAAGCACGTGGTCGGCCAGCCAGCCGTGGATCTCCGGGGCGGTCAGTCCACTATCCAGGCCACGGCGCACCGACGCCTCCGAGATACGCCACACGCTGGCAAGACCAGGCGACTCCAGATCCGCGATGCGCTCGATGAACCCGGCCATTGCGGGCTCGAGCGGGCCCGGGGCCAGCACCGTCATGTCAGCCTGGGCGATCAACGTGTCCACCGAGGCGGGCACGAGCGTGGTGGTTGCTGCGGCGACGTCCTCGCCGTTGAGCAGCGCGAGTGTTGGCGTCGGCTGTCCATGGTTGGCCAGCGCGCCGACGAACTCGGCCTCCTGCACAACCACAGCGATGAGCTTGTCGGAAAACCCTGCCGACTCCAACGGGGCGTGGAAAAGCAGCCGGTCCATGTCGCCCGCGTGGCGCAGCATGGTGAGGCGGGCGTGGCGAAGCGCTGGGGCGTGGGCGTCGTCGCTAAGCAACTTCGCCCCTGTATCCACGCGCCACGGGGAGGCCACCCAGCCGGCGAGCACGATCGCCCACTGATCGGACAGTGTCGCGTCAAGCCAGGTCAGGGCGTCGCGAGTGGCGGCGAGCACATCCTCATCGTCGACGTTGCCGCGGCCGACAAGACCCGCGGACTCGCCGACGGTGACAAGCAAGCTCGGGTCGAACCCAAGTGCCTTCTCCAGGTTTGCCGCCGCGCGCACGCCGACAGTGCCGTCTTTGTTCAGTACCACCGGGGTATCCATCAGCGTCATGACCAGTTGGCGCATCTGGCGCACCGCGTCGAGGCCCTGGGCGGTTGCGGTTTCGTCGATAGTGGCCTGATCGATCTCTGGTACGGCGTGTGGTGCAAGCGGGAACACGCGCGGCGTTGCGCCACGCATCGCGTCGCGCACCGGGCGGGGCAGGCGCACCGTGGTCTCGTTGACGCGCACAAGCATGCCAAGCGCGAGCAACTTGGCCACCGGCGCATCCGGGTCCGCATCGGGTGCAGCCGCCGCGGTTGTGCCCACCCCGCCGGACGCCGCAAGGGTGTCCAACACCTTGCGCTCACGCGCAGGCAGTGACGCCAGCGCCTCGGTCGCGCCGGGTGGCAGCGTATCGGTCACGCGCCAACCGGGAGGCAGGGCAGTCAGCGTGCCGGGGGCGATACGCAACGCCTCATCCGGACCGAATACGAGCGCCAACTCGCGCAGGTGGTGAGTGGAGCCGAAGCCGGTGGCGTTCACAGGCTCAAGCTCCGCTCCGGCATCCGCGAGCTGCTCGAGCACCGCCAGATCCGCGGCGTTGAGGAGACGCAACGCGCGCGATGCCGACCCGGGAAGGCCGAGCCTGGTTGCGAGTGAGCCCACCGACGGCGGGGCGGGGAAGAAGGCATCCGGGCGTGCCTCGATGAGGGCGTGCAGCGCGTCGTCATCGAGCGAACTCAAGAATTTAGGGAACGTAGACATTGCGGGGGTGAGTTTACGTGCGTTTTTGTCTCCGGCGTGAAAGAATGAGGGGCATGGCTAAAGATGTGAAGAAGATTGGGCGCGCAAACCCCGCATGGCCCGCTAATACCCCAGGTAACCTGCACCCGGTCACCGAGATCACCTCGACGTTAACCGGTGCTTCCAGCCCGTTCGGCGACGACCTGATCCTGCCGATGCCGGCAGAAGAGACGGGCTACGTCCACCCGACGACGCGCATCAACCGCTAAACCAGCGGAACTTAAAAAACCGGCACGGTGCCTGACCGTGCCGGTTTTTGTTGTGCCGTAAAGCAAAACGCCCCGTTCACAACCTGAACGGGGCGGACGATTGCTGTGCGCTATTGCTTAGCGAGCCTGGAAGGACTGCTGCACGGAAGCAACGGTGTTGTTGACCTGGTTGGCAAAGTTAGCGCCGACCAGGTTTGCCACGGCTGCGAAGTCGCCGGAGAGGGCAGCGTCGATCAGCGGCTGGTTTGCAGCGTAGAACGCGCTGTAGTCGTTGCGGTTAGCAACGTAGTTGGACTGCACGGAAGCCGGAACCTGGAAGCCGAATGCCTGGATAGCGTTACGCACCTGTGCGTAAAGGGCATCGACCTGCGGGGACTGTGCGGCCGGAGCCTGGGCCTGTGCTGCCGGCTGAGCCGGAGCGGCCTGCTGTGCCGGTGCCGGTGCTGGCTGCGGGGCCGGCTTGGATACCTGCGCGTCGCGGTTGGTCGGCGCGGAGTTCAGGCCGTAGCGAGCGGAGCAAGCCGGCCATGCGCCCCAACCCTGACCTGCCAGGGTGCGCTCGGCGACAGCGATCTGCTGCTCGCGGGTTGCCAGGTTAGCGGTCGGGGCGAACTCGCCGCCACCGTATGCCAGCCAGGTGCCGTAGGAGAACTGCAGGCCACCGTAGTAGCCGTTGCCGGTGTTGATAGCCCAGTTGCCGCCGGACTCGCACTGTGCGAGCTTGTCCCAGTCGGAATCCGGTGCTGCGGTTGCCTGCGGGGCAACAATGCCAGCCAGTGCAGCTGCTGCTGCAGAACCTGCCAGAGCCTTCTTGCCCATGGAGGTGGTCTTCTTAGAGTGGCGTCCCATTGTTTCGTTTCCTCTCATCGTTGACCGCCAATTTCTCGGGACAGCCTAACGTTGTATAACGATTGTGTCACGTAACGGTGTCGTTTTGGGGCGCAATACTCGAAAAAGCCTCACATTTCCCCAGCTCGAAGGCGCGACATGCAAAATATGTGTTCTGGGTCACACTGGCGTGAACTGCTTGATTTTCGGGCGGAAATAGTAAGGTTTTGATTTTGTTTTACTTACTGGCGGTACATCTGCACGAGTGATACTGCATAAGTGATGCGTTACGGAAGGAGAGCGCCATGCCTGTCGGAAAGGTGAAATGGTACGACGCCGAAAAAGGGTTCGGCTTCGCATCCAACCCGGGAGACGAGGATGTCTTCATCGGTAAGTCCGTGCTGCCTGAGGGAGTTGAGGAGCTGGTCGCAGGCCAGCGCATCGAGTTCGACTTCGCCGCAGGCCGTCGCGGCCCACAGGCGCTGCGCGTGAAGGTGCTGGACACCCCGAAGCGCCGCCCAGTGCACCGCCGTAAGCCGGAGGAGCTGGGAAGCATGCTCGCGGACGTGATGACGCTCATCGAGACCCAGGTCCAGCCTGCTTTGACCAACGGCCGTTACCCGGACCGCAAGGAAGGCCGCCAGGTGGCGGAGATCCTGCGGGCCGTGGCGCGCGAGCTGGATGCGTAATTAGTTAAAGCCCACGGACCAGGTGGCGATGACAGGGGTTTCCTCCCCGTCATCGCCTTTTTTAATGTCCAGGGTGGTTACCTCGGCAACGACGAGCTTCGCGCCCGACTCGGTCGTAGCCGGCACGGTCTCCTCGGTTGCCTCGCCGGAGGTGAAGACGCGCTCGGAGTTGGCCTCCGGGTCGTCGTAAATGAGCAGCAGGCGCCAGCTATTCGACGCAATCTCGTCAGGAACCGTAACCACTACATCACCCTCGCCGCGCTGCATGGTGGGGGCGTCGCCGCCGGCACACTCCTCGTCCAACTCGCACACGGTGTACACGCCGATGTCCTCGCGCTCACCGTTGGCAGCCACCGACACCGTCAGTTCATCGACCGGAGTGGTGGGGCGGGTGCGCTGGTACTCCATGACGGCGTAGACCACGCCGACGAGTGCCAGGACGCCCACGAGGGCGACCACGATGGTTTTCCACTGCTTGCTGCCTGAACGTTGTGCCATGGCGAGAAATCCTAACTAGTCAGCCTGGGTAAAGCGCACCCGGTACATGTCCGGCCAGCGCTTGCCGGCAAGGAAGAACTCGTCAGTGCCCGGGATGTGGGCGATGCCGTTGAGGACGTGGTTCGGGTCGTCGGTGGCGTTATTAGGCAGGGCGGAGGCGTCGATACGTGCGGTGACCTCGCCCGTTTCCGCGTCAATGCGCACGATGTCGGTGGTGGTGAACACGTTGGCGTAGACATCGTTACCGACGCACTCCAACTCGTTGAGGCCCGCCACCGGCTCGCCATCAAGCGTGACGGTGAAGCGTTCGCGCTCCTCGAGCGTTTCCGGATCCATGCGGCGCAGCTCTTCGGTGCCGTCGGAGAAGATCACCTCGTTCGCTTCCGTACGTGAGCACAGCCCCCAGCCTTCGCCCTGATAGGAGGCGCGGCCGATCTCCTCGAGCGTTTCTGCGTTGCGACGAATCGCTGTCCCGTCGAGCCACGTCAACTGCCACAGGGTGTCGTCGATACGCGTAATGCCCTCGCCGAAAAACTGCTGATCCAAATCAACCGACGCGAGCTCATCGCCAGCGATAGTGCGGGTGTACAGGCGCGATTCGCCCTCCTGGCCAGTGCCAATGTAGAGGTTGCCGTCAGCGGTGACCTCGAGGCCCTGCGTGAAACTGGTCTGGTCGAACGGGAGGCGCTCGATCACCTCGGCGCGAAGGTGCTCGACGCTTGGGGTGGACGACTCCGGCGCGCAGCCAGCAAGCAAACCGCCCGAAAGCGCAGCGATAACAGACAGAGCGGACAAAGCTTCACGATGACCCATGGGTTACATCCTGCACTACATCGCGCATAATGGGTAAGCGTGTCACGATCCAGAAAACGCACTCGCTCCCGCAACCCGTTGCTTGGCAACGATGCAATAGCTATTGCGCTCGAGGCGCTTGAAGAAATCGCAGACGGCGACATCGGCGAACACATCGGTGTTACCGGGCTGACCCGCAATGTTGCCACGCACCGCTTCGAAGCCGACGTGCCCGGATACGCCGGGTGGGAATGGAACGCCGTCATCGCCTGCGCGGACGGCTCCAACGTGGTCACCGTCAACGAGGTCGCGCTCGTGCCCTCCCAAGGTGCGCTCGAAGCGCCGGACTGGGTGCCGTACTCCGAGCGGCTGCGCCCCGGCGACCTGGGCCCAGGCGATGTGCTGGAGCTCCTGCCTGACGACGAGCGCGTCACCGACGACTCCTTCGCCCGCGACGCCATTACCTTCCCGGGCCGCGAAACCAAGCACTACCTGACCAAACAAGGACTAGAGGACGCGAAGCACCGCTGGCGCACCGGCGACTACGGGCCAAACAGCGAGTTTGCCGAAAAGGCAGCCCTGTCGTGCCGCACCTGCGCCTTCTATATCCCCATGGCGGAACCGGTGGGGGAGCACTTCGGTGCTTGTACCAACGAGTATTCCGCCGACGGCCATGTCGTTGCGTCTTCCTACGGTTGCGGCGCGCACTCGGACACGGAAGTAGAAAACTCCTAAGTAATTCCAATCACTGGGGCAGCAAAATAGTTGCGTTTGCCCAGGGAGAGTGAAAAGCTAAGCCCCCGTGAGTACGACCACGGGAGCAAAAATGAATAAGGACCAGCCGCAGCCGCGCGGCGGGCTGGACGCCTTCTTCCACATCACAGAGCGCGGATCCACGGTGGGCACCGAAGTGCGTGCCGGGGTAGTGACCTTCTTCGCGATGGCATACATCGTGCTACTCAACCCGCTGATCATCGGCACCAGCCCCGACCGCGAGGGCACCGTGCTGGGCATCCCGCAGGTAGCGGCCGCCACCGCTTTGGCTGCTGGCGTGATGTGTATCTTGTTCGGCCTGGTTGCCAAGTACCCCTTCGGCATCGCCGCCGGCTTGGGTATTAACACGCTCGTCGCCGTGACCATGGTGGGCCAGCAGGGTCTGACCTGGGCGGAAGCGATGGGCCTGGTGGTTATCGACGGCATCATCATCGTGCTGCTGGCCATCTCCGGTTTCCGCACCGCCGTGTTTAACGCTATTCCGGATTCGATGAAGGTGGCTATGAGTGTCGGTATCGGCATGTTCATCGCCACCATCGGCCTTGTAGATGCCGGCTTTGTCCGCCGCATCCCGGATGCCGCCATGACTACCGTTCCGGTCCAGCTGGGCACCGGCGGCTCGATCGCATCCTGGCCGACCTTCGTGTTCATCATCGGCCTGTTCATCTGTGGCTTCATGGTTGTGCGCAACGTGCGTGGTGGCCTGTTCATCGGCATCATCCTGACCACGATTGTTGCCATGATTGTGGAGGCGATCACGGGTTCCGGCTCGTCCGCAGACAACCCGCAGGGGTGGAGCTTGGCCGTGCCGGAGCTGCCGGATTCCTTCGGCGGCATCCCGGATCTGTCCATCGTGGGCAACATCGACCTGTTTGGTGCGTTTATCAACATCGGCGTCATTTCCGCATCCCTGCTGGTGTTCACCCTGGTGCTGGCGAACTTCTTCGACGCCATGGGTACCATGACGGCGCTTGGCCGCCAGGCTGGCCTCGCCGCTGAGGACGGCGTCCTGCCCGACATGAAGCGTGCCCTCGTCGTCGAAGGCTTCGGCGCAGTCGTGGGTGGTGGCGCGTCGGCGTCGTCGAACACGGTGTTCGTGGACTCCTCGGCAGGTATCGCCGACGGCGCTCGTACCGGCCTGGCCAACGTGGTCACCGGTGTGCTGTTCCTGCTCGCAATGTTCTTCACCCCGCTCTACGAGGTCGTGCCCATCGAGGCCGCGGCACCGGTACTCGTTGTCGTCGGTGCGCTCATGATGATGCAGGTCGGCCAGATCAAGTGGAACGACTTCTCGGTCGCGCTGCCGGCATTCTTGACCATCGTCACCATGCCGCTGACCTACTCCATCGCCAACGGCATCGGCGTCGGCTTCATCTCGTTTGCGCTGCTGTCCCTGTTCGCCGGCAAGGCGAAGGACATCCACTGGATCATGTGGCTCATCTCCGCCCTGTTCGTCGTGTACTTCGCGCAGGGCCCGATCATGGCAGCGATTAGCTAAATGCAATTGCGTATCGACGACCCCCTCGACCCCCGTCTCGACGACATCCGCGACCTGAAGCACTCCGACAAGGAGAAAAACCTTGTCTTCGCCGAGGGGCCGCTGGTGGCTGGCCGGCTGGTCGAGTCGCGCTTTCCGGTGCGCGCCGTGTTCGGCTTCGGGGGACGGCTTGAGTCGTTCATGGCCGACTACGGCGAGGAGTTGTCGCGCCGCGGCATCCCGGTGTACGAGATCACCCGCCAGATCATGGGGGAGGTTGCCGGATACGACATGCACCGCGGCCTGTTGGTCTCCGCCGATAAGCCGGAGCCGCTCACCGTTTCCGAGGTGCTCGAAGGGGCGCGCACCTTGGTGATCCTGGAAGGGGTCGGCGACCACGAAAACATCGGGTCCATCTTCCGCAACGCCGCCGGCATGGGGGTCGACGGCGTGCTTTTCGGGGCGGCGACCGCTGACCCGCTCTACCGGCGCAGTGTGCGCGTGTCCATGGGGCACGTGCTGCGCACCCCGTTCGCGCACCTGGAGGGCACCCCGACGACGTGGCAGCGCTCGCTCGCCGAACTTCACGACGACGGCTGGTGGCTCATTTCACTGACCCCCGCTGACGACGCCGTCGAACTTAAAGATGCCATCCAGGGCCACGACAAAGTTGCCTTCCTTGTTGGTGGGGAAGGCCCGGGGCTGACCCCGCACGCCATGCGTGCTACCGACGTGCGCGCCAAGATTCCGATGGCGCCGGGCACCGATTCGCTGAACGTGGCCACCTCGGCCGCGATCGCGTTCTACGAGCGCATGCGCTAACCGGGCTAGCCCGTCTAGCGGGGCGAGCGGGTTAGCGGTCGATGTGGCGGATGCGCTCCTTCAGCGCAGACGCCCACTGCACCGCACGGCGGCGCACACCCCGACCGACACGCTTCGCGGCGGCGACGGACGCGTCCGCCAACTCGGCAAACTCGTCGCCCTCTTGCTTTTCCTGTTCGGCCTCGTAGTCGTCGTAAACTTTATCGCGCTCCGCGAACTTCGCTGCGACCTCGTTGACCGACTTGGTGGCCGGCTTCGGCTCCTCAATCTTCGGCTCAGGCCGGCCGTCAACGGCATAGCCCACCACGTTGATGTCCGGGCCGTTCTGGCCGATCTCCGCACCCAGCCAGGCTTCCTCGGCGGCAAGCGCAAGGTCCTTCGGCTCAAACGGCAGCGCGATCCCGCCTGCTTGTTCCGCCTTCTCGCCCGCCCAGTAGGGGGCCTCAAACGGCTCAGGCAGGCCGATGTCTTCGATAACACTGGTGCGGGTGGCGCAGAAACTGCGCGACACCTTCTCGCCATTGAAGTGGGCGAAGCCGCCAAAGTCGCTATCCGTACCCAGCGCGATAACGAACACGTCCGCCGCCGGAAGCGCGGTGTGCCATTGGGTAGGGGAGGACAACTCAGTGACGTCCACACGCATGCGCACCACCGAAATCCCCGGGAAGCCCGCAATATAAAACTCGTCGCGGCCAGGCACCGACGAGCGGTTCAACGGAAACGACCCAATCGGCGTGATTGGCCACGCCGGATTCACCTGAGCCAGCAGCTTTCGGCCAAACCCGCGGTCGGCCTTCGGCTCACGACGCAACACCTCCGCAGGTTCAGCAGTGTTGACAAACCACAACGTGACAACGGCGTTGAAACTCATGGCTTACCGCTTCGGACGCTTCGTGTTGGTCCGTACGCCGAGCAGCACGTCCTCCCAGTGGGGCGTCACCGACTTGCGGCGACGCTTCTGTGGCTGCTCCTCCTCATCCGGGTGGCGCAGGAAATCGCCCTCGAGCACCTCGCCCTCCTCGGCGGGTGCATCCTGAAGGATCTCGACGGGCGCGGCCGGCGCAGCCTCATCCTGCTCGCCGTGCAAGGAACGCACCGCAGACAGCGAGCGCACCGGCTGGGCGAAATCCGGATCGGTCAGATCCGCAGCCATAGCGTTGCGCGCCTCAGTCTGGGCCGCGGCGCCCATGGAGCGCTTAAACGACCACAAGGCCTCGTTCTCCGTCAGGCCCGCCTGCCAGGTAACGCGCACAACCCAGGTGTCGCCCTGCTCGCGGGTGGCATCCCACTCCGCATCGGAAATCGAGTGACCACGGGCAGCAAAGGAGGTAGCCAGGATCTCCAACAACGTCTGCTTCGCCGGGCCATCCTCGCGCACCGGATGGGACTGCTTCGCAGCCTCCGCAACCTGGGCGCGCTCAAGCAACACCGGGTGGGCATAGGACTCGAGGCGGCTTTCGGCCACACCCATCTCTTCTGCCAACTCCGCGGCGGTCGCGCCGGCGCGGATGCGTGCCTGGATCTCGTTCGGACGCATCGACAACGGGGTGGCGTAGAGCGGATCCGGCTCCGGCAGTGGGCGCGGCTCCGGGGCGGGTGCCACCGGTTGCGCAGGCTGCTCTTCCTCAGTCACCTCGGTATCGGTGGCTGGTTCTTCCGGGGCGGGGGAGTCGTCGATAAGCAACGGCGCAAGCTCCTCACGGGCAAGCTGATAGCGCACACCCTCCTCGTCGCGGAGCACAAAAAACGTCTCCGTCGACTCGTCTTCCAAGAAAACAAGCTCGCGCATAGGACTCCTTCCGCCTGGCAATACGAAAACTAAGCCTATCGGACGCACGTGCCCACATCAGGCAACCAGCCCCAAGACACCCGACGGCGCAAAGCGATACCATCCCAATACGACCAATGACGCCATAAAAATATGTGGTACATCCAGGACAATCGCAGCATTGTCGGACGCATCACAATATTTGCTAGAGTGCGTTACGTAAAAAGGTTGCCCGAAAAACGAGAGCAACACCCAACGTAGGAAAGGGAAACCAGTGGCTACTGAGAACAAGGACAAGGCCGTACTCCACTACCCGGGCGGCGAGTATGAAATGGACATCATGCGCGCCACCGAAGGCAATGACGGTGTCGTGCTGGGGAACCTCCTCGGTGAAACTGGCCTGGTCACCTTCGACCCGGGCTACGTCTCCACCGGCTCCACCGAGTCCAAGATCACCTACATCGACGGTGCAGAGGGCATCCTGCGCTACCGCGGCTACGACATCGCAGACCTGGCAGAAAACGCCACCTTCAACGAGGTGTCCTACCTGCTGATCAACGGCGAACTGCCGACCACCGACCAGCTGGACAACTTCAACTCCGACCTGCGCCACCACACGCTGCTCGACGAGGACTTCAAGGCCGCGTTCAACATCTTCCCGCGCAACGCGCACCCGATGGCCGTCCTTGCCTCCTCGGTCAACATTCTCTCCGCCTACTACCAGGACCAGCTCAACCCGCTCGACGAAGAGCAGCTGGACAAGGCAACCGTGCGCCTCATGGCTAAGGTGCCCATGCTCGCCGCATACGCCTACCGTGCATCCCGCGGTAAGCCGTACATGTACCCGGACAACTCCCTGAACCCGCGCGAGAACTTCATGCGCATGATGTTCGGCTACCCGACCGAGGACTACCACGTCGATCCGGTCCTGACGAAGGCCCTGGACAAGCTCCTCATCCTGCACGCCGACCACGAGCAGAACTGTTCCACCTCCACGGTGCGCATGATCGCCTCGGCACAGGCGAACATGTTCGTCTCCATCGCAGGCGGCATTAACGCCCTGGCCGGCCCGCTGCACGGCGGCGCAAACCAGGCGGTGCTCGAGATGCTCGAGGACATCAAGAACAACCACGGTGGCGACGCAACCGACTTCATGAACCGCGTGAAGAACAAGGAAAAGGGCGTCCGCCTCATGGGCTTCGGCCACCGCGTGTACAAGAACTACGACCCGCGCGCGGCTATCGTCAAGGACACCGCACACGAGGTGCTCGAGCACCTGGGTGGCGACGAACTGCTCGACCTGGCGATGAAGCTCGAGGAGATCGCGCTGAACGACGAGTACTTCATCCAGCGCAAGCTCTACCCGAACGTCGACTTCTACACCGGCCTGATCTACCGCGCCATGGGCTTCCCGACGGACTTCTTCACCGTCCTGTTCGCCATCGGCCGCCTGCCGGGCTGGATCGCACAGTACCGCGAGCAGCTTGAAATGAACACCAAGATCAACCGCCCGCGTCAGATCTACACCGGTTACCAGAAGCGCGACTTCGTCCCGCGCGACCAGCGCTAACCAAACGTTTCAACCGCCGAGGAACACGTCCCCTATAATTCGCGGGGAAGTTCCCGGCGGTTTTTTAATGCCGACCGCACAAACCTCAAGGAGATTCTCACTCATGGAAATGGAAAAGCCATTCATTGAAGCCCCCGAGGGGCCGGCACCAGCTGATCTGGTTATCCAGGACATCACCGTCGGCGAGGGCGAAGAAGCGGTGGCTGGCGGCTTCGTCAAAGTCCACTACTTGGGTGTCGATTACGAAACCGGCGAAGAGTTCGACTCTTCCTGGGACCGCGGAGAAGCAGCCGAGTTCCCGCTCGCGGGCCTCATCGCAGGCTGGCAGGAAGGCATCCCGGGCATGAAGGTTGGCGGCCGCCGTCAGCTCACCATCCCGCCGGAGAAGGCATACGGTCCGGCAGGTGGCGGCCATCCGCTGTCTGGCCGCACCCTGATCTTCATTATCGACCTGCTCGACGCCCGTTAGGGGAAAGCGCATGCGAATCCCGGTAACTACGCTCAACGACGGCTACGATCTCCCGCTGCTTGGCCTGGGCACCTACAAGCTCCAGGGCGAGGACGTGGAGCGGACCGTGCGCACCGCGATCGAGCTGGGCTACCGCCACATCGACACCGCGTCGTTTTACGACAACGAGGTGCAGGTGGGCAAGGCCATCAACGACGCGATTAAGGCGGGCGACGTCACGCGCGAGGAACTGTTCATTACCACCAAGCTGTGGAATGACGATCAGGAGCGCGCCCTCCAGGCGTACAACGAGTCCCTCGAGCGCCTCGACCTGGAGTTCCTCGACCTTTACCTTGTGCATTGGCCGTGGCCGCAGAACGGCACGTACGTCAAGGCGTTTGAGCAGCTCGCTGAACTGCAGGGGATGGGCCGGCTCCAGTCGGTGGGTGTCGCGAACTTCTACCCGGAGGTTCTCGACGACATCATCAACGCCACCGGCATCACGCCGGTGCTGAACCAGGTGGAGCTGCACGCTGGTTTCACCCAGCCGGAGCTGCGTGCTTACCACGAGGAGCACGACATCCTCACCGAGGCGTGGGCGCCGATCGCCCGCGGCAAGAATTTTGACGACCCGGCCATCCGGGCCGTCGCGGATGCCCATGAGGCCACACCTGCGCAGGTGTGCTTGGCATACCTGATGAAGCTTGGCTGCTCTGTGGTGCCGAAGAGGAAGAACCCGCAGCGCCTCGTCGAAAATCTCGGCGCGGTAAATGTGAAGCTCACCGACGAAGATGTTGCCACCCTCGATGCGGTGCAAGGGGAGCGTATGTCAGGGGATCCCCTGACGTTCCCGGGATAAAGGTTTTCCTGGGAGTGGATTTGAGCCCGTTCGGCCGTGGAAGCGGCCGGGCGGGCTTTTCTCGTCGCAACGAAAAGCGTGACTTTTCGGGGGTAGGGGTAGGGGTGAGAGGATTTAAACAACTCTCCGTGAGTGTGTGATACGTTACACTCCACATTGTTGAGTCGAGAATCGCGAATTGTCGGCAAGGCAAGACCCAATCCCGTGAACAAGAAAGGATCGAGGCAATGACAGGTTCCCCCGCTGTCCCGCAGCGCCGCGAGCCCACGCCAGACGAGTTTGTGGCAATGCAACAGAGCCCCGAATTCCAAGATCTGCGTGGAACATTCCGTGGCTTCACCTTCCCGGTGATGATTGCGGCGTTCCTCTGGTACGTCTTCTATGTCGTCTTTGCTACCTTCGCGCCCGATGTCATGGCGCGGCCCTTCCTAGGCCTCAACCTTGGACTGTGGCTCGGACTTGCACAGTTCTTGACCACATTCCTGATCACCTGGGTCTACGTGAAGTGGGCAAACAAGAACATCGAACCCCGTGCAGCGCACATTCGCCAGGAAATGGAGGGCTAAGCCATGCAGACGTACATCAACGCCACAGCGGCTGAAAGCACCGCCACCGGCAACCCTCTGCTGAACATCGCCATCTTCGGCGCGTTCATCGTGGTCACCCTCTTCATCGTGACCCGCGCTGGCAAAACCACCAGCGAATCCGCCGACTTCTACACCGGCGGCGCATCCTTCAGCGGCACCCAGAACGGCCTCGCCATCGCCGGCGACTACCTGTCCGCCGCGTCCTTCCTGGGCATCGTCGGCTCCATCGCGCTGAGCGGTTACGACGGCTTCCTTTACTCCATCGGCTTCTTCGTCGCATGGCTGGTCGCCCTGCTGCTGGTCGCCGAGCCGCTGCGAAACGTCGGCCGCTTCACCATGGCGGACGTGCTGTCGTTCCGCCTCCGCCAGAAGCCGGTGCGTGTGGCCGCAGCTTTCGGTACCCTGTTCGTGTCGCTGTTCTACCTCATCGCACAGATGGCCGGCGCCGGCTCGCTGGTGTCCGTGCTGCTGGACCTGCACTCCTTCGCCGCACAGGCAATCTGTGTTGCCATCGTCGGCGTGATCATGATCGCCTACGTCCTTATCGGCGGCATGAAGGGCACCACCTACGTGCAGATGATCAAGGCCGTGCTGCTCATCGCCGGCGTGCTGATCATGTCGATCCTCGCCTTCATCATGGCCAAGGGTGGCATGAATGCGGTGCTCAACCAGGCGATCGACACCCACGCCGCGTCCCAGTACATCGCGGAGAAGGGCTACCAGGCCGAGGATCTCCTCAAGCCGGGCCTGAAGTACGGTGCGACCACCACCTCGAAGCTCGACTTCCTGTCGCTGGGTCTTTCCCTGGTGCTTGGTACCGCGGGTCTGCCGCACGTGCTCATGCGCTTCTACACGGTGCCGACGGCCAAGGAAGCCCGCAAGTCCGTGACCTGGGCAATCGTTCTCATCGGTTCGTTCTACCTGCTGACCCTGGTGCTCGGCTACGCTGCTGCAGCATTCGTCGGCCCGGACCGCATCCTTGCCGCACCTGGTGGCGCGAACGCCGCGGCACCGCTGCTCGCATTCGAGCTCGGTGGCTCCATCTTCATGGCGCTGATCTCCGCGGTTGCCTTCGCAACGGTGCTTGCCGTGGTGGCAGGCCTGGCGATTACCGCCTCCGCATCCATCGCGCACGACGTGTACAACGCAGTGCTTCGCGACGGCCAGGCCACCGAGGATGAGCAGGTCCGCGTCTCCCGCATCACCGTGGTGGTGCTCGGCATCGTCTCCATCGTCCTGGGCATCCTGGCGATGCAGCAGAACGTGGCCTTCCTAGTGTCCCTCGCGTTCGCGATCGCGGCATCCGCAAACCTGCCGACCATCCTGTACTCCCTGTACTGGAAGCGCTTCAACACCACCGGCGCGGTTGCGTCGATCTACACCGGCCTGATCTCCGCGCTGGTGCTGATCGCCCTGTCGCCGGCGGTCTCTGGCAGCCCGACCGCGATGTTCCCGGACGCCGACTGGTCCATCTTCCCGCTGACCAGCCCGGGCCTCGTGTCCATCCCGCTCGGCTTCCTGGGTGGCCTTATCGGCACCTTCCTGGGCAAGCCGGACAACTTCGATGAACTCCAGGCCGAGATGGAGGTTCGTTCCCTCACCGGTGTTGGTGTGGAGGCTCCGGTCGACCACTAATCCTGGCTGAATAACAAGAAACGGGCTCAGTGTGATGCTGAGCCCGTTTTTGCGTTTGCTTTGTTTTAGCCAGCCGCGCAACTCAAGCTTGCGTGCACTGAGGAATGCCGGGAAGCACCGCCATGTCTACATCTGCTCTGCGATTTCCTTCATCGCTTCCCACATGCTGCGCTGCTCGGGTGTACCGCTGTCAGTTTGCAGCAGGGTGACACAAGAATCGTGTACGGCGGAAGCAAACTCCTGGCGGAGAGAATCAGGAACCCCACGAAGGATCAGTGGTGCTGCAAGCACAACCGTATGGGCAAAGCGCGGTACCGTCGCATCGGGACTGTCATACTCTGACACGAGCGCGGTGCAGTACTGGGTCAACACCTGCGACGTTTGAGAAAGCGCCTGCCCATCCTCCGGAAGCTCGGCCAAACCTATGTCCCGTTTGCGCACGGTATCAAGGGTTGCCCTGGCTTTTTCATGACGGCCAACACGTGCGTAGTGCTCGTAGAGCTTCCTCAACGAGTAGCTGTAGTTGAGCTGGCATTGAGCGTCGGGGTGTGTTTGTGCGATCCACTTTGCAATATCGGTAAGTGCCTCCATGAAGCGGAGCCTTGCTTCTAGGTTTTCGGCTTGGGAGAGACCGATCAGCAGTGCGTGATGCGCAGCATTTGCAATGGCGAACGCCTCAGGCAGGTTAACGCTTGATGCTTCCGCAAGTACTCGAGAAGTATGGACGCGAACAAACCTTGCTGCCCCGACGCGAACCTCCCTTGAATGGGTGCTTTCACAGAGCTCAAGAAGAAGAGCAAATACCTTAGCCAACTCGTTCCACCCAGCCGGCGGGGCGGAGTTGAGGAAGGGGACAAGCGCCACCACCGAAGCGCGAAGCCGTAGGAAAGCGTCCATTTCTTTCTGCATCTCGATGTAAATATTCGCTAGTTCGATGCTGGTCCGAAGTATGTCGGTTGCGTATTTGCCGCCGAAGGGAACCTTCTGCGTTGCTACGACGAATTGGTTGACAGCATCCTCGAGCAGCTCCACCGGCGGGGCCATATTCGGAAAAAGCTTCCGGACAAACTGTGCTCTTATCGCCGTGGCTTCCGCTGCCAATGCGAAGGAAACAGCTGGCCCGTCGCCGCCGTCAACCAGGATGGCAGCGATCTCCATGGCTTCATCCAAGGTGGGGATCACAAGCCCATTGTTTGTAGATCCATGGATATCTGCGATCTGAAGGAGCACGCGTATCGCTTCTTCGATGGCTCTAGGATCCCTGGCTTGGAGCGCAGGAACAAGCATGTCTTGGCAGCTAAATAGCAGCTCGAGGGCTGATTTTGTGTCTCCTGCATTTGCATCCAGAAGTGCCATCTCACGTTGGGCTCGAGAATAGAAGACAGCAGGTAAAACACGATTTGGCTCGGCGTCGTACAGGGGGTCGATATTCTTAAACGCCAGGTACAGCAGTAGGCGAGCTTCCTCCACATCTTCGGTGTGTGAAGCAGCAATCGTGAGAGCTTGGCAGCGCAATAAAACCGTTTTCGCCGTGACAGGGAAGTCGTTCAATACCTCAAAACAAATTGAGGCCACACTTGTTTGTACTTGTGGGTCAGGGGAAAGATCAGCAGCAGCTAAGAGCGTTCGCAGCGCTTCGAATGATGCACCGGCCGTACGCAGATGCTGAAGGTGTGAGATTGCATAGGGCAAGTGAAGCAAGTTGGTCACAATTGCTGCGTCGTACACTGTGGTTTGCGGAAGGCAGTCGAGCGCCAACGGAATGCTCTCTAGATTTTGAGGACCCTTGGGAGCAGGCGATGAAAAGAGGTGGAACAGGAACGCCTCCGCGAGTTTGCGCTGGTTCTTCCACTGATGCTCAATGTCGTAATAATCCTCGCTTTCGAGCGCCGCATACTTTGGGGTGGTCTCGACACTGTTGCGCAGATCGGTTTCGTAAATGCGCATGAGTAGAGAATGTGTGAGCGGTGAACCAAAACTCTCCGCGGCCTCGCTAAATACTCGGTGCGTAAAGCGCATCCGTTTCTCCGGCCCATTTGGAGTTAGTTGATTCGCCAAAGAACGGAAAAGTCGGGCAACCGAGATCTCAGTATTTGTTGTGAAGCCAGCGTCGCGCAGCGCGTTGACGGTTTGTTCTTGCGAAAGCCCGATCCTAGAAGCACCCAAGAGACCTACTGCAGCGCGGGCGAGGGCACGATCGGTAGATGCGATGGAGGTTTCCAAAAAGTGGTGGGCAGCGCTTGACAGGTCATCGGGGATGAGCCACGCGCGGTCTGCAAGCATGTTTTGGATTGCGCTGGCTTGATCAGGTTCATCCTCGATGGACTTGAAATCATCACCATCGATATCGAGAAGTAGATCCAGCGCAAGCTCTATCCAAAGAGGTAAGCGTTGTTTGGACGCGATGATCTGGCGAGCGCCGCCTCCGATCTCGCGCCTAATTCTGCGCTCCCAGTCCTCTACGAATTCTCGCGCAATGTTGGCTGGCACTGGCCCAACCAAGACTTCTTTGAAATCGGAGTTCTTCAACAGAGTGACGTCCGAGCGCGAGGAAGAAGATACAGCCAACGCGGTGCGAGACGAGAGCCATTCCACTGGCCAGAATCCGCCGGCTCCATCCACAATCTGCTCTAAACCGTCGACGATGAAAAGCAGATCAGGATACTCAGCTACAACCTTTTCCATTTCTTGCCTCCAGCGCGGGCGCCAAGTTTCGGGAGAGCCCCGCCAATCGTCGAAAAGCGACAGGCCCAAGGTTGCGTTTATGCATCGCGTAATCTCGAATGCGAGCTCGTCCCCCGTCCAAATGCGGTCGTCCAGCCCCATAATGACGGTGATGGGCAACTTGCCGGATATAGATTCTCCGGAGGCCGCCAAATACTTCTCGAGTGCCAACAGAAGTGAGGACTTACCCGCGCCGGACTCGCCATAAACCACGACAGGCGAATCGATGCGGAGGAAAAAATCGATCGATTTGAGCAGTTCCTCTGACCCAAAATTACGAGTGCGGGAACCTCGAAACAGGACCTCCTCCGCGGTACCGTCGCGCGGGATGCTGCGGGCTCGCTCCAGAAGCTGCGGTTCAAGCAGACTGACCGCAAGATCCTCGAAGTGCTGCATTGAAGCAGTGGGCCACTGACCATTCTGGTCGAAGGCAACGGAGTAGCGTTTCACCGTCTCCGCATTGCCCCATCGTTGAGATACCTCGTCTTTGAAGTCAGAAATTCGGGTTGGGTCTGAGTCGGCCCAGCCGTGCGGTGGGGGGCCTTCGACCTGCCGGAAAAGGATGAACGGTGTGGTTGTATCATCTGCGTCCCAAAGACCAGCTTTGGCGAATTCCAACTCGGTGATAGAACACTCGCGAGACCTCTCGGGGTCGAGTCCAACGCGCTGTGCCGTCCATTCGAGGAGAGACTTGTCGTCTGAAATCCAACCGTAGCGGTCTCCGATGAGCCCGAGGAAGAGCGGGGCCGCGCGATCGACTTCGTCAAGGCATACGTCTAATACCTTGCGCCCAGCCGCCTCTTCATCCATGTCGTTGGTGTCGACTCCCCAGCGCAGGTCAATAAAGTGCATCTTTGCGCCGAATCGGCGCAAAGATTCGTTGAGCCGGTCACTTACGGGACCATTGAGAATGTCACGTTCCGTATGGAAATCGCGAAAGGTCGATGACACAAAAACAGGAATGTTGAGCATGAGGCCCCTTAGCGCAGTCAGTGTTTGAACACTCATTATGCGCCAACCGGAGCATATTAGGAGGCCGACGACCGCTTGGTTTTCGCTCAACCCGCTAATATCGCCTGCATGAAAAAATGGTCCCAAGAGCGCCTTGACCAGCATCTCGCGCATGCTGCATGGTATAAACCGATCCGCAAGGTTAGGGCCCGACGCTTGGACAAAGACGCGCAGTGGCGGACTTCCACTGGCAGCGTCCTTCACGCAAAGGCGGGGGACTGGGAGGTCACTGACGGGACACGAACATGGACAGTTGCGTCTGAGGTTTTCGACAAGTCATACAGCCAAGTCGCGCCGGGGGAGTACAAGAAAACGGGGAGAGTCCAAGCCCGCCGACTCAGCGAGGACGCTACGATCCCCACGCTGGAGGGAGAGGCTCACGCACACGCAGGTGATTGGGTGGTCCGTGGCGTAACAGGAGAGTGTTGGCCAGTGCCAGATGCGGAGTTTTCCGAGGCCTACGAGATCCTAGAAATGCCGTAACCGAACATCCCCGCCAGGGCGGGGTACACAACTTTCACGATCTTGTGGTTGTAATCCTGGGTGTGCGAGTCGAGCTCTGCAAACGGTTTGTATGAGGGTTTCCGAGCAGGAGGTTCCTTGCTGTAGTCATAGGATGCTCGACGCTCGGTTCCGTTGCTATCAATCCATGTGCGCTTGAGCATCCAATCATTGTGCTCGGCTTCCGCCATCGAGGTGATCTCCTGTTCCGAGGGATGCTCTTCCCACCCGTAGCCGTCCTTCATAAGCTGAAAACCGTGTAGGCGTAGGTTTTTAACCATGTACCGAGCGGCTGCTTCAGAAGTTTGTCGTGCCTTCAGGATGTCGTCGTGAGAAAGCTTCTGCGATGGGGATGGCGGGCCATAAAGCGACGTGTAGGCGATGTCGAATGCCCAGCCCCAGACGGAGAAGGCGGAATCGCGGATGGCGTCGATGCTCAACCCAACCTTTTGTGGGTCAATAACTTCCAGAACTGTTCTGGCTTCGGCATCGTTCCAGACAAGACCCTGCAGTATGTGGTCAGTCACCGCAATAATCGCTCGACGTTTCCTGAGGGAGGGGATCTGAGCAGCGACGTGGACTGGATCGCCGACGAGGACAACCATATCTGCCAGGCCCTCTACCTGAGGGCTCACAATCTGTTGAACTTCCAGCTCGTTAGCGAACCGGTTGTAATTGTGGATCCACGCGTCCAACTCACGCTTTTCATCTCCCGGGCCGCATTGCTTGACCTCAACAGTGTGAGCTTCGAGTGTGGTCAGCAGGTGGAGTATTTTGTCTGTGATTGCGCGAACTGTGAGGTCGGCTGGATGAAATGCTTCAACAGGTTGTCGTTGAGCGATGTGGGTAAAGCGTGCTGAGGTTGCTAACTCGGGGGACCGAAGAAGCTGGAATATTGATACCGTCTCACCGCATTGTGCGTGACGGAGGTCCTGCGCCTCAGAACTCAGGCGAGCTGTTTCGATGTCATTTTCGGCAGCGATGATCACGTGGGAAGCATGTTTGACAGTTTGAGCAACGAGCCGATCATCGCTCAGATGCTGTTTGTACCCTAAGCCAAGCGTGCCTTTGGCTGTTGGGTTTCCCTTCTCCAAGATATGAACGGGGAGCTCCCTTTCTTGGTCAAGGACTGAGCGGACGATGCTGTTTGCTTCCTCGGAGGAGCCGATCACCACTGGACCTCCTCGGCGGCGCTTGCTCGTTGCTCTCGCCCACCCGATACGCGATATTCCTAGTAGGGCAGAAATGACTGCTCCGAAGGTGACAAGGAGTGAGAGGATTAAACCTATCGTCATCCAGGTCGTTGGTGATGCCGGCTGGCCAGGCGCTGGCGCATACGAGGCGGCAAAAGGCGCGATGCTCGCGTAGATGAGCGAGACGACGGACGCGTTATGAGACTCCGAAAGCGTGACGCCGCAGTTGTAGAGGCCAATCGCAGTGGCAGACAATGCGATGACCAGACGATTTGAATCGAGCCGCATAGTGTTAGGATAAAAGTTTCGCTTCCGGAAGAAGCATTGAGCCTAAGTGCTTATCGACGACCTACCGGACCAACAGTCCATTCGACGACAGCAGGCTGCTCATCTGGAACAGGGAATCGCTTTGGCCGGGGGTCCACTGGCCCCAATCGGCGGTGTAGACGTCGTTGATGTCCACCTGGATGCCCTGGATGTATGCCTGGCGTCCGGCGACCTGGTGAATGTTCGCACGGGGGTGGATGTTGCCGCGCGAGCCCCAGTCGTGCTGCCAGAAGTAGCTACCGATGCCATCCTCCAGGCACCAGGCGATGGTGTAGAAGTTGCCGTACACACCCAACTGGTAGCCGGCGGCGCTGAGTACAGCGCCCATGGCGGAAAGGTATGGGTTGATGAATTTGTTGAACTGGGCGAGCGTCGGGTTGTCGTCGATAGCCACATAGATCGGGCGCCCGGTCGGGCCGCCTGCGGCGCGGTGCAGGGCGATGGCCTGGGGTGCGTGCTTGGCAGCGCCGAGCGGACCCTGGAGCCAGTCGGCGGTGTCGGCGCGGCCGAACTGGTAGACCGACGCCACCGACAGGCCGTTGGCCTTGTAGTCCTGGGTTTCGTCGAGGGTGACGGGCTTGCCGCGCATCCAGAGTGCGTCGGGGCGGGGCTGGGATACGTAGCGCACGGCGCCGATGTGGCCGGCGGCTTTCACGGCGCGGGCGGATGGGACGGCGGCGGAGTAGTCGATCACGGTGCCGAGCACGCGGCGCTGCTGAGCCTGTGCGGCAGGGGAGAGGGCGGTGGCTGCGGCGCCGGCGGCGGCGGTGGTTGCCGCGAGTGCGCCCGCAGACTTCAGGAACGAGCGGCGATCAAAAGTAGTCACTTGCGTAACATTAGTCTCGTTTTGCCTCTTGTGCACCTTAGTTTGCCTGCGTGGCCACGATCCAGATGGCGACGAGGTGACACACGGCCGCCACGATCGTCGCAGTGTGGAAGTGTTCGTGGTAGCCGTAGTAGCGCGCCTCGCGCCCCGGCCAGCGGGCCCCGTACACGATGGCGCCAACCGTGTAGAGCACGCCTCCCGCGAATAGGAGCCACACCACCGCCGGCCCTGCGCTGGCCCACAGGGTGGGGATCAGCGGCACGATCACCCAGCCGAGCCCCACGTACACCACAACGTCCAGCCATCGCGGGTGATTGATCCACACCAGGTTGAGCGCGCCACCACCCAGGCCGCCGATCCAGGACACGACGAGGATGGTCGCGGCGGTTCGCGGCTCGAACACGATCAGGCACAGTGGGGTGTAGGTCGCGGCGATGAAGATGGAGATGGTCGCGTGGTCGGCGCGGCGCCACCACTGCACCGTGGACGGGGAGCGCCACGGGTAGAGGTGGTACATCGCGGAGACCCCAAACAGCAGTACGACCCCGACGCCGTAGACGGTAACCCCGGCGGCGTGGAGCGCCGGCAGGGTCATCCACCCGTAGGTGATCAGCACGGTGGAGGCCAGCGCGAAGGCTGCGGCCGCCACGAAGTGGGCCCAGCCGCGAATCAGGGGGCGCGGGCCGCGGTCCGCCATGATGTAGGAGCGCTGGACCTGGCCTTCTTGAAGGATCGTCATAGTGACCTCACTGGGGGTGGAGGAACAGTGACGCTATGTTACTACTTGGTAACTTATGTGGGTAGCCCAGCCGATTCCGCGAACGAAAACCGCTGCGGTAACCTAAGCCCCATTGCCCTAGTAGCTCAGTGGATAGAGCACGGCTCTCCTAAAGCCGGTGTCGGAGGTTCGATTCCTCTCTGGGGCGCAAATAGGGGTTTGGTGTGGCGTCGAGGTCAGATGGCGGGTGGTGAAGATGACTATCGAATTACGGCCACTTCGCGTCGAGGACGCTACCGAGATGGCTGATGTGCTTTCGGATCGAACCCTTTACACATTCACAGGCGGTGGGCCGCCCTCTGAGGATGAGCTTGCGCGGCGGTACGCGATCCAGACTCGAGGCGAATCCAGCGATGGTGCCGAGGAGTGGATCAATTTCGTCGTCACACTCGGTGCGTGCAAGCAGCCGATCGGATACGTCCAAGCGACCGTGCCCCGCAACGGCGGTGCGACGGAGATCGCGTGGGTGATCGGGACGCAGTGGCAGGGGCACGGCTACGCCAAAGAAGCCGTGAAACTGCTTTCCACCTATCTTGCGGAGCGAGGCATTACGTACCTCATCGCTCATATCCACCCCGACCACATCGCCTCGCAGCGAGTCGCCGCCACCGTAGGGTTGGTCCCCACGGGGCAGGTCGTCGACGGCGAAGTCCGCTGGGACCGGAGAGAGTAGAAGGGCCCCGAAGGATTCTCCGGGCCTACTCCTCGCCGGTGAGCTCGCGCAGCTTGGCGCGCACTGCCGAGGCCTCCGGGTTGGTGGCGTGGGTGCCGTCGGAGAAGAGCACGGTGGGCACGATGCGGTTGCCGTCGTTGACGGACTTGATCCACTCGTTGACCTCGTCCATGCCGTCGGCCTCGACGTCGACGATGTCGTAGGGGGTTTCGGTGCGGTCGAGGCGCTGGCGCAGCTTCTGGCAGAACGGGCACCAGTCGGCGGCGAAGATGGTCACGTGGGCGTTGGTTTCGGGTGCGGTGACGGTCATGTTAGATCCTTTCGAAGCGTTGGAATTTGTAGCGCAAGCCTGTCGACGAGGTGAGCCACTCCGTTTCGGAAACGAGGGCAAAGGTGTCGTCGATACGCGGGGCGTAGACGGCTTTGGCATCGGGGACGTCGGGGTGGACGTCGATAAGCGTGCGTTCGATGACGTCGACCTCGTCGAGGGTGGCGGCGTAGATTTGGGCGCCGCCGATGATCCAGGCGTCGCCCTCGAGGTCCGGGATGTCGGCGACGACCGACGCCCCGCGGGACCAGGCGCCCGCCTCGCGCGAGGACAACACGATGTTCTTGCGGTTCGGCAGCGGCTTGACCGGCAGTGACTCCCAGGTGCGGCGCCCCATGATGATCGGATGCCCGCTGGTGGTGTCCTTGAAATGTTTGAGGTCTTCGGGCAGGTGCCAGGGCATGTCGTCGCCGTCGCCGATGATGCCGTCGGCGCTTTGCGCCCAGATCGCGCCCAACACTAGACGGACACCTCCGCCTTGATGGTGGGGTGCGGGTCATAGCCGACGACCTCGATGTCGTCGAAGTCGTAGTCGAACAGGGATGCAGCCTTGCGCAGTTTGAGCTGCGGATACTCGCGGGCGTCGCGGGAGAGCTGCTCGCGCACCTGGTCGACGTGGTTGTTGTAGATGTGGCAGTCGCCGCCCGTCCAGATCAGCTCGCCGACCTCAAGGCCCGCCTGCTGGGCGAACATGTGGGTCAGCAGTGCGTAGGAGGCGATGTTGAACGGCACACCCAGGAACATGTCGGCGGAGCGCTGGTAGACCTGCATGGACAGGCGCCCGTCGGCGACGTAGAGCTGGAACATCAGGTGGCACGGCATGAGCGCCATCTTGTCCAGTTCGGACACGTTCCAGGCAGACACCAGGTTGCGGCGCGAATCCGGGTTCTTCTTCAGGGTTGCCAGGGCTTCGGCGATCTGGTCGACGTGGCCGCCGTCCGGGGTGGGCCAGGAGCGCCACTGCACGCCGTAGACCGGACCCAACTCGCCGTCGGCGTCGGCCCATTCGTTCCAGATGCGGATGCCGTTGTCCTGCAGCCAGCGCACGTTGGAATCGCCGCGCAAAAACCACAGCAGTTCGCCGACGACACCCTTGAAGAAGACCTTCTTGGTGGTCAGCAGCGGGAACGACTCGGAGAGGTCGTAGCGGATCTGGCGGCCAAACACGCTGCGGGTGCCGGTGCCGGTGCGGTCACCTTTCTCGGTGCCGTTTTCCAGCACGTCGCGCAGCAGGTCCTCGTATGGGGTCTTGACCATTGGTTACTTCAGTACTCCTTCGAACGAGCCGTGCTCGTCGTGGTAGCGGGCGGCGGCTTCCAAGATGTCGTCGGCAATCTCCGGGCGACAAATAAGCATGTCTGGAATATAGGTGTCGTTGTTGTTATAGCGAAGCGGGGTACCGTCGAGGCGCGATGCGTGCAGGCCCGCCGCGAGCGAGACTCCTACAGGTGCAGCTTGGTCCCATTCGTATTGGCCACCGGCGTGGATGTAGGCGTCGTAATCGCCCAGCAGCACGTGCATGGCCTTGGCGCCAGCGGAGCCGATCTGTTCTGTTTCGAAGCCGATCGCGTCCGCGACGTAGCGGGCGACGGCGGGCGGGCGGTTGCGCGACATGGCCACCTTGCCGGCGAACGGCCCTGAGACGTGGCGCACGTCGGAGGACTTAAACACCACACCAAGGTCGGGCAGCCCGACGGCGGCGTGGGTGGGCACGCCATTTTCGACGAGCGCCACATGCACCGCCCAGTCCTGCCGGCCGGTCGCGAACTCCTTGGTGCCGTCGAGCGGGTCGACGATCCACACCCGGTCCTTGCTCAGGCGCGCCGGGTTGTCGGACGCTTCCTCGGAGAGGAACCCGTCGTTGGGGCGGTGTTGGCTTAAGACTCGCTCGATCCAGGCCTGGGCGAGATCGTCGCCAGTCTCGCCGAGTTCGCGGCCACGCAGCAGGCCCACCCCGCGGATGCCTTTGAGGATTTCACCCGTGCCTTCCGCAATCAGGTTGGTCAGCCGGGAGTCGGAGTACTCAGCAGTCATGTGCCCGACTCTACCGCTAAGGTTGGCGAAATGACTGGCTCGATCTTGGACCGCTTTCACCCGCAGGTGGCGGGGTGGTTCCAGGATGTCTTCGCAGCGCCCACGGCGGTGCAGGAGCAGGCGTGGCGCGCGATTTCCGACGACGAGAACGCCCTCGTCGTCGCACCCACCGGCTCCGGCAAGACGCTGGCGGCGTTTCTGTGGGCGCTGAACTCCCTGGTGGAGCGGGCCGGCCAGCAGGCGCTGCCCATCGATGGGGCGAACACCTCCACCCACGGCGGCGTGCGCGTCCTTTATATTTCGCCGCTGAAGGCCCTCGGCGTGGATGTGGAGAACAACCTCCGCGCACCCCTGGCTGGCATTGCGCGGGTGGCGCAGCGTTTGGGCCGCGACATGCCGGACATTTCGGTGGGGGTGCGCTCGGGCGATACTCCGCAGGCGGAGCGCAACCGGCAGGTGCGAAAGCCGCCGGACATTCTGATCACCACGCCGGAGTCGCTGTATCTCATGCTCACGTCCAAGGCGGCGGGCATTCTGAAAACGGTGGACACGGTCATTGTCGACGAAATCCACGCCCTGGCCGGCACCAAGCGCGGCGTGCACCTCGCGCTTTCGCTGGAGCGCCTGCGCCGCCTCGCCGGGGACTTCCAGCGCATCGGACTGTCCGCCACGGTGCGCCCGATCGAGGCGGTGGCCAACTTTTTGGGCCCCAAGACGACGATCATCAACCCGCCGGGGGAGAAGCGCTGGCAGTTAGATGTGCGCGTGCCCGTCGACGACATGAGCGACCTGCCCGTTCCCGAGGACGCCTCCACCATCGGCGATGCGATTCTCGACGACGCCGTGGACGACGCCCTGGACGCCCCGCCGCCCGGTGCTACCAACTCCATCTGGCCCCACATCGAGCGCGCGATTTACGACGAAGTCATGGCCCACCGGTCCACCATCGTCTTCGTCAACTCGCGTCGCACCGCGGAACGCCTGACCAGCCAGCTAAACGAGCTCTGGGCGAAGGAGCACGACCCGGAGGCGCTCTCCCCGCAGACCCGCCGCCCGCCGGCGCAGCTGATGAAGTCGGTGGACACCGCAGGCCACGCCGCGACCGTGATCGCGCGCGCCCACCACGGCAGCGTGTCCAAGGACGAGCGCGCCCAGACCGAAACCATGCTGAAAGAGGGCACCCTGCGCGCGGTGGTGTCCACCTCCTCGCTGGAGCTGGGCATCGACATGGGGGCGGTGGACCTGGTCATCCAGGTGGAGTCGCCGCCGTCGGTTGCCTCCGGACTGCAGCGCGTGGGCCGCGCCGGGCACACCGTAGGGGCGGTCTCCGAGGGCACGTTCTACCCGAAGCACCGCTCCGACCTGGTGCAAACCGCGGTGACGGTGCCCCGGATGCGCCAAGGCCTCATCGAGGAGCTGCACACCCCGCGAAGCCCCTTGGACGTGCTGGCCCAGCAGACCGTGGCTGCGGTTGCGGTGGAGGACCTGGATGTGGACGAGTGGTACGACACCGTGCGCCGCGCCTGGCCGTACCGTGACCTTGCCCGCGAGGTGTTCGACTCGGTGATCGACCTGGTCATCGGCGTCTATCCGTCCACCGACTTCGCCGAGCTGCGGCCCCGCGCAATCCTCGAGGGCACTGTCTTGAAGGCCCGGCCCGGCGCCCAGCGGGTCGCGGTGACCAACGCGGGCACCATCCCGGACCGCGGCATGTTCGGCGTCTTCCTGCTCGCGGGCGCCGAGGACAAAGCACCCCGGCGCGTCGGCGAGTTGGACGAGGAGATGGTCTACGAGTCCCGCGTCGGCGACGTGTTCACCCTCGGCGCCTCCTCGTGGCGCATCGAAAACATCACCCGCGACCAAGTGCAGGTCTCACCCGCGCCCGGCCACACCGGCCGCCTGCCGTTCTGGACAGGCGACGGGCTGGGTAGGCCGTATGAGTTGGGTAAGGCGGTGGGGGCGTTTCGTCGAGAAGCAAGAAATGCTTTGGACGAAAGCTTGGACGAGCGCGCGCGTATCAACCTGCTACAATACCTTGACGAGCAGGAGGAGGCCACCGGCATCCTCCCCGACGAGAAAACCCTCGTGCTGGAGCGCTTCACCGACGAGTTAGGCGACTGGCGCGTCGTGCTGCACACCCCGTTTGGCAAAGGGGTCAACGCGGCGTGGGCGCTGGCCACCGGGTGGCGGGTCGCCCAGGAAACCGGGATGGATGCCCAGGCGGTAGCGGGCGACGACGGCATCGTGCTGCGCTTGCCGCAAGGGGAGGGGGAGCCCGACGGGGCGATCTTCCAATTCGACGCCGACGAGATCGCGGACATCGTCACCGAACAGGTGGGCAATTCGGCCCTGTTTGCCTCCCGGTTCCGCGAGTGCGCCGCCCGCGCCCTGCTGCTGCCGCGCCGCAACCCCGGCAAGCGCGCACCCCTGTGGCAGCAGCGCCAGCGCGCCGAGCAGCTGTTGGATGTGGCCCGGAACTACCCGTCGTTTCCGATCATCCTGGAAACGGTGCGCGAGTGCCTCCAGGACGTCTACGACCTACCCGCCCTGCAGGAGGTGATGCGCGACATCAATACGCGCCGGGTGCGCATCGCCGAGGTGACCACCGACCAGCCGAGCCCGTTCGCTTCCTCGCTGCTGTTCAGCTACACCGGCGCGTTCATGTACGAGGGCGACACCCCGCTGGCCGAGAAGCGGGCCGCGGCGCTGTCCTTGGACCCGTCGCTGCTGGCCAAACTGCTGGGCACCGTGGAGTTGCGCGAGCTGCTGGATGCCGACATCATCGCGGAGGTCGACGCCTCGCTGCGCCGGGTGAGCCGCGCGGAAACTTCCGAGCAGTTCGCCGACACCCTGCGCATCGTGGGGCCCGTGCCTATCGACGACCTGCCCACCTACACCTCGGTTCCCCTGACCTCCCTGGAGCAGTCCCTGGGGGCACGCATGATGCTGGTGCGCATCGGCGGGCGCGAGCACGTCGCCCAGGTGCTGGACGCGCCCTTGCTTCGCGACGGCCTCGGCGTGCCCGTCCCGCCCGGCGTCCCCGCCCAGGTGCAGACCATCCCGGATGCGTTGGCGCAACTGGTGGGGCGTTGGGTGCGCACCCGCGGGCCCTTTGTGTTGCGCGACCTTGCGGACGCGTTCGGGCTGGCCGTCGGTGCGGCGCATGCAGCGCTGATGCCGCTGGTGGACAAAGAAAAGGTCATCGAGGGCCGCTACCGGCAGGGCGTCGAGGAACAGGAGTACGTCGCCGCCGAGGTCTTACGCATCATCCGGTCGCGCTCGCTGGCGGCGGCGCGCGCCCAGACCCGGCCGGTGTCGCAGTCGGCCTATGGGCGTTTTCTGCCTTCGTGGTCAAACGTGGCCCCGGTGGGGGTCACGCCCGCGCTGCGGGGCGCCGACGGGGTCTACTCGGTGATCGAGCAGCTCGCCGGGGTGCGGCTGCCCGCAAGTGCTTGGGAGTCCCACATCTTCCCGTCCCGCGTTGGCGACTACTCGCCGGTGATGCTCGACGAGCTCACCGCCAACGGCGAGGTCGCCATCGTCGGCGCCGGCAAGGCAGGGGCGCGTGACCCGTGGATCATGCTGCTGCCCACCGACTACGCGGCCCAACTCATGCCGCAGGTCGAGGAACCCCTGCTGTCGCTGACCCAAACCCAGGTGATGGAAAAGGTGCGCCGCGGCGGCGGGTTCCTGTTCGGCGATCTGCTTGAACCCTCGACCACCACCGAGGAGCTGCGCGAAGCCATGTGGGACCTGGTGGAGGCCGGCTTCCTCGCGCCGGATTCGTTTGCTCCGATCCGGGCCCGGTTGGCGGGCGGGAAGACCGCGCACCGGGCGCGCCGGCGGCCGCAGCGAAGCAGGGTGCGCTCGGGGCGGACCTCGTTCGCGTCGACGGTCCCGCCCGACATGGTGGGCCGTTGGTCGCTCACGCCCACGCCTGATAGCGACCCCACGCGTCGCTCGGTGGCTTTAGGGGAGTCGCTGCTGGACCGCTACGGGGTGGTCACCCGCGGTTCGGTGGTAGCCGAGGACATCCTGGGCGGGTTCGCGCTGGCCTACAAAACCTTGTCTGGTTTTGAGGAATCAGGCAAGGCGATGCGCGGCTACCTCGTGGAGGGGCTTGGGGCCTCGCAGTTTTCCACCCCGGCCACCATCGATCGGCTGCGCGGACACCAGGACACCGACGACGTGGTGGGCTGGCCCTCGGGCGCCCGGGATCCGCAGGTGCATGTGCTGGCCGCCACCGACCCGGCGAACCCCTACGGGGCCGCGCTGCCGTGGCCGGCGCAGGGCCCGACCCGTTCGGCCGGCGCGATGGTGGTGCTTGTCGACGGCCTCTTAGCCGCCCACATCACCCGCGGCGGGAGAACCATGACCACCTTCTTCGATTTCTTCCCCGACGGGGTAGGGGACCCGATGCCGTTGGTCGTCGATGCCCTGACTCAAGCGGTCCGGGCCGGCCGCATGCAGCCGTTGAGCGTGGAAAAGCTTAACGGTGGGCCCGCCTTTTCCTTGAAGGACTATGGGGCGACGGTGACCCACAAGGGGGCGAAGATCGGCGGGCGTGCCTCGGCGCCTCCGAAGCGGCGCGGGCGCAGCATAACGGAGGCGCTGGGAGCGCTAGACGGTGCAGGGGAGGCCGACGGCAGGCCTGACTTGGGTGGCCCGGCGGGTGGGCTCACCTTTGACGACTAGGGGCGGAGTCCTAGGGCCGAAGTGGTACGCGTGGTACCGGCCGGTGGGTGGTCCCCGGCGGCTGCTGCGGTGGTGGCGGTGGTGGTGGCGGTGACGGCTGCGTCGCCGGCGGTGGCCCCGCCATCCTGGCCCGTTTCGCCCGGATTCGGTTGACCGCCGAGTGCATGGCGGGGTCTGTGGTGTTTACGTGACGGGTGCCGTCGGCCTTGACCAGCACGGCGGTGCCGGTTGTGGGGTCGTAATCCATGTAGCCCTTGTTAAAGGAGCCGTCCCGGTGGTCATTGTTGCACCGGTGATGGGTGGGGCACAGGCCGGTCAGGTTGGTGATGTCGGTGCCGCCGTGCCGCAGCCACGAAATGATGTGGTGGGCTTCGCACTCGCTCATTGCGGTGGTGCAGCCGGCCCAGGAGCACACGCCTTGGATGGCGAACATGGCGATGCGTTGCGCAACAGACGCGAGCCGTTTCGACCTACCCAGGTGCAGCGGCACTCCGGTAAGTCCGTCGACGGTGAGTAAGAAGTCGGAGGTGCCGTCCATGCCGAGGCGTACCAGGTCGAAGGCGTTGAGTTCCACGCCGACGTTGGTTTGGAACAGGGTGGTTGCGTCGGCGTCGGCAAGATCGTCCAGCGTCACCGACACCACAACGGAGGCGGCGCCGCCGTTGGCGGCCTGCTCGCCGTGTTCGTATTGGCGCATGATGGCCATGAATTGGTCGTAGCGGCGCTGGCCGCGGGTGCGGGAGTCGCGGTCCTGCTGGTGTTCGGTGGGGATGTTGGAGTTCGGCGCGAGCCCCTTGTCGGTGAGTGCTTTGTAGAGGGCGTAGTCGCCTGCGGTCATGTGCAGGCGCACGTCGTAGGTGCCGTCGGAGTTTTCCTTGCCCAGGGTGGCCTCGCGCTTTTCAAAGCCAGCGTTGGGGTTCTTCTTTGCGTGTGGCTTGTTTGCCTTGTCCACCAGGCGCTTGACGAACAGCCGCAGGTCCTTTTCGCTGCGGGTCTTGGCTTCCTCCATGGCGCGGGCGTAGATGCTCATGCGTTCGCCCTCGGCGGCCTTGAGCAGTTTGTCGAGTTCTCGCCGGATGATGTCCTGCTTGGCGGCGGGGACCTCGCCGGCGCGACGGCGGGCGTCCTCCTGGTCTTTGCGGCGACGCTCGGCTTCCTCGTCGGCGGCCTTGCGGGCGGCTTCTTCGGCGGCGGCGCGCTCCTCGTCGGTCGGTTCATCGCCGGCGCCAAACAGGTCCCCGAGGAAATCGTCCAGGTCGGGCTCGGGTGGCGGGGGTGGCGCGAACATGGCTTTGGCTCGGGCGAGCCGGTTGTAGGCCTCGCCCTTGGAGATGCCCAACTTTTCCATGAGGTAGGCGTCCGGGTAGTTCGCGCCGACGAGTTTGCCGGCATCGGCGAGGACACAGGCGTGGGCAAAGGAGGCGTCGACGTAGGCCTTCTTATCCATAGCTTGTTCGAGGCGTGCGATGTCGCGGGCGATGGTGGTGAAGGGGAGGGACGTGGGGTCGTCGAAAAGCAGGCGCAATTGCGTCAGGCTGTCTACGACCTGGTCAACGAGCCGAGATACGTTGTTCATGTCCCCTCCTTCAAGTAGTTGAGGGTCAATCTATCAACGCGCCCGACGTGACAATCAAACGTTCGAACACCCGTTCTATTGCAACTGCTTGACCAGGTGCGCTGCCGCCGCAAGGCCGAGCCGCGGATTCGCCTCGCGCACGTCCTTCACCGCGCGCACATACTCGACCTCAGGGTCGGTGCCGGTCTCCGCGAGCACCCCGCGCGCCCACTCGACTGCGGCGTCCATGTCGGGGAAGAAGCCGACGAGCGACTCCTCCGGGGTCGGCCCGGCATTGACCACACTGTTGAAAATGTTGCGTAAAAAGCGGAACATGGGCCCCACTATGCCTGAAGGTGATTCCGTTTATCAGCTCTCGAAGCGCCTGCAGTGGATGCAGAACCGCGAAGTCGCAGCCACAAGCATTCGCGTCCCGCGCTACGCCACCGTTGATTTCACGGGCATGACCTGCGAGCGCGTTTGGCCCCGCGGCAAGCACCTGTTCATGCAGTTCGCTAAAGACGGCCACCAGACGCAAATCCTGCACACGCACCTCAAAATGGAGGGCACGTGGTCGATGCATCGCGCCGGAACACGCTGGAAGAAGCCCGCTCATGCGGCTCGCGTGGTGCTTTCGCTTAGCGACGACCCCCAGCCCGACATCGAACTCGTCGGCTTTTGGCTCGGCCTCGTTCGGGTGTTCCCAGCCCGCCAATACGAGCAGGAGATGGGGTATCTCGGTCCGGATTTGCTCGATCCGGATTTCGACCTGGCGGAGGCAGTCAGGCGCATCGAGGCACAGCCGAACCTCGAAATCGGACGTGCCCTGCTGGATCAGCGCAATCTTGCCGGCATTGGGAACGAGTACCGCGCGGAGATCAACTTCCTCGCGGGTACGCACCCGAGGGAACGGGTGGGGGAGGTGGACGTCGAAAAGCATGTGCGTCTTGCGCGACGGCTGATGTGGGCGAATAAAGACGCCCCCGTCCGCGTGACCACTGGGATCAGGCGGGCGGGGGAGACGAGTTACGTGTTCGGCCGCAACAACAAGCCGTGTAGGCGCTGCGGCACGCTCATTGAGAAGGGATTTCTCGGCGGCGACGGCGACCTCGAGCGGGTTATTTGGTGGTGTCCGCGGTGTCAGCCGGAGCCCTGATATATTCCATTTCTGGAAAAGGGGGGCGAGATATGGACTTTGAATTTTTGAGAGAAAAACGTCCGTGGGGGAAGCGAGAAATCGACCGGCTCGGAGACTGCTACGAGTCAGCATGCCTCGAGTATTCTGAACCTCATTGAATCTTTGCGAGCCCTATCGCAACGTCTCAGTTCGTACGAGGTAGAAGAGTGAGGGGGAGACGATGAAGCACTTCCTTATGGTGTTCAACCGCAAGACCGGCGCGCTTCGGATGAAAGAGTATGCGGATGTACGTGATGCGATCCTGCAGCGGCTCGAGGAAGAACAGGCCAACGACAATCCAGATGTCGAGATTGTTGTGATCGGAGCGCCGTCCTTAGAAGACCTGAAGGTTACGCACTCCCGATACTTCGCGGTCGATGAACTTCCCGATGTTGCTTCGTATTGGGCGCAAGACGAGAAGGTTTCTTAAAGGGGAGAGGGCGACCGTCACTTTCGTGATCGGTCGCCCTCGAGCGCGTTATTTGGTGGTGTCCGCGGTGTCAGCCGGAGCCTGGCGGTCACGCATCGCGCGGCGGATGAAGAACACCAGGAATCCGAGGATGATCAGGATGAGCACGACGTAGATGACGTTGGAGTAGGTGTCCGCGTACTCGGTGGCCTTTTCCCAGTTGTCGCCGAGGATGTAGCCCAGGTAGATCAGGATGGCGTTCCAGATGCCGGAGCCAAGCGTGGTCCACAGGCCGAAGGTGAGAAGGTTCATGTTGCCCAGGCCCGCCGGGATGGAGATCAGCGACCGCACACCCGGGATGAGGCGACCGATGAACACGCTGGGCTTGCCGTATTTGTTGAAGAAATCCATCGATGCGTCCACGTCGGAGGCGCGCACGAGCCACATCCAATCGGCGATCTTGCGCAGGCGCTCCAGGCCGAGCCAGGCGCCGACGCCGTAGAGGATGTATGCGCCGATGACGGAGCCAAGCACGGACCAGATGAACACGCTGACCATGTTCAGGGATCCCTGCGCGACGGTGAAGCCTGCCAGCGGCAGTACGACCTCGGACGGAATGGGTGGGAAGAGGTTCTCCAAGAGGATCGCGATGCCGACACCGGGGGCGCCAAGGGTTTCCATTAGGCCGACGATCCAGTCGATGATGCTCTGCATTGGGCCTATCTTGCCTTATTCGACCTCAAGGTTCCAAGTGTGCACCGGCGCGTCTGCCTGGGAGTTTTTGATGTACTGCCGCAAAACCCGTGCGAGGCCTTCGGCGCGTTCGCTGGTGGCGGGTTTGGATCCGGCGGCGGCGCGGCTCAGGGCGTCGAGTTGCCAGGTCGCCCCGTTTTGGCCGGTGCGCACGCGGCCCTCGATGATGCCGAGGTATTCGTCTGCGCAGGATTGGTCCACGTCAAGGGCTCGCAGGCCTTCGCAGGCGAGGTCGAGCAGATGCTTCTCGACGAGCTCACGTACCGGAACCGAACCCAACGTCGGCCATTCCATCTCGGCGTTGATGCCGTGCTTGGCGCCGGCGAGGAAGTTACGGTTTGCGGCGTCGAAGGTGAGGCGCGACCACACAGGTCGGGTCTGGTTGCTTAGGGCTTTGACCAGGCCGTAGTAGAGCGCAGCGTCGGCAACGATGTCCTTGACGGTCGGGCCAGCGGGAAGCAGGCGGTTTTCCACGCGGATGTGGCTGAGTTCGCCCGCCGGATCGTAGATGGGCCGGTTCCAGCGCCAGATCGTGCCGTTGTGCAGGTTGAGGTAGTGCAGGCCGGGGTTGTCGCCGTTCATGAACGGGGTGCCTGCGTCGGCGCGGCCTTCGGGCAGCAGCGGGGAGAAGTAGCGCACGTTTTCTTCAAACAGGTCGAAGACGCTGGTGATCCAGCGTTCGCCGAACCACACACGCGGGCGCACGCCTTGGTTGATCAGTTCTTTGGTGCGTGTATCGATGGACTGTTTGAACACCGGGATGCGCGACTCGTGCCACACCTTGTGGCCGAGGAACAGCGGTGAGTTTGCTGAGAGCGCGACCTGCACACCCGCGATGGCTTGGGAAGCGTTCCACGCTTCCGCGAACCGGTCTGGTGCCACCTGGAGGTGTAGCTGCATGGATGTGCAGGTGGATTCGGGGGCGATGGTCTCAAAGTAGTGGGTGTATTTCTCCTCGCCCCGCAGGTCGATTTTGACCAGTTCGCCGCGCGATTCCAGGATCGAGTTGTTCAGTCCGGCGTAGCGATTCTCTGGCGTCATCCACTCGTCGCTATCGAGAAACTGCGAGGTCATCGTGGGCAGGGTGCCGATCATTGCCAGGTGCGACCCGGCCCGCTTTGCTGCCTCGCGCACGCGGGCAAGTCGCTTCTCGACGCCACCAGCCAACTCCGCTAGCCCCTGGCCTTGAATATCCAAGGGTGGGTGGTTCATCTCCACGTTGTAAGCGCCGATTTCGGCCTGGTACTCGCTATCAAGCAGCGCGAGCACGGCTTGGTTGTTGGGGTGGGGGAGCATGGTGTCGTCGACAAGATTGAGCTCCAACTCCAGCCCGATCGTGCCGTGATCGACGAACTCGGCGCCCTGGAGGTGCCGGTCGAAGCGCTCCAGCTCATCCTCGAGCCGACGGCGGTACGTGGTGCGCTGGCGTGGCGTGTAGGACTCGGATGAGATGGCGTCGCCCATTAGCGGTGCTCCCTGTACCAGGTGATGAGGTTGTCGGTGGATTGGTCGCCGGAGGCGGGCTCTTCCTCGCCCGCAACGGCAGCGGCGAGGTCATTGGCCTGAGCCTTGCCCAACTCCACGCCCCACTGGTCGAAGGCGTTGATGCCCCAGATGGCGGCCTCCACGAACACGATGTGCTCGTACAACGCAATCAACGCGCCGAGGGAGTGCGGGGAGAGTTCCTCCGCCAGGATCGTGGTGGTGGGGCGGTTGCCAGGCATAACCTTGTGCGGCGCAAGTGCATGCGGGACACCTTCTGCTTCGATTTCCTGCTGGGTTTTGCCAAACGCCAGCACCTTCGTCTGCGCGAAGAAATTACCCATGAGCAGGTCGTGCATGGAGCCTTCGCCGGTGGCGGTGGGCAGATCAGCGCGTGGTTTGGCAAAGCCGATGAAGTCCGCCGGAATCAGTGTGGTGCCCTGGTGGATCAATTGGAAAAAGGCGTGTTGGCCGTTGGTGCCGGGCTCGCCGAAGAAGATTTCGCCGGTGTCATAGGTGACCGGGGTGCCGTCGATACGCGTGCGCTTGCCGTTGGATTCCATGGTCAACTGCTGCAGATACGCCGGGAAGCGCGCGAGGTCCTGCGCGTACGGCAACACCGCGTGGGTCTGGGCCCGGTAGAAGTTGCGGTACCAAACGTTGAGCAGCCCCATGAGTACAGGCACGTTGCGCTCGAAATCGGTGGTGCGGAAGTGCTCATCCATCGCGTGGAACCCGGCGAGGAACTCGCGGAAACGCTCCGGGCCGATGACCACCATCAGCGACAGGCCGATTGCGGAATCCACCGAGTAGCGGCCGCCAACCCAGTCCCAGAAGCCGAACATGTTGTTCGTATTAATACCGAACTCGGAGACCTTCTCCACATTGGTAGAGACGGCTACGAAGTGCTTCGCAATCGCGGTGTCGTCGCCATCGAAAGCCTCGAGCAGCCAGCGCTTCGCCGCATGCGCGTTAGACAGTGTTTCCTGCGTAGTAAACGTTTTGGAGGCGACGATAAACAGCGTCTGCTCCGGGTCAGCGTCAGCGAGCACCCGGGTCATATCGGCCGGATCCACGTTGGAGACGAACTCCGCGCTCACCCCAGCATCCGCGTAGGTACGCAACGCCTGAGCAGCCATGGCTGGCCCCAGGTCGGAGCCGCCGATGCCGATGTTGACCACCTTGGTAATCGGCTTGCCCGTGTGGCCGAGCCAATCGCCAGAGCGCACCGACTCCGCAAACGCACTCATGCGCTCCAGCACATCGTGCACGTCAGCGGTGACATCCTGGCCGTCGACGATCAGCGCCCGATCCGCCGGGGCGCGCAGCGCGGTGTGCAGCACAGCCCGGTCCTCGGTGGTGTTGAGGTGCTCGCCCGAAAACATTGCAGTGATGCGTTCGGTCAGGTCGGCGTCGTCGGCAAGTGCAATCAGCGCCTCCATGACACGCCCGTTGAACAGGTTCTTCGACAGATCCACGTGCAAACCGGCGGCGTCGAAAGTGAAGCGCTCGGCGCGCTGCGCGTCGGCCCGAAACAGATCACGCAGCGTCGTGCGAGACGTTTCAGCATGGAGTTTTTCGAGCTTTTTCCAGCTCGGTGCGGACGTAATGTCGTGCATTGCAGCCTCCCAGGCGGCGGTGATCATCTCCAGCGTTCAATGCAAACTACGGTAGTCAAAACCTGTCGTGCCTTCCGGGTAACACCCCACCACCCGGCAAATCTGGATAATGGCGCCCATGAGCATCGTCAAGATCAACGCGATTACTGTCCCCGAAGGCGCCGGCGAGGAACTCGAGCGCCGCTTCGCTGCCCGCAAGCACGCCATCGACTCCCAGCCCGGCTTCGAAGGCTTCCAGCTTCTGCGCCCGGTCAAGGGGGAGGAGCGCTACTTCGTGGTCACCCGCTGGGCCGACGAGGAGTCCTACAACGCCTGGTGGGAAGGCGCAGGCCGCGCCGGGCACGCTGAAAGCGACAAGGGCGGCGATAACGGTGAGGCCCCGCGCAAGCCGGTGTCACAGTCTGCTGAACTGCTGGAATTTGAGGTCGTGCTCGATTCCACCGAGCAGGACTAGCCGTCCGGAGCGCTAGCCCCAAGTGCGTTAACCCAACTTGCCCCGGCCGAGCCGTAGCAGGATCTGTGCCAGGCCGGGGCCTTCCTCGCCCAACTCGTCCTGGAACTGGTTAATGATGGCCACCTCGCGAGTGTGGACAAGACGCGTGCCGCCCGAGCCCATGCGTGTCTTACCAATCGCGGCGGAAATCTGGCTGCGGCGCTTCACTGCGTCGAGGATGACGCGGTCAAGTCGGTCGATTTCCTTGCGGTATTCCTGGATCTCCGCGTCCGAAAGGGGATCGTCGGTGCCGGATGGCATGCGGATTTCAAGCTCACTCATGGCAGTAGATTATGCCAGTTCGAACACACGGTCAGGGTCGTGTCGGCGGCGTTAGTACAGTGACTGCCATGACTGATGTGACCCTTGGCCTGAACCCGCAGCAACAGGCGGCCGTCGTGCACGAAGGTAGCCCGCTGCTTATCGTCGCCGGCGCTGGTTCCGGCAAAACTGCGGTGCTGACCCGCCGTATTGCCTATTTGCTGCAAAACCGTGGGGTAGCGCCGTGGCAGATCCTTGCCATCACCTTTACTAATAAGGCCGCAGCGGAGATGAAGGAGCGCGTCGGCCAACTCGTCGGACCTGAGGCGGAACGCATGTGGGTGGCCACGTTCCACTCGGTGTGCGTGCGTATTTTGCGCCAGCAGGCGCAGTTGGTGCCGGGGTTGAATACCAACTTCACTATTTATGATTCGGACGATTCACGTCGACTGCTCGGCATGATCGGCAAAGACATGAACTTGGATCTGAAGAAGTTCTCGCCGCGCGTGCTGGCCAATGCGATTTCGAATCTGAAAAACGAGTTGGTGGATCCGGACCAGGCGCAAGCACAGGCGCAACGCACCCACAACCCGTTCGAGACCACGGTGGCGAACGTGTTCGCGGAATATCAGCGCCGCCTGCGTCAATCCAACGCGCTCGATTTCGACGATCTGATCGGCGAGGTAGTCCGCATCTTCAAGACGCATCCGCAGGTCACGGAGTACTACCGGCGTCGCTTCAGGCATGTGCTTGTCGACGAATACCAGGACACCAACCACGCTCAATACGAACTCATCCACACCCTGGTGGGCGACGGCCCCGACGCGCCCGAGCTGGCGGTGGTGGGCGATTCTGACCAGTCCATTTACGCCTTCCGTGGCGCGACGATCCGCAACATCGAGGAGTTCGAGCGCGACTACCCCGATGCGGAGACGATCATGCTGGAGCAGAACTACCGCTCCACGCAGAACATCTTGAGTGCCGCGAACGCTGTCATCGCGCAGAACGAGGGCCGCCGCCCGAAGAAGCTGTGGACTGACCACGGCACGGGGGAGAAGATCGTCGGCTATGTCGCGGACAACGAGCACGACGAGGCCCGCTTCATCGCCACGGAAATCGATGCCCTGTCGGATCGCGGCGTGCCGTACTCGGATATCGCAGTGATGTATCGCACCAACAACGCCTCGCGCGCGTTGGAAGACATTTTCATCCGCTCGGGTATTCCGTACAAGGTAGTCGGCGGGACCCGCTTCTACGAGCGCCGCGAGATCCGCGACATCGTTGCTTACCTGAAGGTGCTAGAAAACCCGGACGACACGGTGAGCATGCGGCGCATTGTCAACGTGCCAAAACGCGGCATTGGCGACAAGGCGCAAGCCATGGTGGCGCTGCACTCGGAGCAAAACAATCAAAGCTTTGGGCGTTCGCTTATCGACGCCACTGAGGGCAACGTGGACATGCTGGCCAAGGCCGCCACGAACTCCATTACCCGCTTCGTGGACATGATGAGGGGGCTCCGCCAGGACATGCCGAACATGGTCAATGAGGTCACCGGCATGCCAGACCTCGGGCAACTGGTCGCCCAGGTGCTTGATGCCACCGGCTACAAGGCAGAGCTTGAAGCCTCCAACGACCCGCAGGACGGGGCGCGCCTGGACAACCTCAACGAGTTGGTCTCTGTCGCCCGTGAGTTCTCCTCGGACGCTGCGAACCAGATGGCGTACATGACCGATGAAGAAATCGACGAGGTTATGCAGGAAGGCGAACCCGCGCCGGGATCACTGCAGGCGTTTTTGGAGAAGGTTTCGCTCGTCGCTGATGCGGATCAGTTGCCGGACAACGAGCAGGGCGTGGTCACGTTGATGACGTTGCACACTGCAAAGGGCCTGGAGTTCCCGGTGGTGTTTGTTACCGGCTGGGAGGACGGACAGTTCCCACACCTGCGTGCGTTGGGGGATCCAGCGGAGCTCGCCGAGGAACGTCGCCTGGCGTATGTGGGGATTACGCGCGCCCGCGAGCGGCTATATCTGACGCGTGCGATGCTGCGCTCATCGTGGGGCTCTCCGGTAACCAACCCGGCCAGTCGCTTCCTCGCAGAGGTCCCGGAGGACCTCATCGACTGGCGCAGGTTGGAACCGGAGCGCTCCTTCAACGCGGATGCGTGGGGCTCGCCCTCGCGTCCACGCACGCAGATGCGCTCTGCGCGCCGTGCACCGAAACAGACGGTGCACAAGAATTTGAACTTAGTGGCCGGAGACCGCGTCAACCACGCGAAGTACGGGTTGGGCACGGTCCTCACCGTGGAAGGTTCCGGCGTGAGGGAGACGGTGACAATCGATTTCGGGTCGTCTGGCACCGTCAGGCTGATGACCATCGGCGGGGTGCCGATGGAAAAGCTTTAGATCCGGATACCCTGCTGGGCCAGCCAGACCTCGGGGTCGGCGTGGTTCACACCGTCCGGCTTGACCTCGAAGTGGAGGTGCGGGCCCGTGGAGTAGCCCTCGTTGCCGATGGAGGCGATCTTCTGGCCCGCCTTGACGCGCTGGCCGACCTGCACGTCGTAGTAACGCATGTGGCCGTAGACGGTCTCTTCGCCACCGTCGTGCTTGATCACGACCCAGTTGCCAAAGCCCTGCGCCGGACCTGCTGCGGTGACGGTGCCGTCCATTGCCGCGTAGATCGGGGTGCCTTCCGTGTTGGCAATGTCGATGCCACGGTGGAACGTGCCCCAGCGTGGACCGTAACCGGAGGTGTAGCGGCCAGACGCCGGCATGACCACGGTGCGGCCATCTGCGGTGCGGCCGCGCTGCGGTGCGACCCAGTCCGTGCCATCGGCAGGAGCGAACGCGGCCGACAGCGGCGCATCGAGGGCGCGCGGGTCGTACACGATCTTGTAGCCGCCGGCGGTCACGGTTGCACCGTTGTCCAGGATGGCGTCTGCAGCCTTTGCAAGGGCGCCCAAGGCGTCGCCCTGGTTGCCGATAGGTGCGCCACCGACAGTGAGGGTCAGTGCGTGCGCTGGCGACGCTACAAGCGTCAGCGCCAATGCTGCAGCGGCTGCCACGGAGGCACCGGGGAACATACGACTGGTTTTCACAGTTTTACCTTCTCTACGCAGGTCTGGTTCGGCGCAGCTTTGGCTACGCGCACAGCAGGTCAATTTAACGTGTGTCCACCCGCGAAGCAATGGCGTGACCTGCACGTTTGTTCTAATTGGGCGTAGCTAGGTGGTATCGCTGCAGGCAGGCGCGATGTTACTGAAGTGAAATTTGTTACGGATGTTAATTGCCTGTGGGGGTGGATGGTGTACCCCCGCATGCTCCGAAAAGTTGGACACCCAACAATGAAAAAGCCCCGCCGAAGCGGGGCAGAAGTCTGTGTGGCTTAGAGCTGGATGCCGCGTGCGGCCAGCCAAGGCTCCGGGTCGACGGCGGTTGCGCCGTCCGGCCAGATTTCAAAGTGCAGGTGCGAGCCGGTGGAGAAGCCCAGCGAACCCATGCCGGCGATGTCCTGGCCGGCATGGACCTGCTCGCCGACGCCTACGTACAGAGACTGCATGTGGCCGTAGACGGAAATGGAGCCGTCCTCGTGGCGGATGCGGATCCACTGGCCGTAGCCCTGGGCCGGGCCGGAGTCGATCACAGTGCCATCGGCAACTGCGCGGATCGGGGTGCCTTCCACGTTGGCGATATCGATGCCGGAGTGCATCGAACCCCAGCGCATGCCGAAGCCGGAGGTGTAAGCGCCGTCGGCCGGGCGGACGACCAGCGGGGCACGTGCTGCTTCGTCTTGGCGAGCGACCTCGTCGGAGTGCTGGACTGCCTTGTTGAGCTGGTCGGTAAGGTTCTCAACCGGCTTGTACTCCGCGATCGCCAGGATCTGCGGGGTTGCGGCGTCGCTGTCTGGGGTGCCGGCAATTTCGTCGGTATCGGCTGCGAGCTGGATGGAGTAATCCGCGTCCTGGCTCTTGTCCGAGGTGAGAGCGCCTGCGGCGAGGCCGGAGAAGCCGGCGGTGGAAACCGCGCCAGTGGCGGCGGCGACGACAGCTGCGCGACCCGTGTTCGGCGTCTGCTTACGGTGCTTGCCGCCCTGCTTCTTCGAAATGAACATGTGCCCTCTTTGAGATTTCCCGTTGGCCCGAATTCCCCCTGCTAGTGCTGTTTCCGGCAGGGGAATCGTAACCTTCCTGTTATCTACGAGTGGTTACTGTAACGAATTGGTTTCATCGGGGCAAGATGAATCTGAAAATTGTCTTAATCGTTCGCTGTCTTCGCAGTGTTACATCCCGGTTGCATCCACGTCATGTGTAGTCGTATGTGAATGGTGTGACTCTCCGGACGGGTGGGGCAAATTGGAAGATCGGGTGTCCTTCCCCAGAAGTGGGGGTGAGGAGTGGCAGAGTTGGCGGGGATGAGCACCACACCGAAACCACGCCCGGCGTCGTCGACAAGCGGGCGCCGCGCGCGCAACGCCAGCATGTCCAAGCGCAAGATCACCGGTATTAAGAAGCGGTCTGCCCCCGCAAAAGTCCCGGAGACGACCGAAGAGCGGATCAAGCACTACCTGCCGTATGTCGCTGTGCCGAATGCTGTCGTCGGGCTCGGGCTGCTTGTGGTGTGCTTTGCCGTCATCCTCATCGCAGGTTGGCGCCTGACCTACTTGCCTGCCGCGGTGGGGGAGAGCTGGTTCGTCTTCCACGGAGTGCCAGTGCGTATCGACGACATCGAGCTCGCCGCCGTACCCCTTTTGCCAGCCATCGGTGTTGTCGCACTCGTGGCGCGCCGCATCCGTGCGGCTACGGCGGGACGAGTGAGCATCCTGGACCTCCTCGTGCTGCTTGGTCTTGTCATCGGCTTTGCGCTGGTGTTCAGCGGCATCGCGTTGTTCATGGTCGCTGACGCGTCGGCCGTCTATCCGGTGGCCGCACCACACCCCGTGGCCGCGCTGCTTTGCCCGGTCATCTTGCACCTCATTGGTTACTGCATCGGAATCCGCAACGTGGTGTGGCATGCGCTCGCGAAGCGTGCGGGGGTTCCCGCGGAAACCGTTGATGCAGGTGAGGCTGCAGGCAACATCGTTGTACGCCTGCTGAGTGCAGCCGCAGTGATCTACCTTGCGTTCCTCGTTGCAGGTTTTGGTGAGGTTCGCGAACTGCTCGGCCAGTACCCATCCCTCGGGTGGGGCGGCGGTATCGGCCTGTTCGTGCTCTGTGTGGCGTACCTGCCAAATGCGGCTATCGGGGCGCTGTCGGTCATGCTCGGCGGGTCCTTTACCTACGGTGCCGGTTCGATAAACCTCTTCGACGCAGTCCAGATCCCGTACCCACCCCTGCCCCTGTTTGGTGCGATCCCGGCGGAGGTGCCCGCGTGGGCGCCGGTGCTGTTGGTGGTGCCGGCGGCGGTGCTGGTGCATTACTTCGTCGCAAAGCAAGTGTCTCTGACTGCTATTGCAGCAACTGCCACGTGGTGCGCCCTATTCGGCGCGGCCGCAGGCGTCTTCTCCTCAGGGCAAGCAGGCGCTTATGGGGTCATCGGCGTGGACCCTTGGGTGCTGGCGCTACTGCTATTTGTATGGGTTGCCGTCACCGGTGCAACCGTGTTGGGGGTAGCTGCGCTAAGGCAACGCACACCTGCGAACACTGACAGCTAGACTGCTTCGCGTGAGTGATTCAGTGAAATCAATTGCTGTGCTCGTCTCTGGAACGGGTACGTTGCTGCGGTCCATGATCGACAATGCGCAAGGTCGCTACCGCATCGACATTGTGGTGGCGGATCAAATTTGCCCAGCGATCCAACGTGCGAAGAACGCGGGTATCCGCACCGCAGTGGTGCCAATGGAAACCAACCGCAACGCGTGGAACGAAAAACTTGCCGCCACGCTTGCGTCCGTGAAGCCAGACCTTGTCGTTTCGGCAGGCTTCATGCGCATCCTGGGCAAGCCCTTCCTTGAGAAGTATGAAGGTCGAACCATCAACGCGCACCCGTCGTTGCTGCCATCATTCCCGGGCGCACACGCTGTCCGGGATGCTCTGGAATACGGTGTGAAGGTCACCGGCTGCACCGTCCACTACGTCGATTCCGGACTGGATAGCGGCGAGATCATCGCCCAGCGTGCCGTTGAGGTGCTGCCGGACGACACCACCTCCACGCTGCACGAGCGCATCAAGAAGGTCGAGCGCGAGCAGATCGTGGAACTGCTCCATAACGCCCAAGTAGTAAACGGAAAGGTCCTTTTCTCATGACGAATGCCGCGAAGCGGGAAATCAAGCGCGCGCTGATCAGCGTCTACGACAAGACGGGGCTGGAGGATCTGGCTCGCGCGTTGGGCGATGCCGGCGTAGAAATCGTCTCCACTGGTTCCACCGCGAAGCGCATTGCAGACGCAGGCGTGCCGGTGACCGAGGTCGCAGAGGTCACCGGTTTCCCGGAGGTGCTCGACGGCCGTGTGAAGACGCTGCACCCGCGCGTGCACTCGGGCATCCTGGCAGACCTGCGTAAGGACGACCACAAGGCGCAGCTTGAGGAGCTGGGCATCGAGCCGTTCTCGCTCGTCGTGGTCAACCTGTACCCGTTCGAGGAAACCGTCGCCTCAGGTGCCAACTTTGACGAGTGCGTCGAGCAGATCGATATCGGTGGTCCGTCGATGGTGCGCGCGGCAGCCAAGAACCACCCGTCTGTCGCGGTTGTGACCTCCCCGAAGCGCTACGCCGACGTTGTGGAGGCCGTGAAGAACGGTGGCTTTACGCTCGACGAGCGCCGCGAGCTCGCCCTCGAGGCGTTCACGCACACTGCGCGTTACGACGCCGCCGTGTCCTCCTGGCTCGCCTCCCAGCTCGAGAGCCAGGCTGCATCCCAGGCTGCGTCTGGTGCGCAGACCACGGAACTGCGCTACGGCGAGAACCCGCACCAGGCAGCCCGCCTGGAAAGCGACGGCTGGGGCATTGCCGCTGCGAAGCAGCACGGCGGCAAGGCAATGAGCTACAACAACTACCAGGACGCTGACGCCGCATGGCGTGCGGCTTGGGATCACAACCGTCCGTGCGTCGCGATTATCAAGCACGCCAATCCGTGTGGTCTCGCAGTATCCGACGAGTCCATCGCGGATGCACACAAGAAGGCGCACGCCTGCGACCCTGTCTCTGCTTACGGCGGCGTGATCGCCGCGAACCGCGAGGTCACCCTTGAGCTTGCAGAGCAGATCCACCCGATCTTCACCGAGGTGGTCATCGCCCCGTCTTTCGCGCCGGAAGCACTCGAGCTGCTGCGCACGAAGGAAAACCTGCGCCTGCTGGAGGTCACCCCGGAGCAACTCACCGAGGAGCGCAAGCAGATCACCGGTGGTTGGCTGGTCCAGGAGCGCGACCAGTTCCAGGCCGACGGCGACGCAGCCGCCAACTGGAAGCTGGTTGCCGGCGACGCTGCCGACGAGCAGACCCTCGCCGATCTTGAGTTCGCGTGGCGCTCGGTGCGTTGCGTGAAGTCCAACGCCATCCTGATTGCCAACGACGGCGCATCGGTGGGCATCGGCATGGGCCAGGTCAACCGCGTCGATTCGGCCAAGCTGGCCGTTGACCGCGCGAACACACTGGACGAGGGCCGCAACCGCACCAACGGTGCCGTGGCAGCCTCCGACGCGTTCTTCCCGTTTGCCGACGGATTCCAGTTGCTTGCAGACGCCGGTGTGAAGGCCGTTGTCCAGCCCGGCGGATCCATCCGTGACGAGGAAGTCATCGCTGCAGCCAAGGAAGCCGGCGTGACCATGTATCTCACCGGAACCCGCCACTTCGCCCACTAACCCTCTGAAGGAGAGTACCTCCGTGTCCTCCAAGCTCGCCGCGCTTGCGCTCACCGCAGGTATTTCGCTTCCGGGCCTGCCGGCCATTCCCACCTACTCCGCGATTGATCAGATCCCGGTTGTAGGCCCGGCCATTGTGCAGACCTACAAGCAACTGCCGCCGCAAGTGCAGCGAGCCATCCACCTGCCGTTGCCGCTGACGGCACCGGCCGCCGCGAAGAGACAGCCGACGGGCAAGAGTGCCACGGAGGTTCAAGCGCAGCTTGATCAGCTTGTGCGCGACGTTGTTGCGCGACATGGTGGCCGCGCGACAGCATCTGTCGGTGGCATTACCGCAGGGGATAACCGCCCGGAGCCGGCATTTTCCACTATGAAGGTCCCGGTGGCTATTGGTGCGCTGCGCAAGAGCCCGGCAGCCTACCCGGATGCTGAGGTCGCCGTGACCCGCTCCGATAACCCTGCCGCGCACCGTATGTTTGGCCAGGTATCGGGCGCGGAACTCGACGGCATCATCGCCGAGGCAGGATCGCGGACCACCAACTCCGCGGGATACCAGATGGGCACGCTGTGGACCACCAGCGACCAGGCGGCGTTTGCATCGGGCCTGCGCTGCGTGAAGGGGCATGAGCCGGTGCTGGACATGATGGGGCGCGTCGTCGATTATCAGCGCTGGGGTGTAGGGCGCATCCCTGGTGCACGCTTCAAGGGCGGCTGGAACTACTACGAGAACGGGCACCTCGCCCGCCAGTTTGGCCTCATCCCTGGGCCGAACGGGGATATCGCCGTGGCGATCACCGCGCACAGCCCGAAGGGGCACGAGGGTAGTTTCGCCATGCTCAACGAGCTGGCGGACGGCATCGCAGCAATGCGCGGCGATCTGCCGACGGCCCGCTGCTAAACATGACGCCGCGACTGAGGTTTGCTGCAGCGCTGGTCGCCGCTGGGCTTGCGCTCAGCGCGTGCGGGGCAGGGGAGCGGGCCTCAGAACCAGCGACGGAAACTGTGACGGCAACCCACGTAATTACGCCGAGTTCACTCGCACCCTCGCCCGTCCCCGCGCCTGTTCTGGAGCAGTTGCAACCGCAGCTCCAAGCAGCAGTCGATGCCGTGGTTGCTCAATACGGGGGAACGGCAGAGCTCGCGGTGTCTGACGGCCGGGACGCAGTAGGATCGCCGGAACAAGATCCGCAGGTAGCGTGGTCAACTTCGAAGGTTCCGATCGCGGTCACTGCGCTTCGCAAAGACCCTTCGCTACTTCCGGTTGCGGAGTCTGCGATTACCGCCTCAGACAACCTCGCGGCAGAAACTCTGTGGGCGGCAGTCGAGCCTACGGAGGTAGAAGCGGTGCTGCGTGAAGCGGGAGTCGATCTACCGATGAACACCGTTGTGCTCAGGCCTGGATTCACGGCTTTCGGTCAAACGCGATGGGGCACTCGTGAGCAGGCAGTGTTCGCCTCCAACCTGCGCTGCGTGGCGGGGTCCGACGAGGTACTCGACATGATGCGCAAGGTAGTGCCGGAGCAGCGCTACGGTCTGGGGGTTTTGCCGGATGTTGCCTTCAAAGGTGGCTGGGGTCCGGGGGACGACGGGAAGTACACCGTGCGCCAGCTCGGCCTGTACAACGGCTACGGCATCGCGCTGACAGTTTCGCCTGCAGACGGCACCTATGCGACGGCCCAATTGATGGCAACTGATCTCACAAACGCTGTGCTCGAGCTGCAATTGGGCTCGCCAAATCCTGACTGTTCGGAGGCTGGACGATAGACTGCGGGATAAACACCCCCGTAGCTTGGAGATTCCACGATGTCGAACCCAAATGCCAACCCCAACGATGAGTGGGCGGCATACACCCCGAAACCATCCGAATACGACGAGTGGGGACAACCACAGCAGCATATGCCCACCCAGCAGTTCCCGGCGCAAAGTTGGGAACAGCAGCAGTGGAGCCAACCTGCGTACGCGCCGGCGCCCGGCCCACAAGAGCCGAAGTCGTCGAACCGGGTGCTCTACATCATCATTGGCGTGCTCGCCGTTGCCCTCCTGGCTGTGCTCGGTGCGTTCGCCGCGTGGAGCTTTGGCGGATCGTCCAGCGGTTCCACGGAGCCGGTGACCTCTACTGTTGTGGAAACGTCGACGCGTGCTCCAGGTGGGGCCGCGACTGACGGCGCAAAGCCATCGGCGGCACCGTCGTCGGCGAAGCCAGACGCTGACCGAAAGGACCGTACCTTCGGGGTTGGCGTGCCGGAAACGTCCGTCACAACTGAGGGCTTTGCGCGTGCCGTTGGTGATGATTTCCGCGCGTACTACGCGGAGCACGGAAAGACGCCGACTTCGCTGCGTAGCCTGAGCCCGAAGACCGGCCAGTACTACATGATGTCCTGCTCGCCGGCGCAGGGCGGTTTCCGCTGCACCGGCGGCAACAACGCCTCCGTCTTCATCAGCGAGCAGTAGAAGGAAACCGGGATGCAGCATTACAACCTGTACAAGACGCTCGAACTTGATCCGTCGGCTTCGAGCGAGCTGCTTGTCGACGAGCTCACGCAACGCCTCGACAGCGGTCTCACTTCCAACCCTGGTGGCGAGGAGGAATTGCGTCTGGCTCGGGAGATTCTGGGAGATCCGACTAAGCGCCAGATGTACGACTCTCGCTTGAAGGCCGACAGTGGCATGCCCATGAACGTGCAAAGCCTTCGGTCGCTGGCCGCCATGGCGTCACCGGCTGCAACGGCTGCACCGACCGCACCCGAAGCACCAGAAGCCCCCGAAGTTTCCGAACCAGCCGTTGTTCCCGGCTCTGGCGAAGGGGACAACACACCGGAGAAGTCGTTCGATGTGAAGCGTTGGTGGCCTATTGCTGCTGTTGTTGCGGGTGTGCTCGTCATTGCGCTGGTAGTTCCTCAGCTTGTTGGCGCTGGGCTGGGCTCGAGCGGACCTGAGAAGCTCGCCAACGAAATCGCCCAGCTTGATGAGGACGATAGGGCCGACTGGATGAATCAGCATGCCGCTGCTGGCCGTGCAGCGTTGCTTGAAAACAAGCTTGAGAACACGAGCATCGGATCATCCGACGATGCCGAGTACGCCGCGGGGGAGAGCTACGACCTGAAGGACCTCGTCGCAAAGAAACAAGGTGACGATGCGTCGGAGAATACCGACTACCTCGACCGTCTTTACGGGTTGAGTGGGATCAAGGAGGCGCGACTCGTTGGGATCAACACGGAGGTGAAAAACAAGGACGTCCATGCGACATCGGTCAATACCCAACTGTTTCTGTTCGCTCGAGATGGCGGCGACTGGAAGCTCTACGACATCTTTGACTAACACGGCGAGAGAACGAGGAGATTGAACATGAATAAGACGAAAGCAATCGCACTTCTTGGAGCAGGGCTGTTGACAGTTTCGCTGAGTGCCTGTGGCGGCGCGGATGAAACCGAAACGGAAGTGCTTGACCCAACTAAGCACGCAACTACGGCTGCGGAATCCCTTAAGCCACAGTGGAACAACAACGCACGCATGGCCGTCGATCCGTTAGAGGCGGCGCCTGAAGCAGCACGTGACTTGCCAGAAACAAGGTCACTTGGGATCGACAACCTCGACGTGTTCAATCCGACATTCAATCAGGCGGTCCCTGCAAAACTCGCTGTCACATCCTGGGACAAAGAAACCCGTGCGCTCGATCTGGACACGGGAGCGTTGTACGACGTCTCCCCGAAGAAGTTCGATGGCTCTGAGGACAAACGTATGACCACGACGATGATGCTGGTTGCCGACGACGGGAAGACCAAAGGCGCCAGCTTTGTGAAGACTGTGGAGAGTACGCAGGGCCTACAAACGGAGAAGGTAAGCCTTTCGACGTTCCTCGACGATTTTGCATCCTTCGACGAGCCAACCCTCGCGGAAGTGGATTCGAAGAACCTCGACGCTAAGTCCGCCGAAATTATCGCGGCGAGTGCGGAGAAGATCTATCTCGCGAACATTCCGGAGGCCGGCTCGAAGAAACAAATCGATGTCGTTGCGGTGGATATCGCCTCTGGCCAAGAAACAAGGCATGAGCACATCGAGACCAATAATTTCTTCCGCGTGCTCGCGCAGAGCGGGGAGCCCGTGCTGTATTACGCAAGCAACGATGGGGATTTGAGGCGCCGAAACCTAGAGTCGGGCGAGGACGTTGAGATACGTAAAGGTTTCGCACCCGAAGCCGTGTGGCGTATCGGCGACGATGCCCTTGTGTACGGCAAGGATACTGCGGAACAGGAGCGCTGTACCGATGAGCCAACGAAGCCTTGTGAAGCGAAATTCCTTTATGTCAGCGGTGGCAAGGCAGATGAGGCAATGAGTGTGGAAACCAGAACCTACAGTTCTGTACCTGTGGTGCGGCGCAGCGGTGACGTCATTACGGCTATCTTCACCTCGCGAGCCGAGGGCATAGTAAAACTTCTCGTTCTGAAGCCCGAGTCTGGAGAAGTCCTGCTCGAATTGGGTAAGGATGAACTCAAGAAGTTGGACTTCGTCGACGCAATTTCGGACGGGGAGTCGATCTTTACCTACGACGGCAATCGAACTTCCCCGCGCGTTGCTCAAAGCGATATGAAGACCAAGGAACTCATCACCGCTGATGCGGATGTGTTCCCGATTGATTCACCGTCAGGGGCCCGGATTTGGGGCGTGAAGCGAGACGACGGGGATTGGTTCGAGGCCCGCGTCGCGGTCGAGGATCTCGACAAGTTCTAAACTACGCGTCCTCGTCGCGCGATACTTGCGCGACGAGGCTGAGCATGCGCTCGGCGCGGCGATCCGGAAGGTCCGTATGCAGCACGTCCAGGACGGCATCGGCGATGGTGACGGAGGGGGCGGGCAGGGCGTCGTCGACAAGCGGGTATGGCGCAACGCCGGTGTTGTCGCGCATCTCGATGGCGGCGAGCGTCATGTGGAACGGTAGGTCGATGCGGGGGTCGTCGTCGCCAACGATCTGCGCCGCCAGGTCGCGGAAGATACCCTCCAGGCGTTGGCGTGCCTCGTGGTACTCGTCAAACTCCTCCGACTCCAACACCGGCAATTGGTAGAGCCGGCCGACGTTCCAATTCGAGGACAACAAGATACGGGTCTCGGCGGCGACGAGCGCCCAGAGCTTCACGGCTGCAGTTTCGTCGGTCTTGGCCAAGTCTGATGCGAGATCCAGCGAGGGCTGCAGCGTCCCCATGAGCAGCGTGAGGAAGATGTCGCGCTTGGAGGGGAAGTGGTAGTACAGCGACGCCTGACGGATGCCTACGGCGTCAGCAATGTCGTGAGTGGAGGTAGTTGCGAAGCCTTTGCGTGTGAAAAGTTCGGATGCGGCATCGAGGATTTCTTCGCGGGCGGTTGCGCCTTTGCGCCGTGGGCTTTGCTTGCGTGGTCGTCCGACCGAGTTCGCCATACCCTGCCTACCTTTCTGGGATACGCCACTACTTTAGAAGAAAAACACCCGCTCTCAACCCTCGCGGGGAGGGGAGTGCGGGTGCTTAGAGCCGAAGACTCTTACGCTGTCATCGTCAACCGGCTAATTAGCGGGTGGTGAACGGCAGAAGAGCCATCTCGCGCGCGTTCTTCACAGCGGTAGCGACCTGGCGCTGCTGCTGCGGGGTCAGGCCCGTGACGCGGCGGGAACGAATCTTGTGACGGTCGGAGATAAACAGACGCAGGGTCTCAATATCCTTGTAGTCGACGGTCTCGATGCCCTTTGCCTTTAGCGGGTTCTTCTTCGGGCGACGGGACTGCTCAATGCGCGGCTTACGCGAATTGTTGCGCTTCATAATTTGAGTCCTCCTTACCACGAAGACTTACGGACGCCAGGCAGCTCACCGCGGTGAGCCATCTCGCGCATACGGACACGGGAAACACCGAACTTGCGGAGGTAGCCGCGGGGGCGGCCGTCACGCGAGTCACGGTTGCGCACGCGCACCGGGGATGCGTCGCGCGGCTGACGGTTGAGCTCAAACTGAGCGTCCAGACGATCCTCGTCAGAGGTCTCCGGGTTCTTGATGATTGCCTTGAGCTCGTTACGACGCTCCGCGTAGCGGGCGACGATCTCTTTACGCTGCTCGTTCTTAGCGATCTTAGACTTCTTCGCCATGGATTATCGCTCCTCGCGGAATTCGACGTGCTTGCGAACTACCGGATCGTACTTCTTCAGCGTGATGCGGTCCGGGTTGTTGCGCTTGTTCTTGCGGGTGACGTAGGTGAAGCCGGTGCCCGCGGTGGACTTCAGCTTGATGATCGGGCGGATATCGTTACGTGCCATTAGATCTTCTCACCTCGTGCACGGATCTGGGCTACGACGGACTCGATGCCGTCGCGGTCAATGATCTTCAGACCCTTCGTGGAAACGTTCAGGGTGATGGTACGGCCCTCGGAGGGCAGGTAAAACTTCCGCTTCTGCACGTTGGGGTTCCAACGGCGCGAGTGGCGGCGGTGCGAGTGCGAGACGGTCTTGCCGAACGACGGCTGACGTCCCGTGACCTGGCAATGTGCCGACATGGGTTTCTTCCTTACTCTTCTTACCGCCCACGACTCGATCACGATGTGAGGAAAGCGCCAGGTGAGAAGCGGTGTGAGGGTCCGCTACCGGCGCAAATGCAATCGGTTGACGTAGGCGTATATGTGTACTTCGACAACAGCGAGAGACAACCCTACCGTCTTTGCGCCATTTCTCATAATCGCGTTTTGCGTAGTATGACACCCGTGAATGAACCCACCTATCGGAGAATCGTCGCTCTCGACGTCGCTCGAGGTATCGCAATTCTGGGCACCTTGGCAACGAATATCTGGATCTTTGCCACCTGGCACCAGATGGACAGCGTCATGGAGCAGTATTTCGATCCGAACTTCACGCTCTGGGATGAGGTTCGCGCCGCTTCCACGAATGGAACTGCAGCAGAGGCCGCCGACGCGTTGTTCAATGCCGCAAGCGCGTTGGTCACGGACGGCAAGTTCCTGGGACTGCTCACCATCATGTTCGGCATCGGCATGGAGATCCAGCGCCAATCTGCAGCGAAACGAAACCAGCGCTGGCCCGGGCTGTACTACTGGCGCGCAATCTTCCTTGTGGCCGAAGGGCTACTGAACTACATCTTCATTTTCGAGTTCGATGTGTTGATGGGCTACGGCCTAACCGCGCTTGCGGTCGCGCCAATCATTGTGCGCAGCGAGCGTGTGCAAAAGGTGTGGATGTGGCTCGCGCTGAGCGCACATGTCCTTGTCATGGTGCTGTTCTCCGTGGGCACCTATCTGCTCAACAGCATCCCGCTCGACGAGATCGAGGGTGGCGAGGATATCCCCACGTTTGACCAGTCGTTTGCGCTCTACACCGCAACCGACAGCTATCCGGCGATGGTGCAGGCGCGTATCGACGACTTCTTCGGCGGCAGGTTCGAAATCCCAATCATGTTCGTGATGGGCATCGGTGTGTTTCTCCTCGCGGCCAGGTTGTACCGCGCTGGACTATTCCAACCCGCCGGGGCGGGGTTGCGTCGCAAAGTAATGCTCGTCGGCCTCGGTGTTGGTATCCCGCTGGACTGGGGGCTGCGCTTGTTTGCCACCGGCGCATCTGCTTCGTTGACGCGCTACGTCACCTCGACGGTAGTGGCGTTCGGTGTCCTCGCGCTCATCGCGGCCTTCTACATCCGCCGCGACAACACGCTTGGTGTGGTGGGAACCGGTTTGGCTGCAGTCGGTCGCACCGCGCTGACGTGCTACATCCTGCAGAATGTGCTCGCCTCTGTGGTGTTCTACGACTTCGGGTTTGGTCTAGCCCGGTACGTAGAGGGGCCTGCCGGCACCTTGCTCGTGTGTGGGGTTTATCTCGCGTTGTGTGCGCTGCTTGTTGCCTTCAGCATGTTGTGGCTGAAGCGCTTCCAGCGGGGACCGTTTGAAATTGTCATGCACCGGGCTGTCGACATGGTTGCGGCTAAGCAACGGCCAGCAGTGCAGCGGTAGCGGCAATGACGGTAACTGGTGCCAGGAGTAGGCCCCACAGGATGAACCCGCGCCACGGTACTGGGGCCTTTGCGCGGCGGAGTTGATCTGCCCACAGCAGTGTGGCGAGCGATGCCCATGGGGTGATCACCGGGCCGACATTGACGCCGATCAGGAGAGCCAGCACGCTGGCCGGATCGCTGACTGCAGGTTCGAGCATCAAAAACGCAGGGATGTTGTTGATCGCGTTCGCTGTGGTCGCGCCAGCAGCTGCAATTGCTAAGGGGTGTGTGCCGGCGAGTTGCTGCACGGCGGACGAAATATCGCTGATCTGCAGGGCCAGTGTCGCCACCGCGGAGAAGGCAGTGGCAAGGCTGAGCGCCGACCACGGGATGAGTGGAGTAATGCCGTCGCGCCGTCTGGTCGGGCCCACCGCACACCACATTGCGATGGCGGCGACGGTGCTCGTCAGCCAGTAGGGGATCGGGCTGAGGAGTGCAACGACGGTGACGCCCAGCACCGCAAGGGCGTCCGTTGGGCGGGGGAGGATCGATGACGCTTCGGGCATAGGCTCGCCGGCTGCGCTGCGGTATATCGCCCGGGCCGCGTAGGACGCTGCCACTGCCACTGCCACTGCCACGGCTGCAGGGGCGGCGGCGAGTTTCACGTATTCACCGGTGGTGGAAAACGCGTCGCCGCCCACCGCCAGCAAATTCGTCAAGTTGGAAACCGGCAAAGGCATGGACGCAAAGTTGGCAATCCACACCACGGAAAGCGCCACCGCCGGCACCGGGAGGCGGAAGCGGGAGGCGAGTTGCACCGCCAGCGGGGTCAGCATGATCGCAGTGGTGTCGAGCGAGAGGAACGCCGTTGCGGCGACACACAGTGCGAGAAACCCCGCCAGAACGATCTCTCTGCGTGACGTCGTGCGCTGCAACGCGCCAACCAGCCACTCGAAGGTGTGCACACGAGCAGCGAGATTGACGACGACAGACATGCCGGCCGCGAAACCGAGTACTGGAACAAGCCGAAGGGCAACTTCAGTGGCGTCGTTCAGGGACACTGCGGCGAGCACGGCGAGACTGGCGATTGCTGCCAGCGGCAAAGAAAACGAGGAAAGATTCATGGCGGGGTTGAGGGGAAGTGGTGGATGAGCAGGGCGGAGGTCGTCGATAAGCGAGTTGCAATGATTAGGTCGCAGCGTAAGTGAGCTGTATGCTATTTCGAGTTGTCCGGCAACCGTCGGATGAAAAGACCATTTCGCACCCAACTCGGGCACGATCCTTAATGTAAGGAACCGACCCGTAGTTCAATCCTGAGGGAGACGAATACTAATGAGGAAAGACATTCACCCGGATTACCACCCGGTGATTTTCCAGGACGCGAACACGGGCCACAAGTTCCTGACGCGCTCCACCCTGACTTCCGCACGCACCGAGCAGTGGGAGGACGGCAACGAGTACCCGCTCATCGTGGTTGACGTGACCGCAGAGTCTCACCCGTTCTGGACTGGCGCTCAGCGTCTCATGGACACCGCTGGCCGTGTTGAGAAGTTCAACCAGCGTTTCGGTGGCATGGCACGCCGCAAGAAGAAGTCCGCTAACTAAAGGGCGTAAAGGAGCACAATCATGGCAACCCCTAAGTTCAAGATGTCCCGCGCTAACACGCGCATGCGCCGTTCCCAGTGGAAGGCCAACAACCCTGACTTGGTCAACGTCAAGATCGACGGCCGCGAGGTGCAGATCCCGCGTCGTCTCGTTAAGGCGGCTCAGGCTGGCCTGATCGACGTCGAGCAGTTCTAAGCTTCCGCAAGGTAAAACTCGCGCAAAAATACCGGGTTCCCACAGGTGGGGCCCGGTTTTTTAATGCCGTTTTCACTCTTAGAGGAAAATAAGTCATAATATCTGCATGAAAATTCTCGTTGCCGATGACGAACAGGCTGTGCGCGAGTCACTGCGTAGGTCGCTTCGTTTCAACGGATACGACGTAGTCCTCGCCGTAGATGGTGAGGATGCGCTCGACCAGATCCGGTTAGAACAGCCGGATCTGACCATTTTGGACCTTATGATGCCAAAGCTTGACGGCCTCGGTGTCTGCCGTACGCTGCGTTCTTCGGGCTACGATGGCCCGATTCTTATGCTGACGGCGCGCGATGGTGTCGCGGACCGTGTGGCTGGCCTCGACGCTGGTGCGGACGACTACCTGCCTAAGCCGTTTGCGCTTGAGGAGCTGCTGGCCCGTGTCGGTTCGCTGCTGCGTCGCTCCCGTGCGGAGTCGCGCCATAGTGAGCAGAAGGATTCGACCACGCTGAAGTTCGAGGACCTGACCATGGATACCTCGACGCGTGACGTGTTCCGCGATGGCCGACCGATCTCGCTGACTCGTACGGAGTTTGCGTTGCTGCACCTGCTGATGCAGAACCCGCGCCACGTATTGGCCCGTCAGACCATTCTTGAGGAAGTGTGGGGCTACGACTTCCCAACCTCAGGCAACGCCCTGGAGGTTTACATCGGTTACTTGCGTCGTAAGACTGAGGCTGGCGGTGAATCTCGCCTTATCCATACTGTGCGTGGTGTGGGTTACGTGCTTCGGGAGACTGCTCCGTGATGTTGCGCGTCGCGTCTGGCGATGCCTATGAGACCCGCCTCGGGGCAGGTCATTCCTTGCGCCTGAAATTGGCGGTGTTGTCCGGCTTCATTGTCGCGGCTGCGATTGGGCTCACGACGATGCTTGGCATGTGGCTGTCTACCAAAACCCACGAAGGCGTGTTGGATACTGAGCTGCGGAGCAAGACGTTGGGGATGGCTCGCCAGCTCGACGGGGCCTCGGAAGATCAGATCCGCTCTGAAATTGCGGCGTTTCGGCGATCAAACCCGTTGACAAGCATTGCGGTTTCAGGGGCAGACTCGAACCTGTTCTTGGGGGATCCGGTATCCATTTCAGGGCCGTATTTGCGTACGGAGAGCGGCGATGCGGTATCCGTGCGCTCAGTCAACGGTAAGCGTGTTGTTGTGCGCCAAACACCGGATGGGATGGTGGTTGCCGCATCTCGGACAGAGGACCCGTACGGTCGCATCTCTGGAAGCCGGGCGGCGGCAGCGCTGGTGGTTATCGGTGTCGGCAGCCTGGTGGCGTGGATTTCTGGTGCGTTCATTTCGGCGGTGGGCTTGACTCCGGTGCGCAGGCTGCACCGTGAGTTGGACAACGCTAACGAGTCGAGTGGGCCGCGTGAACTTCCGGTGGAGGGCGACGACGAATTTGCGGAGGTGACCTCTTCGATCAACGCGTTGGTGAGGTCGTTGGAGGAGTCCAAGAAGCGTCAGGCGCAATTGGTGGCGGATGCGGGCCATGAGCTCAAGACGCCGTTGACATCGATGCGCACCAACATTGAGTTGTTGATGATGTTGCATAACTCCGGCCGTCAGGACCAGATTTCGGCTGAGGACCGGGCCGATTTGGAACGTGATGTGCTTGCCCAAATGGAGGAGATGTCGATCCTGATCGGCGACCTGGTCGACCTTTCCCGCGACGAGTCGCATGAGACCGAGCCGGAGGATTTCCGCCTCGACGAGGTGCTCGAAGAGGCGCTTGATCGCGTGCGTCGTCGTCGCCCCGATGTGACGTTCTTGTTCCACGCCGACCCGTGGGTCATTCGTGGTGATCGTTTTGCCATGGGACGTGCTCCGATCAACTTGATCGATAATGCTGCGAAGTGGTCGCCGGAGGGTGGTGCAGTGCGTGTGTCGCTTAAGGCGGCGAAGCGCAACGCGGTGCTTATTGTCGACGACTCGGGCCCCGGCATCCCACCCGAGGAGCGCGAGAAAGTCTTTGAACGGTTCTACCGTTCCCCGGAGTCGCGCGCTATGCCGGGTTCTGGCCTGGGATTGGCGATTGTGAAACAGGTGATGGACCGCCACGGTGCGACAATCGTGGCGGAAGAGTCGGATGACGGTGGCGCCCGTTTCCGGGTGGTGTTCCCGGGACGTCCTCCGGAGGACGAGACGGCTGAGGATCTTATAGTCGAAGACGAGAACGAGACCCGCGTCATCCCGAAGAAAAGCTACAGCTAAACCCGTACAGAAAATGTACAGAAAACACTACGTTTCGTTTGGTGAGGTCGCAAGCGCCGCCACAGCGCGGTAGGGCATACTCGCAATCCATGAGCAATACGCGCGATTTCGGAGAGCAACCCAACGATGAAACCTCGAGCTTTCCGCACCAGACAACTGAAAACTACGACCAGGCACCGTATGTGCCAAGCGGTGGCGTGTACACGGTTCCGCCGCAATCCCAGGCTCCGAAGCGTCGCGCAGGCGTAGGAACCGCCTTTGCGGTTGCGTTGGTGACAGGCCTTGCAGCCGGTGGTGGTGCGGGTTACGTTGCGGGGTCGGCGGGATCGTCGCAAAGCGCAGATGCTCCGAGTGGAGAGCAGGCGCAAGAAAACGCCCTGGAGAATCCCTCTGTGTCGAATGCCGCGGAGGCACCAGATGGATCGGTAGAGAAGGTGGCGGCGCAGGTGCTGCCGTCGGTGGTGTCCATTGAGGTGGCCACGCGCTCTGGTGGGGCGGAGGGATCCGGCTCCATCATTTCCTCTGATGGGTATGTGCTGACCAACCACCATGTGATTGCCGCAGGTGCGCAGCCGGGGACCGAAATTCAAGTCACGCTCAACGATGGTTCTCGCCACCGCGCGCAGTATGTTGCCTCCGATGTGAACACCGACATTGGCGTGCTCAAGATCGAGGGCGTAGACAACTTGCCGGTGGTGCAGTTCGGCAATTCTAATGACCTGCGTGTGGGCCAGCAGGTCGTGGCGGTCGGCTCGCCGTTGGGTCTGTCTGCGACGGTGACCTCAGGTATTGTCTCTGCGCTCAACCGACCGGTGCGCGCGAGCCAGGGGGGCGGCGAGAGCTCGCTGATGGACGGCATCCAGACGGATGCGGCGATCAACCCCGGTAACTCGGGCGGCCCGTTAGTGGATATGAACGGCAACCTGATCGGTATGAACTCGGCGATTGCGTCGCTGTCCCAGAGCAGCTTTGGCGGAGAGAGCTCCGGCGGTTCGATCGGTCTTGGGTTCTCCATTCCGTCGAACTTTGCCAAGCGAGTGGCGGACCAGCTGATCCGTAATGGTGAGGCGACGCAACCGATGCTGGGTGTGCAGGTCAGCATCGCCCAGGCCATCACTGGCGGCGCTGTGGTTGCTGCGGTGGAGCCGGGCAGCCCCGCGGAGCAGGCGGGCCTGAAACGGGCAGATGTGATCACGCGGTTGAATGACCGACTTATAGATTCAGCTGACGCGTTGATTGCCGCTACCCGTTCGCAGGACTTTGGCCAGACAGTGACGCTGCAAGTGGAGCGTCAAGGAGAAGGTGAGCCGATTCCGGTAGAGGTGACCCTCAGCACAGAGTAAGTTCTTTAGAGACTTGCAATATTTTCTCACCGCGCTGACGGACGGGAGCCCGTTTTACGATGACTGAACTGTATGACTCGGTTGATCTTGCTGATCTGGACATGAACGAGCCGGACGAGGCAACCCTTCGTGCCTCTGAGCTGGAGCAGGCTGCGCCGGAATCGCCGCGTGCCATTGTTGTGCTGGTGGGGGATCGTCGATACGACGCCCCCGGCGACAACACCGACAAGATGGTGGTGGAGCTCCTTAGCGAGTTCAATTACCGGGTTGACGGTGTGGTGCGGGTGAAGTCGAAGAAGTCCGACATCCGCAAGGCGATTGAGACCGGTGTCGTCGGTGGTGTGGACTTGGTGCTCACGCTCGGCGGTACGGGTGTTGGCCCGCGCGATAAGACGCCGGAGGCGACGCGCGGCATCATCGATAAGGTGGTGCCGGGGGTGAGCCAGGCGATTCGGGCGTCGGGGCAGGCGTGTGGCGCGGTTGATGCGTGCACCTCCCGCGGCATTTGCGGTGTATCCGGCTCTACGGTGGTGGTGAACCTGGCGTCGAGCCGTCAGGCGATTCGCGATGGTGTATCGACGATTGCCCCGCTGGTCACCCACCTCATCGGCGAACTCAACCAGTACTCGGTGTAGATAGCGCGCGGTGACAGTGCAGATGGAACGCAAGAGAAGAAGAGTCGTGCGTCGTGCGGATGTGGATTACGACCGCACGGCGGATAAGGCGCCGTCGCAACAACGCAAAAGCCCGGCGTTCGACGGCGAGCGCGAAGTGCTACTCGATGACGAAGAGCCGGGCTTGACTGGCCGCGCCTTCTACGAAGAGCAGCGGCCGCCGCATCACGGGGATTAGTTCAGCGGCTTCTGGGTGGAGTTCGGGTTCTGGTTGGACAGCAGGTCGCGGATTTCCGCGAGCAGCTCGGTCTCGGTCGGAGCCGGCTCCTCTGGGTCGACGCCCTTGTGACGCTTCTGTGCCTCGTCGAGCTTGTTCATCGGCATGACCAGCAGGAAGTAGATCACTGCAGCGATGAGCAGGAAGTTGATGATTGCGGTGATCAGTGCACCGAAGTCAACGAAGGTAGCCTCGTTGCCCTCACGGACGAAGAAGCCGAGGCCGGAGTAGTCCACGCCGCCGAGGGCTGCGAGGAACGGGTTGATGATGGAATCGGAAAATGCGGTGACGACAGCGGTGAAAGCTGCACCAATCACAACGCCAACGGCAAGGTCAATGACGTTGCCGCGCATGATGAAATCTTTAAAACCTTGAAGCATGTTAGGGAATACTAGGCGGTTGTATATGACGACTCAAAAGTAAGGTCAATGGGCCATCCAGCGAGGCTGCAGCAACGGCTTCCGCTTGAGACTGCCGAAAAAGCACAAGAACTGTACCTTTCTCACCTGAAGTAACCACGCGCCCGCCAGTCGCGACAGTGCGCGGCCCTTGTGCGATCACGTCCACCCGTGCACCGTGATGCAGCAGCGGAATGATGTCTGATTCCGCGACCGGAACCGGCACCAGAGAGAACTCTTCGCCGGGTGGTTCCTCCGCAATCAAGGTTGCGGTGAGATCCGGTCCGACAAGGCGTGTGGAGGTCACCACCTCACCAGCTGATGCCGCCGCGGCAAGAAGTTGGCCCTCCGCCAGCGCGAGATCAGACAGTGCCCCCTGCGGTACTGCGTCAGCTGGAAGTCGCCGCAGGGCCACGTCCTCGCCGGTAAGCGTCGTGCCGGGCGCAACCTCACGGGCAAAGACAACCACCGCTGGATCATCGCGGGACACACCGACGATGACGTGCAACGCCGAGGCGATGACAAGCACCACCGCAACGATGCGGCGAATGATGACAGACCGGCGGTATCCGGGCGTGCGCAACTGCGCGAACTGTGCGTGAAGGTCCATGGGTATCTGACGGACCCTGCGCTACCCCGGTTCCCTCAGACCCTAAAAAATCCGCTTGGGGTGATGATGTAGTCCACGGGTTGGTCGTGGTCGTCGCAAGGCACGGCGTCCACGATGTCCTCGTCGTAGACCACCGCGGCCACCGGTACGTTGAGTCCTGCAAGCGCACGGTCGTAATAGCCTTTGCCTTTACCTAGGCGCATCCCGCCTCGGTCCACCGCGAGTGCCGGCGCGACGATCAACCCGCACGAGCGCAACACCTGGGAGGTGAATCGTGCGCCGGTTGGCTCGACAACCCCGAGCGCACCGGCTGTACCAGCATCATCGTCTGCGGCTGGGGACCACGCCAGCTCGCCGCTGCTGAGCGAGATTGGCAAGAACACCGTGCGGGCGGGCCCGGTAAGACGTGTCGCGAAATCGGCTGGGCCCGGCTCAGTAGCCAACGGGTTGTAGGCCGCGATGTTGGTCCCCACCGCATTCGTCTCACGCAAACACGCCAGTGTGTGCGACACAATCGCGTCGTCAAGTGACTGCTTACGTGCAGTGTCTGCGGCTAATTCGCGCCGGGTGGAGAGGTGGGCTCGTCGTAAAGCATCTTTTGCATTGACGGCTGGTGTGGATTGGGACACGGAACTCCTTGGGTCGCTCACCGGGTTTACAGGGGCGTCAGGTTAAGCTCATGACTTATGCGGAATTCTACTGACCACACTGCTGCGGCCCAGGCTGCCACGGACGGCAACGCGTTTTCGTTGAAGACGGTTGTTGTTCCTGCTGCTGGTATGGGGACGCGTTTTTTGCCGGCGACGAAGACTGTGCCGAAGGAGTTGCTGCCGGTGGTGGACACTCCGGGCATTGAGTTGATCGCCCAGGAGGCTGCGGCCTGTGGTGCGCAGCGTTTGGCGGTGGTGGTGGCGCCGAATAAGGAAGAGATCATGCGCCACTTCGGTGACTTTGCCGAGTTGCAGGATCTCATGGTCGCGCGCGGCAAGGAAGAGCAGGCTGAAAAGGTTGCTCGTGCTGGCGAGCTGATTCAGGCTGTTGCGGTTGAGCAGGATCAGCCCCTCGGCCTGGGTCATGCTGTGGGGTGTGCGGAGCAGGCGCTTGACGACGACGAAGACGCCGTGGCTGTCATGTTGCCGGATGATCTTGTGCTGCCGATGGGGGTGATGGACAAGATGGTCGAAGTGCGCAATCGCCTCGGTGGGTCTGTGCTGTGTGCGTTTAACGTCTCGCGTGAAGAGGTGTTTAACTACGGCGTGTTTGATGTTGAGGATGCGGGGGAGTCCTTTGATGGCATCGAGGTGTTGAAGGTGCGTGGCATGGTGGAAAAGCCTGCTGTGGAGGATGCGCCGTCGACGCTTGTGGCTACTGGCCGGTATTTGTTGGATCGTGGCATTTTTGATGCGCTGCGTCGTATTACCCCGGGTAAGGGCGGCGAGCTGCAGTTAACTGATGCCATTGAGTTGATGATCTCTGAAGGCCACCCGGTGCATGTGGTGGTTCATGAGGGCAAGCGCCATGACCTGGGCAACCCGGGTGGTTATATTCCGGCGAATGTGGACTTTGGTCTGCACGACGAAAAGTACGGGCCGGCGTTGTACACGGCGTTGAAGAAGATCATCACCGAATACGAAGCAGAACACCCCGAACTGACAAACTAAGGCGAAAGTAAGGCGGGTACATCCATGCGCAGCGTTGAGGAGCAGCTTGCAGCGGTGATTGATGCTGCCGTTGCGCCGGAGCCCATCCGCGTCGCACTCACTGATGCCCTCGGGCTGCGGTGCGCGGAGGAAATCGCCGCCACCCGCCAGGTTCCCGGTTTTGCTCAGGCTGCCATCGACGGGTTTGCGGTTCGCGCCGTCGACGTCGGCGGTACCGCAGGTCTGCGCAGGCGACCAGCAGCTGGCGCCGAGGATGAGTCCGAAGCGGACGCCGAAGAGCAGAAGGCCCCGCGCCCGGCGCCCGATCGTGCGCTGCCGGTCGTCGGTGAGGTGCCCGCCGGATCTCAGAAGCCGCTGCGCCTCCAACCGCGCCAGGCGGTGCGTGTGGCCACGGGCGCACCACTGCCCACCCTGGCTGATGCTGTGTTGCCGCTGGAGTGGACCGACCGCGGCCGCAAGCGCGTGACTCCGCTGCGCCCCGTGCGCACCGGTGACTTTGTGCGCAAGGCCGGCGACGATATCCAGCCCGGCGACGTTGCCGTGCGCCAGGGCACCATCTTCGGTCCCGCGCAGGTGGGGCTGGCTGCTGCGGCCGGTCGCGACAAGGTGCTCGTTTACCCGCGCCCGCGAGTGACGGTGATGAGCTACGGTCTGGAACTCGTCGACTTGGAGCGCGACCCCGGTTTGGGTCAAGTCTTCGACATCGCTTCCTACGCTGTGGCTGCCGCTGCTGAAGAGGCTGGCGCTGAGGTGCAACGCGCGGGCATCATCAACGCGGAGCCGCGCCGCATGCGCGAGACCATCGCCGGTTACGTGGATAAGAGCGAGTGCATCATCATCACCGGCGCCGTCGGTGGCTCCGGTGCTGCGGCGATCCAGGAGATCCTGCGCGAGATGGGGCAGATCGACACCACCCGCGTTGCCATGCACCCTGGCTCCGTTCAGGGCTTCGGCGTGCTGGGGGAGGAGAGGATCCCAGTGTTCCTCTTGCCCTCGAATCCGGTGAGCGCTCTGGTGATTACGGAGACCATCGTCCGGCCACTCATCCGCCGTGCCCTCGGGGCGCCGACGATCACGCGTCAGACGGTGCGTGCGCGTTCGTTGCGTCCGATGGAGTCCATCGACGGTCGTCGGGGCTACATTCGCGCCCGCCTCATGCGAGACAGCGAGACCGGCGAGTACCTCGTGGAGCCGCTGAGCGTGCTCGACGCCGGCCCGACCCACTTGCTGGCTGGGTTTGCGGAGGCCAACGCCATGATCCACTTGCCAGAGGGTGCCACCCACGTGCGCCCGGGCGACGAGGTGGACGTCGAGTTCATCCGGCAGCGCAGCTAGCGTGTTTGCCATGTTTCGCCCGCCCACACCGGGCTGGCCAGAACTGACCCCTGCCGTCGGGCTGCCGGACGGTGCGCGTGTGCAGTTGCGTCCGCTGCGCGGTAGTGACGGTGGGGAGTGGAGTGAGACGCGCGTCGTCGATAGGCAATGGCTCGCGCCTGTCGAGCCCACAGTGGACGGCACCTGGGAGGACGCCCACTCGCATGCAGCGTGGCGCAACTCGTGGCTCAACCTCAAACGTATGGCGCAGCAGGGCACGGTGGTGCCGATGGTCATCGAGGTCGACGGCGCGTTTGCCGGCCAAGTGACGTTGGGCAACATCCAGCACGGGATCGTCTCCGAATGCTGGATCGGCTACTGGGTGCATTCGCCATATATGGGGCGCGGGGTTGCGTCGGCGGCGTGTGCACTCGGCGTGGATCACGCCTTCGGGCGCGTGGGCCTGCACCGTGTGACGGCGACGTATCTGCCGGGCAATCCTGCCTCTGGCAAGGTGCTGCGCACCAACGGCTTTGTGGAGGAAGGCTATTTGCGACGCAACCTGCACATCGACGGGCAGTGGCGTGACCATCACTTCGTCGCCATCAATATCGACGACTATCCCACGACCGCGGTGCAACGGCTCCGCCGCGCGGGTCGGCTTGTCTAGGTTGTCTGGTTTTTGAATTCCTTTCCGCGACCACGGCGCGCCAACCCGCCGAGTGTCGGTTGTGCCGATACCGTGGCGTGAAGTGTCTATTGGGTGCATGTAGTTGCGGAAAGGTCTGTGATGGGCAGCTCGAGCTTATTGATCGTTTTGATCCTCATCGTGTGGGTGATCGTGCTCGCGCCGTTGGCGGTGGGGAATAACAAGCCGATTCGCCGCTCCGGTGAGGGCTACGAAGAGACGCGCGTGCTGCACAAAGGTGGCGACGCCCCCATGGCAACCCGCCGTCGCCCGAAGCTGACCCAGGCTGACATCCACCGCCACGACGACGCAGATGACGATTACGAGGTTGTCGAGGCTGTCGCCGAGGAGGAGCAGGTGCTTATCGACGACGCCCCGAACCTGCGCCTCTTCAAATCCGCACAGGCCGAAGACGCTGCCCAGGACGACAACACCGTCGATGGCGAAGTTATCGAGCACGTCGCCGACGAGGCTGACGCTGAATCCCAGGACGAGGCTGCACCCGCCGAGTCTGAGGAATCTGTCGAGACCGCTGAATCTGCTGAGACCGCCAGTGTTGTCGCCGCAGAGGCTGGCGGCTCGACCGCAATCTCCGTGCTCGTCCAGAACGAAGAAGGCACTGAACACACCGCTGAAGAAGCTGTCGAGGAAGAGCGCTACGAGCTCGACGAGACGTACACCTCGCCGGCGGACCTGGGCTACGCCACCGCAGACACCGTCACAGACGCAGACACGGACACAGGCGCAGAGGCTGAGGTCGCTGACGCTGAAGGTGCGGAGGACGCAGAGGACAACCCGGACGCTGTCGAGGCCGTCGACGCTGAGGATGCTGTGGACGCAGACACAGACGCTGAAGACGCGGCCGAAAACGATATCGTCGACGAGGCAGACATCGCATTTGCGGCGTCGCGTCGTGGCCGCGGTGGCTACGACCCACAGCGCGAGCAAGCAGCCAAGGCCACGCGCCAGCAGCGCCGCCAGCGCACGCTGCTCGGTCTGCTTGCAGCGTGTGTGATCACGTTTGTGGCCGCGTTCGTCGCCGGTGGCTGGGTGTGGGCGCTCAACATCGTCGCGCTCGGCCTGACCGCGTGGTACATGATCGCACTGCGCCACACCGTGCTGCAGGAGCGCGCACTGCACCAGCGTCGTCTGCGTCAGTTGCGTCGCGCGCGCCTGGGTGTCGCTCTGGGTGATGAGGCCAACTCGCGCGAGCGCGTTGCTCGTCGCTACTCGGGCTCGGTGATCCTGGATCTTGACGACGACAGCCCCGACTTCGACGCACTGCCCGTTTCTCGCTTCACTCCGCCAGAAGACGACCACGACCGGGCCGACTACCGCGATATCCGCGACCGCTTCGCTGCACGCGCCAGCTAGGGCTTATAACCAGGCGATTTAACCACATCGGGTTGCAGGAGTAACGTGGCAATCGCCTTCAAGAGGCGCCCTTGAGGGGCTATAGCTCAGTTGGTAGAGCGTCGCGTTCGCAATGCGAAGGTCAGGGGTTCGATTCCCCTTAGCTCCACTTTCCGCCCCGCACGACAAAACGATCGTGCGGGGCTTTCGCTATGGAAAGGATTGGTCACGGTGTCCGCGCAGAAGATTCGCCGCGCAGTGCTCATCGTTGCGCTGCTGAACCTCGCGTACTTCTTCGTTGAGTTCGTCGCTGCGATATCGATTGGTTCCGCATCATTGTTTGCGGACTCGGCCGACTTCCTCGAAGACACTGCTATCAACCTGCTCGTGTTTGTTGCGGTTGCATGGCCTGCTTCGAGGCGACGCGCTGCCGGCAGTGTCCTTGCCACCCTGATTCTGATCCCGGCGGTGGCAGCCGTGGTCACGGTCGTGGTCAAGATCATGAACCCAGAGCCACCCTCACCGGAAGGGCTGACCGGTGTTGCGCTCGGCGCGCTGGCGGTCAACCTGATCTGTGCCGTGATCCTGCTGCGGCTGCGCGACGAAGGCTCGTCGCTTGCCACCGGCGCGTGGCTCGCGGCACGCAACGACGCGTTGGCCAACGTGCTCATCATCGTCGCGGGATTGCTGACCTTCGTGTGGCACACCGCGTGGTTCGACATCATCGTCGGCGCGATCATCGCCGCGGTGAACTTTTCGGCGGCGAAGGAAGTGTGGGAGGCCTCCCGCGAGGAGTACGACTCGGTCGAGGACGCCTTCGCCGAAATGGACGACGACTAGTCCCACACTCCGGATCTGCCACGCTTCCACGTGCCGATGAGGTTCGTGTCCAAGATGCCGGTGGACTCCATCAGCGCGTACATGGTCACCGGTCCCACGAAGGTGAACCCCCGCTTCTTCAAATCCTTGGCTAACTGCGCAGACTCGTCGGATTGTGTCGGGACTTCCGCCATCGTGCGCGGGGCAGGGGTTGTCTCCGGCTTGTAGGACCAGATGAACTCGCCCAAGTGCGTGCCCTCCTCGCGCAGGGCAAGTGTTGCCTTGGCGTTGGTCACGGCGGCTTGGAGTTTGCGGCGGTTGCGGATCAAGGTGTCGTCGTCAAGCAAATGCTCAATGCTCATGCCCGCGACCACCTCCGGGTCGAAGTTTGCGAAGGCGTCGCGGAACGCATCGCGCTTTTGCAGGATCAACCGCCACGACAAACCCACCTGGAAGCCCTCGAGGCAGACGCGCTCAAACATGCCCCGCTCGTCGCGTACGGGGTCGCCCCACTCGGCGTCGTAGTAGTTGCGCAGCAGGGGATCGGTTGCCGCCCACGGTGGGCGCGCAAGGCCGTCTTCGCCGACGACGGGCCATCCTGCGGTGTCTGGAAGTTGGTCAGTTTCGTTCATCTTGTTTTCACTCATAACTATTGGACTCGTTTCTACCCCGTTTGGTTCCACGGGTACGCTCGTTGGCATGAATAGGCCTGCCGTACGCGACTTTGCGCTGCTCCTTCTGCGTCTTGTCCTCGGCACCGTATTTGTCGCCCGCGGGTTTCAACACTGGTTTGACACCGGCATGGCGCAAACCGGGCGCGATTTCGCGGCACTCGGGGTGCCGCAGCCACAACTGTCCGCATACCTGACTGGTACCGCTGAACTTATCGGTGGGGCGTTTTTGGCAGTGGGGCTGCTCACCACAATCGTCGCGTCGGTGCTGGCGCTGCTCGTGCTCGCTGCGGGGTATTTCGTGCACCTGGATAACGGGTTCTTCGTGGAAAACGCCGGGATCGAGTACCCGCTGGTGCTAGCTGCGGCGTTGTTTATCATCATCGTGTTCGGCACCGGTCGTGCGAGTTTGGATGGGGTGTTAACGCGTGCTTAGCCACGAGGAAGTTCAGGCAGCGCTGTCTGCGCGTATCGACGGCGAACCGGCCGGTCTCGACGACGCCGTCGTCGACGCACACCTGGCGAGCTGTGATGAGTGCCAGGCCTTCCTCGACCAGGCCCTGGTGCTCTCCCATGAGTTCGTGCCGCAGGAGCGTCCCGCGATGGCCCCGCCGCAGGATCTGTCAGAGGTGATCCTGGCAAGCGTGGACGACGAATGGCGCAAGCTCTCGCAACGGCGCGCTTTCGGCCTTGCCATCGGGCGCACTCTGCTTTTCGCCATGGCGGTGGCGTGGGTGCTGTGGGCCATCAGCCTCATCGTTGCGGGTGGGGAAGAGCCGGTGGTGGCGTCTAGCGCGTCTGTACGCCTTGGTGTGGCGCTCGCGCTGGCGTTTACGGCGTGGAAGCCGCGTCAGATCCCGGGCGTGCTGCTGATCGTGGGGTCGATGTTCACCTTCACGGTCGGCTTCGCGGTGCGCGACGCGGTCCTTGGCGCGGGTGAGTTTGAACCTGCCGCGGTATTCATCCCGTTTGTCAGCGTGATCGCGCTGGTGTGGACGTGGTTCGCGGATCGCGGCGGGGAAGTGCGCCGAGCGTGGCGCATTCTCGGCGCCAACCCGTTGTAGTTACTTCCAGCTCGGCAGCCACATGAGGGATTCGTAGTAGGAATCCGGGATGCGCAGGCCGTAGAAAATCGGTGACCAGTAGAAGAAGCTTGCCGCGACCAAGGCGATGTAGACCACGGCAGCGAGTTGGCCCCAGCGCATCTCAAAGCCTGCGACCTTGTTGACCCACCCCCACGTCACGGGTCCGCCCTTCTTCGCAAGGTTGCCCACCGCCAGCGCAAGCAGCACCGCCGTAAACGGCACCAGTGCGGTGGCGTAGAAGAAATACATCTGACGGTCGAATGCAGCCAGCCACGGGAGGAAACCGGCGGCGAAGGCGATCACCGGAACGATGACACGGAAGTCCTTGCGGGTCAGCCAGACCCAGCACGCCCAGAGCAGGACTGGCACGGTGAGCCACCAGATGGCAGGGGTGCCGAACATGTAAATCATCTCGCGGCAGGTGCCATCGCCCGGGGCGACCTTGCACTCCAAGTCAGTGGCGGAGTAGTAGAGGATCGGGCGCGCAGAGACGAGCCATGCCCACGGCTTGGAATCCCACGGGTGAGAGTGCCCACTCGAGGAGGTCAGGGATGCGTGGAAGTTCAGGACGGAGAAGTGGTAGTACAGCCAGCCAGCGACGGAATCGGGCAGGTTTGTCAGCCAGGGCCAGTCGGAGCCGGCGATGGTGCCGTCGGCAAGCGAGTGGCGGTACACAGAGGTCTCGGATGCGAACCAGGCGCGCCAGGACCAGATGTAGAGCAGTGCCGGGATGAGCACGATCGAGGCGAGTGCGGCTGGGACGTCGCGAAGCAAGGTGCCAGCGACCGGCTTTTCCACGCCGTAGCGGCGGCGCAGGTAGAGGTCCCAGAACGACGACAGCAGGCCGAAGAACATGATGTAGTACAGGCCTGACCACTTCACCGACAGCGCAAGACCAAGGGCGACACCGGTGGCGAAGCGCCACCAGCGGAAGCCCATCCGTGGGCCGAACGGGCCGGTGCCGTCCAACTTGCCGGCCAGCCAGGCATCGTGCCAGCGGTGGTGCACCTCGCGCATGTCGCCGGCGAGCGTCCAGGCGGCAATGACGATAAACAGGACCTGGAAGATATCCAGCATGCCGAATTTGGCTGCGACGAGCAGGACGCCGTCGAAAAGCGCGATGATGCCCGCGACCACACCGATAGAGGTGGACTGGCTCACGCGGCGCGCGATGAGGAACACGAACACGATCACCGCGGTGCCAAACAGTGCGGTGATGATGCGCCAACCCAAAGGCGTGTAGCCGAAGATTGTTTCGCCGAGCGCCAGCAGCTGCTTGCCCAGCGGCGGGTGCACGACAAGGCCGTAGCCCGGGTTCGACTCAATGCCGCCGAGCACGGGGTTAAAGGAGCTGCGCACCATGTCCCAGCCCTGCGGCACGTAGTGCTTCTCGTCGAAGACCGGGGTGCCGGAACTGGTCGGCTGGGTCAGCCCCAGGAACCTGGTAAACAGCGCGAGGACACCGATCACGCTGGCGGCGATGGTGTCGCGGCGCGTCCACGGCACCGATACGGGTGCGGTGGGGGCCGGTCGGCTCGGGCGGACTTTGCGCGCCGCGCCTGGTTCGTCTGGCGCCGGGGTGGCGTTGGAAGTGCTCGCGATAGTGGTCACGGACGAAGATACTAGCGCCTGACGCGTATGCTTCAGGCTTATGTCCGCCGAGCATGATCGTGAAACCCAGTTCCCAGCTACCGGAGTGGTGCTCGCTGCCACACCGCTGGGCAACATCGGGGACGCCTCTCCACGGCTCGTGCAGGCCCTTGGTCAGGCCGATATCGTCGCCGCGGAGGATACGCGTCGCACCCGCGCGCTGGCTGCGGCACTCGGTGTGGAGATCACCGGGCGCGTGGTGTCCAACTTCGACCACAATGAGGACGCGCGCTCGCGTGAGCTTCTCGACGCCGCCCGCACCGGCACCGTCCTCGTCGTCACGGATGCCGGCATGCCGATTGTTTCCGACCCAGGGCATTCGATCGTCGCCGCCGCCCACGACGCCGGCATCCCCGTGACCTGTATCCCGGGCCCGTCTGCGGTAACCACGGCACTTGCGCTGTCCGGGCTCAACGTCGGCCACTTCATCTTCGACGGCTTCGTGCCCCGCAAGGCCGGTGCGCGTCGGGCCTGGCTGGAATCCCTTATCGACGAGCGTCGCGCCGTCTGCTGCTTCGAATCCCCGCACCGCATCGCGCAGTTGCTTGACGACGCCGCCGACGTCCTCGGCGGTACACGCCGCGCCGCGGTGTGCCGGGAACTGACCAAAACCTATGAAGAGGTCAAGCGCGGCACTCTTGCAGAACTTGCCGAATGGGCAGCAGACGGCGTACGCGGCGAGATCACGCTTGTGATTGAAGGTGGGGAGCCGAAGCAGCCGGAAGCGGAAGATTTGGTGGGGAAGGTGCTTGAGCTCGTCGAAAAGGGCGAGCGTATGAAGGACGCTGCGAAACAGGTCGCCAAAGCGCACGGCGTGAAAGTAGGGGACCTGTATGATGCCGCGCTCGCTGCGCGCGGTTGAGTAAGTTCTCGCGACAACTCGGTTAGCACAAAGGTGTTATTTACGTTAGCCTGCTTGGGCACTTTTAAACACCTGAAAACTTCAAAGGAGTAACCGTATGTCTCAGCGAGACTCACAAAGGGATCCACACGATCCCGATGCGGAGACGCAGAGCACTGATCAATACGCACCCCAAGAAACTTCTGCAGCCAGCGAACTTGCTGCGCTGCTCGACGCCGACCGCGACGGCGTTGCGACGGACTACGTCGACCCGGAAGAGCGCATGGAGCGTGCCGCGGATGCAGAAGATGCCCCAGTGAACTGGGGCATTGTCATTCCGTTGGCCATTATTGTCGCGGCAATTGTCGGCTGGGGCCTGGCTGCCCCCGACAGCTTTTCCAACTTCGCCGATGCCGCCTTCACCTGGGTGATTGACAACCTGGGCTGGGCATTCGTCCTCGGCGGCACCATTTTTGTCATTTTTGTCATCGTGATTGCGGCGTCGAACTTCGGCACCATTCGCCTCGGCACCGCAGACGAGCGACCAGAATTTAAGACCACTTCATGGATCGCCATGATGTTCGCCGCCGGCATGGGCATCGGCCTGATGTTCTACGGCGCCGCAGAACCACTGGCGATGTACCTCGACGGCGTACCCGGCCACAACGAACGTGAAGTAGGCGCTGCCATGGCACAGACCATGTTCCACTGGACGCTGCACCCGTGGGCTGTGTACGCCATTCTCGGCCTGGCCATTGCGTATTCGACGTTCCGCCTTGGCCGCAAGCAGCTGCTGTCGAGCGCTTTCATCCCGCTGATCGGACAGAAGGGTGCTGACGGCTGGCTCGGTCGTCTCATTGATGCGTTCGCTGTGTTCGCCACCATCTTCGGCACCGCCTGCTCCCTGGGCCTTGGCGCGCTGCAGATCAGCTCCGGCCTGGAGGCGTCCGGCTTCGTGGACAACCCATCCACCAAGCTGACTATCGGTATTGTCTCCGTGTTGACCCTGGCGTTCCTGCTGTCCGCAATGTCGGGCGTGTCCAAGGGCATCCAGTGGCTGTCTAACGCCAACATGGTCATCGCCGCGATCCTGGCGATCTTCGTCTTTGTCTTCGGCCCGACCGTTGCGCAGCTGAACATGCTGCCGACCGCATTTGGTAACTACCTGCAGAACTTCTTCGAAATGGCAGCCCGCACCGCAGAGAGCTCCGACGGCCAGGCTGGTGACTTCCTCTCCGGCTGGACCATCTTCTACTGGGCGTGGTGGATCTCCTGGTCGCCGTTCGTCGGTACGTTCCTGGCTCGCATCTCCCGCGGCCGCACCGTCCGCGAGTTCTGCCTCGGCGTCCTGCTCGTCCCGGCTGGCCTGTCCACCGTATGGTTCGCCATCTTCGGCGGCACCGCCATCAAGATGGAGCAGGATGGCCAGTCCATCGTCGGCGGCGGCTCCAACGAGGAACAGCTGTTCAACCTGCTGCACGCCCTGCCGGGCGGCTACGTTGTCGGCGTGTTCGCCCTGTTGCTGCTGGGTACCTTCTTTATTACCTCCGCAGACTCGGCCTCGACCGTGATGGCGTCCATGACCCAGTCCGGCAAGACCGAAGCCAAGCCGTGGCTGGCCGCTATGTGGGGCGTGGCTACCGCATTCGTCGGTCTGACCCTGCTGATCTCCGGTGGTGCTGACGCGCTGAACTCTCTGCAGTCCGTCACCATCGTGGCCGCAACACCGTTCCTGTTCATCCTTATCGCGCTCATGTTCGCGATTGTGAAGGACATGTCCAACGACACCATTTACCTGGATAAGAAGGAACACGAGCGCTTCGCCCGCCAGCTGGCTATCGAGCGCCGCATGCACCGCGACCAAGCGCAACTCGACGCACGTCGCGAGCAAATGAAGAAGATGCTGAAGCCGCGCGCGAAGAACTAACGCGTAGCGTTTCGCACCTTCGTTGCTGGCCCCGCGGAGCAGTTTCATTGCTTAGCGGGGCCATAACTTATGCTGGGAGCCATGACTGCTGCTAATTCCACCCAGAACGTTCTTGTGTGTGTGGCCTGGCCGTACGCAAACGGCCCGCGCCACATCGGACACGTCGCCGGCTTCGGCGTCCCCTCCGATGTCTTCGCCCGCTACCAGCGAATGTCCGGCAAGAACGTGCTTATGGTCTCCGGCACCGACGAGCACGGCACCCCGCTGTTGGTCCAGGCGGATAAGGAAGGCGTCAGCGTCAAGGAATTGGCGGACCGCTACAACAAGCAGATCGTGGAAGACCTCGCAGGCCTTGGCCTGTCCTACGACCTGTTTACCCGCACCACCACCCGCAACCACTACGCGGTGGTCCAAGAACTGTTCCGCGGGTTGGACGCTAACGGCTACATGGTGAAGGAAACCACCAAGGGTGCGATCTCCCCGTCGACGGGCCGCACACTGCCGGACCGCTACATCGAGGGCACCTGCCCAATCTGTGGCGCGACCGATGCCCGCGGTGACCAATGCGACACCTGCGGCAACCAGCTGGACCCGGCAGACCTGATCAACCCGGTATCCAAGATTAACGGCGAGACCCCGGAGTTCGTCGAGACTGAGCACTACATGCTCGACCTGCCGGCGCTCCACGACGCACTCGAGGCGTGGCTGTCCACCCGCGAGGACTGGCGCCCGAACGTGCTGAAATTCTCCCTGAACCTGCTCGAGGACATGCGTCCGCGCGCCATGACCCGCGACATCGACTGGGGCATCCCGATCCCAGTAGAGGGCTGGCAGGACAACCCGTCGAAGAAGCTCTACGTCTGGTTCGACGCCGTCGTCGGTTACTTGTCTGCCTCCATCGAGTGGGCCCACAACATTGGCAAGCCGGAGGCCTGGAAGGACTTCTGGCAGGACCCAGCCACCGAGGGCTACTACTTCATGGGCAAGGACAACATCACCTTCCACTCCCAGATCTGGCCGGCGGAGCTGCTTGGCTACGCGGGCAAGGGCTCCAAGGGCGGCGAGGTACACAGTCTTGGCGAGCTCAACCTGCCCACCGAGGTTGTCTCTTCTGAGTTCCTCACCATGTCGGGCTCGAAGTTCTCCTCGTCGAAGGGCGTGGTCATTTACGTCAAGGACTTCCTCAAGGAGTTCGGCCCGGACCCGCTGCGCTACTTCATCGCAGTCGCAGGCCCGGAGAACAACGACACCGACTTCACCTGGGACGAGTTCGTCCGTCGCGTGAACAACGAGCTGGCCAACGGCTGGGGCAACCTGGTCAACCGCACCGTGTCCATGGCGCACAAGAACTTCGGCCAGGTGCCCGCGCCGGGCCCGCTGGAGGCGTCCGACGAGCGCATCCTGAACCTCGCGCAAGAAACCTTTGCTACCGCCGGTGCGGATCTGAGCGAGGCTCGGTTCAAGAACGCGATCACCAAGATCATGCACGTCGTTGGTGAAGCGAACGCCTACATCGCCGAGCAGGAGCCGTGGAAGCTGGCTAAGGACGAGTCCCAGCGTGAACGCCTGGCCACCGTCCTGTGGACCGCACTGCAGGTGGTGTCTGACTGCAACGCCATGCTCACCCCGTTCCTGCCGCACACCGCGCAGCAGGTCCACGAGACCTTGGGCCGAAAGGGTGTGTGGGCTGCTGAGCCGCGCATCGAGGAGATTGTCGACGACGCCGACTTCAACCTCGTCGGCGCCGGCCTGCCAGAGAAGGGGCAGACATACCTGACCATCACCGGTGACTACACCCAGCAGCAGGCCGTGTGGCAGCGCGTGGAGGTTACCCCGGGCACCGAGTTGGCTAAGCCGAAGCCGCTGATCGCCAAGCTCGATCCGGAACTCGGCGAGACCGGCCCGGAGTGGGCGCCGGTGCAGAAGTAGGCCTAGAGAAACTGGTTGAGGAACCCGGTGAGTTTGCCGGGTTCTTCGTCTTCAAAGCGCTGGTCTACAACGACGAGCGGGGCGGTGTACTTCTCGTCCGCGCCGCCGGGATTCTTGACGACGACAAGATCGGTCCCGTAGTCGTCGATAAGCAATTGCCACGAAAAGCCCTCCCGCACGAGCGCCTCGCCGAGGGCGGTGCCGTAGATGCGGGCGGTTTCGCCGCGAGGAAACGCACGCTGCACATCGCGGGGAAGCGCCAGGTAATCGGCAAGTTCCTCCTCGAACGAGGCGACGATATCCGCCGGGGAACCGTTGATGCCACGACCGGCTGCCTCGGCCAGGTCGGCCTCAATTTGGGTGCGGGTGGCTGAGTCAATGTCGTTGAATGCCATAGGGTGCATCGTATGAGCAAAAAGAAGCCACGTCCCACTCCCGTGCCCGCCGAGCCGATCGCCGGGCTCGTCGATGCACACACGCACCTCGCGTCCTGCGGCGCACGTACCGCGGAAGAGATCGACGCGTTTGTCCAGCGTGCCGTAGCCACCGGGGTCGAGCGCATCTGCACTGTCGGCGATGGCCTCGACGAAGCGGAACTTGCGCTTGAGGCCGCACATCTCAACGAGCGCGTGTTTGCCGCGTGCGCGATCCATCCGACCAGGGCGCATGAACTTGACGACGACGCGCGTGCCCGCCTACAGACCATGGCCGCCGACGCGCGTTGCGTGGCGGTGGGGGAGACCGGCATCGATACGTACTGGATCAAGCACGACGCGGAACGCACCGCACCGCTGGACGTGCAGGAGGAGGCGTTTCGCTTCCACATCGACCTGGCCTGCGAGTCCGGTAAGGCGCTGATGATCCACAACCGCGAGGGTGATGCGGAGATCATGCGGATTCTCGACGACGCCCCGCGCCCCGAACACGTCATCTTGCACTGCTTCTCCTCGCCACTGGACGTGGCACGCGAGGCGATCGAGCGTGGCTACGTACTGAGCTTCGCGGGAAACGTCACGTTCAAGCGCAACGAGGAACTGCGCGAGGCCGCCCGCCTGGCGCCTGCCGGCCAGTTGTTGGTGGAGACCGACGCGCCGTACATGACGCCGGAGCCGTTCCGCGGTGCGCGCAACGAGCCATCGCTTATCGGCCACACCGCGAAGGTATTGGCTGAAGTTCGCGACATGGATGTGGCCGATGTGGCACGTGATATCAGTGAGACGTTTTCGCGAGTCTACGGGGTGTGACCTGGAACATTAGTGCGCGTCGGTCCTTGTGTCCCGGCGGGCGTTACCGTATTGTTACCGAAGTTGCTTTACGTTAACCCCTCGGAGGAAGCGCGAATGTCTCGTCAGATCAAGCGGATCAACCCGAAGAACTCCGCCGCGAAACGCGTCGCGGTTGGCACTGTCGCCGGCGCCGTGCTCGTCGGTGGCGCGGGCACCGCGCTGGCGTCCCAGAAGCAGATCACCGTGGATGTCAACGGTGAGGAGACCAACGTCCGCACCTACGCCGCCGACGTCGCAGGCGTGCTGCAGTCCGCAGGCGTTGACGTTGACCCGCAGGACCTCGTCTACCCGGCGCCGGGGGAGAAGATCTCGCGTGGCGATACCGTCACCGTGCGCACCGCCAAGCCGGTCGCCGTCGTCGTCGACGGTGTTGCCCAGCAGATCACCTCGACCGCCAGCACCGTCGGCGAACTGCTCGAGGAAGCCGGCGTTACCTCCGCCGCGGGCGTGGACATCGACCGCGACGAGACGGTCACCGAAGGCCTCAACGTGGACGTGACCACACCGAAGATCGTGGCACTTCGCGACGGCGGTAACCTCACCTACGTTTCCGCCGCAGCCAAAACCGTCGGCGACCTGCTGTCGGCGCGTGGCGTCACCTTCGATAGCGACGACCGTTTGAACCATGCGCTCGCCGACGCGATCGTGCCGGGCATGGAAATCGTCCTCGACCGCGTCAACACCATCGACCGCCCAGAGACCGTCGCGGTGGAAGAACCCGCCGAATACATTGACGACGACACCCTCGACGAAGGCACCGAAGAAGTCCGCGAAGAAGGCGTGCAGGGCGAAAAGCAGATCATCCACCGCACCGTGACCGTCAACGGTGTTGTCGAATCCGAAGGCGTTGCCGAGGAGAAGGAAACCAAGAAGGGCAAGCCCGCCGTCATCGCGCGTGGCACCAAGCAGACGGGTAACACCGGCGCGGCAGCCCCTGCCGTGGCTAACGGTTCCGTCTGGGACGCGATCGCAGCCTGCGAATCCGGCGGCAACTGGTCCATCAACACCGGCAACGGCTACCACGGTGGCCTGCAGTTCAACCCAGGCACCTGGGCCGCCTACGGCGGCACCGCCTTCGCGCCGACCGCCGACCTGGCCACCCGCGAACAGCAGATCGCCATCGCCGAGCGCACCCAGGCCGCCCAGGGCTGGGGCGCGTGGCCTGCCTGCACCGCCCGTCTGGGCCTGCGCTAAATGGCGGGCTCGCAGCTGCTCGGCCCGGCCGAGATCCGCGAACTCGCGGCAGAACTCGACGTCACGCCTACCAAGAAACTGGGGCAGAACTTTCTGCACGACCCGAACACCGTGCGCATGATCGTCGGTGCCGCAGAGCTTTCGCCTGACGACGTCGTTGTGGAGGTTGGCCCGGGGTTGGGGTCGCTAACGCTTGGGCTCGTCGATACGGTCTCGCGGGTCGTCGCGCTTGAGATCGACCCACGTCTCGCCGGGCGTCTGCCTGCAACCGTTCAGGCGCGTGCGCCCGAGTACGCCGAACGCCTCACCGTGATCACCACCGACGCGCTGAAGGCGCGCCGCGACGACCTCGACGTCGAGCCAACAGCGCTGGTAGCCAACCTGCCGTACAACGTCTCCGTGCCAGTGCTGTTGCACCTGCTGGAGGAGTTCCCCACGATCAGGCGCGTGCTGGTCATGGTGCAAAAGGAAGTCGCCGACCGCCTCGCCGCGGTGCCCGGCTCCAAGATCTACGGCGTGCCGAGTGTCAAAGCTGCGTTCTACGGGGACGTCTCGCGCGCCGGCACGATTGGCAAGCACGTCTTCTGGCCCGCGCCGAACATCGAATCGGGGCTTGTGCGCATCGACGTCAACGACGACAACCCGCGCGAACTTCGCGAGCGCGTCTTCCCGATCGTGGACGCCGCCTTCGCGCAACGCCGCAAGACGCTTCGCTCCACACTTGCGGGCATCTACGGCTCGCCCGCAAACGCCGAAGCGGCCCTTCGCGCAGCGGGAATCGACCCAGGCCTGCGTGGTGAAAAACTTACCGTGGCCGACTTTGTACAGTTAGGCCATGCGTAAGTACGTCGCCTCCGCACCAGGCAAGGTCAACCTCCACCTCGGAGTAGGGGAGGCCCGCGCCGACGGCTACCACGACCTGGTCACCGTCTTCCACGCCGTGGACCGTCGCGAAGTGGTCACGCTCGTCGCCTCCGACACAGTTGCTGAAGGCCCCATCGTGCGCTCCATGCAGACCACGTTTTACGTCGATGAGCCGGAAGAAAGCATCGACGGGCCAACCAACCTGGCGTGGCGCGCGGTCAACGCGGTGGCCGAGCGCGCCGGGATTGCCCTTCCGGAGGTCCACATCGAGGTGGCCAAGCACGTCTTCGTCGCTGGCGGGATGGCGGGCGGTTCCGCCGACGCTGCCGCTGCACTGGTCGCCGCGAACGCGCTCGTGGCCGACCACGGCGAGCCGCTTATGGCTGAGACGTTGCACGAGTTGGCAGCGTCGCTCGGCGCTGACGTGCCATTTTCGCTCATGGGCGGCACAGCACTCGGCACCGGCCGGGGAGATGAACTCGTCGAAATGCTGTCGCGCGGGCGCTTGAACTGGGTGTTCGTCAACCCCAAGGTGGGTATTTCCACCGGCGGAGCATTTTCGCTTCTCGACGACCTGCGTCACGGCAACCCAGCCCTCGTCCCACACCTCAACACCGCAGGCCTGTCCCAGGCGTTGACCTCGGGCGACGCGGCGCGGGTGGCAGAGGCGCTGCACAACGACCTCGACGCGGCAGCGCTGTCGATGCGCCCGCAACTCAAGCGGCTTATCGACGCTGCCAACGAAGCAGGCCTGCGCGCCATCGTGTCCGGCTCCGGGCCCACGGTCGCGGTGCTGTGCGAAAGCCTCGAGCACGCCCAATGGGTCGCCGAACACTTGGCGGAGCGATTCGAGGGCTACGAGATCTTCGTCGCCGAAGGACCCGACCACGGCGCGGTGCTCGAGACCGCCGATTAGGCAGGGTGCGTAGACTATGCACCCGATATGGCTAACCTGATCAACCTTGAAAACGTCTCCAAAACGTGGGGGCTGAAAACCCTGCTCGACGGTGTCTCCCTCGGCGTGCAAACCAACGACCGCATCGGCATCGTCGGCGTCAACGGCGGCGGCAAAACCACCCTGCTTGAAGTGCTCACCGGCATCGAAGCGCCCGACGCGGGCCGTGTCTCCCACAACTCGGGCCTGCGCATGGCAGTGGTCACCCAGCGTTTCGACCTCGACGAGACCCTCACCGTCGGCCAAGCCGTCGTCGAACCGCTCGGACTGCAAACCTTCGAGTGGGCTTCTAACGCCAAGGTGCGCGAGGTCCTTCAAGGCACCGGCGTGGCCGAGCTCGGCCTGGACACCCCGGTAGGCAACCTCTCTGGTGGCGAGCGTCGCCGCGTGAACCTCGCCGCGGCACTCGTGCAGGACCTCGACCTGGTCGTGCTCGACGAGCCGACCAACCACCTCGACGTCGAAGGCGTGCAGTGGCTCGCTGACCATTTGTTGTCGCGCAAGGTGGCGGTGGTCGTCGTCACGCACGATCGCTGGTTCCTCGACACCGTGGCCACCCTGACCTGGGAAGTCCACGACGGCACCGTCGATGTCTACGAAGGCGGCTACAACGACTGGACCTTCGCGCGCGCCGAACGTGCCCGCCAAGCCGACGCCATCGAACAGCGCCGCCAAAACCTCGCGCGGAAGGAACTCGCGTGGCTGCGCCGCGGCGCCCCCGCACGCACCTCGAAGCCGCGCTACCGCATCGAAGCCGCAGAAGCCCTGATCAAAGACGTCCCGCCGCCGCGCGACACCGTCGAACTCATGGCGTTTTCCAAACAACGCCAAGGCCGCGTCGTCATCGAACTCGAAGACGCACGCATCGACGCCCCCGACGGCCGCACACTCGTCGACCACCTCACCTGGCGCCTCGCACCCGGAGAGCGCATCGGCCTTGTCGGCGTGAACGGCTCCGGCAAAACCACCCTCCTGCGCACCCTCGCCGGCGAATACCCACTCGCCGCCGGTAAACGCATCGAAGGCCAAACCGCACGCATCGGCTGGCTGCGCCAAGAACTCGACGACCTCGACCCGGAACGCCGCGTCATCGACGCCGTCGAAGACGTGGCCACCTACATCCAATTCGGCAAACGCGAAATGTCCGCCTCCCAACTCGCCGAACGCCTCGGCTTCTCCCCGAAACGCCAACGCACCCCCGTGCGCGACCTCTCCGGCGGCGAACGCCGTCGCCTCCAACTCACGCGCGTGCTCATGGCCGAGCCGAACATCTTGCTTCTCGACGAGCCCACCAACGACCTCGACATCGACACCCTCCAAGAGCTAGAAAACCTCCTCGACTCCTGGCCCGGCACGCTCGTGGTTATCTCCCACGACCGCTACCTCATCGAACGCATCGCGGACACCACCTACGCCCTGTTCGGCGACGGCACCTTAACCAATCTGCCCGGCGGCATCCAGCAGTACCTGGACCGCAGGGCAGCCGAGGACACCGCGACCGGACCGTTGGATTTGGGGGAGCGGGGGCAGGAGGTCGTCGACAAGCAAAAGGGTCTCAGTTCGCAGGAAGAGCGCGAGATCCAAAAGCAGATGAAGTCTCTGGAGCGCAAGATCGCGAAGGAAAGCGAGCGGGCAGAAGCACTCGAAGCCGAGATCACCGCACTGTCCGAGGCCGGCGACTTCGACGCCATCGGCGCCAAAACCAAAGAACTCAACGCCGCCAAAGACACCCGCGAGGAACTCGAAATGGAATGGCTCGAACTCGGCGAGCAGCTTGAAAGCTAACTCCGCGTAGGGTGGGGCGCATGATTCTGATCAACGTACGATTCAAGCCCCTGCCCGAACACGTCGAGAACTTCCGCGAACTGGTCAAAGACTTCACCGACGCCTCCCGCGCCGAAGAAGGCAACATCTTCTTCGACTGGTACCGCAACGAAGACAACCCCGACGAATACCTGCTCATCGAAGCATTCCACGACGACGCCGCCGAAGCCCACGTCAACTCCGACCACTTCAAGGCCGCGCAGGAATTCTTCCCGACGATCCTGAAGGAAACCCCGACCATCATCAACACCCTCATCGAAGGCAAAACCGAATGGGACAAGATGGCGGAATTCAAAGTCGACTAGGGGTAACCCGGGTGTGACGATGTGTGACGAGGTGTCACCCAGGGCGCTTTTATGCCCTAATATCACCCACGTCACATTCCCGTCATTGAAAGGAGTGCCCCCGTGACCGCTCCAAACCCCAACACCGGCGGCTCAACCGCAGCCGACGTACCCACCAAGCCGCCAGCAGCGGCACGAGGCATCGGCCCCATGGTCGGCGCCATCTTCCTGATGGCCACCTCTGCCATCGGGCCGGGCTTCCTCACCCAAACCTCCGTCTTCACGGTCCAGATGGGCGCGGCGTTCGCGTTCGCCATCCTGCTGTCCATCATCGTGGACATCGTCATCCAGTTGAACGTCTGGCGCATCCTCGGCGTTTCCGGCCTGCGCGCCAGCGAACTTGCCAACGCGGTGCTGCCGGGCCTCGGCTGGTTTTTGGCCATCCTCGTCGGCATCGGCGGACTCGTCTTTAACATCGGCAACATTGCCGGCACCGGCCTCGGCGTCCAAGCGCTTACCGGCGACACCGTCGACCCGAAGATCGGTGGCGCCATCTCCGCCATCATCGCCATCTGCGTGTTCCTCTGGAAGCGCGCGGGTGCCGCCCTCGACGTCCTCGTCGGCATCCTCGGCGCACTGATGATCCTGCTCATGCTCTACGTCGCCATCTCCTCAAACCCGCCAGTGGCTGAGGCGATGCGCCAATCCGTCGCCCCGGACGCCGTGGACTTCAAGGTCATCACCACACTCATCGGCGGTTCCGTCGGCGGCTACATCGTGTTCGCCGGCGTGCACAGGATTATCGACGCCGGCCACACCGGCCCCGAAAACCTCGACTACATCTCCCGCTCCTCGGTCACCGGCATCATCGTCACCGGCATCATGCGCGTGCTGTTGTTCCTCGCGGTGCTGGGTGTCGTCGCTACGGGCGTTGCTCTGTCCAAAGACAACACCGCGGCAGACGTCTTCTACCAAGCCGCAGGCGACATGGGACGCCGCATGTTCGGCCTCGTCCTGTGGGCTGCGGGCCTGTCCTCGGTCATCGGCGCGTCGTTCACCTCGATCTCGTTTTTGACCAAGCAGGGCTTCGACCCGAAGAAGCGCGGCTGGCTCACCGTCGGCTTCATCGTCATCTCCACGGTCATCTACCTGTTCGTTGGCTCTGCACCGCAGAAGCTCCTCATCTTCGCAGGCGCCTTCAACGGCCTGATCCTGCCGATCGGTTTCGCCGTCGTCCTCTACGTCGGTTTCTTCCGCAAGGACCTGCTGCGTGGCTACAAGCCGCCGATGTGGATGCTCATCGTCGGTGCGATCACGCTGGTTGGTTGCGCGTGGATGGGCTGGAGCTCGATCAGCACCCTGCCGAAGTTGTGGGCGTAGTCTGAAGGGCATGCACCCCGCCTCTATGACCCCAGCGCAAGCCCGCGCGTTGTTCCGCACCACCGAGGTGCCGACAACGGCGGGCTTTTCCGCTGGTTACGCCCAAGCCAACCTGATCGCGCTGGATAAGAAGTACGCGTTCGATTTCCTGCTGTTCGCGCAGCGCAACCCGAAGCCGTGCCCGATCCTGGGGGTGTTGGAGCCGGGGCAGGTGGAGTCGTCGCTACTCGCGGGTGGCGATATTCGCACCGACATTCCCGCCTACCGCGTGTTCAAGGACGGCTCGCTTATCGACGAACCCCTCAACGCCACCGAATACTGGACCGACAACACCGTCGCGTTTCTCATCGGCTGCTCATTCACCTTCGAGGCAGCGCTGCTGGACAACGGGGTGCCCGTCGCGCACATCGAGCAGGGGCGCAACGTGCCGATGTATATGACCAACATCGACTGCGAACCCGCCGGGGTGTTCTCCGGCAAGATGGTCGTCTCCATGCGACCGATTCCCGCGTCGCAGGTGTCCGATGCCGTGCGGATCACGTCGCGTTACCCGGCCGTGCATGGTGCGCCCGTGCATGTGGGGGATCCGGCCGCGATCGGTATCGACGACCTTGCTGCGCCCGACTTCGGCTCCGCCGTGGACATCCCCGCGGGCACCGTGCCGGTGTTCTGGGCGTGTGGGGTCACGCCGCAGTCGATTGTGATGTCGTCGAAGCCCGATCTGGCAATCTGTCACGCGCCGGGGAAGATGCTCGTCACCGACGCACGCGACCTCGCCTACCAGGTGCCTTAGGGGTTATCCACAGGGGCGTTTTTGTAAATTTCACAGGCTCGCAGAGGTGGGTTGC
>NZ_KV789312.1:0-740 GCF_001807545.1 Corynebacterium sp. HMSC08F01 | reverse complement strand
CGACCTTGATGTTGCACTCGCCTCGGGCTTTGCACCCGATCGTGCGCGAGCCTGGGCGCGGCTGCGGGATGTGTACTTCGGGCGCACCAAGTTCACGCGCAAACAGGCGGTGGCCGCTACGCGGGCTCGGGGTTTCTCCCTCGACGAGCTGGCGTTGATCGAGCGCCGCATCGCCTCGGTCAAGGACGCCTCCCAGCGGTGGGCACTGCGCCTGGCCCTGCTTGAGGTCGAAGGTGGCTACCGGGCGATTGAGGCTGCAGCCCGTACGTTGGTGCCGGCAAACGAGAAGCCTGCGGTGGATGCGGCGAAGTTCGGGCCGTCGCGAAACGGCAAACGTACCCTGCACTTAACCTATGACGAGCGTGAGATCTCCGATATGGAGCACGCTGGGCGGTTAGGGATTGATCCGGATCGTCCGGCTGCACCCCAGATTGCCGAGAATTTGATTGGGATCTTCTTCGGCGAGGGCAAGGTCGCAACCGCAGCGCCACGTCCCACTGTGTTGGTGCCGCTGCCGGATTACCTGCGCATCTTGGATGGCAGTGGGGATGATGTGGTGTTGGCCATGACCGATGGCACCACCATGACGGGTGCGGAGTTTTTGGCCGCCCAGTTCGGTGATGCGTTAGAGGTGGCGGCGTTTCATCCGCAGGCCGGTGCGGTGAACTTGTACCGCACGCAACGTTTGGCGAATCAGAAGCAGCGTGATTTGGCCAAGTTGGTCTCGCCGGTGTGTGCGT
>NZ_KV789311.1:8134-8848 GCF_001807545.1 Corynebacterium sp. HMSC08F01 | reverse complement strand
CGCTACTGGTGTTGCACCGTTTAAGGTTGCATCGCTGAACAACGATACGTTCGAGCCTGTCTACGAGGATGTCACCGGTAAGCCTGGCCAGGACTCCAAGGTTCCCGCTCCGAGGTTCATGGACGAGGACGGCAACTCGACCACTGCTCCGGATGGTACGAAGTTCACCCCGGGTGAGAACGCTCCTGACGGTGTGGCCATCGACTCGAAGACCGGTGAGATCACTGTCAAGGTTTCGGAGGATGCGAAGCCTGGTGACAAGATCACTGTTCCGGTGAAGGTGACCTACCCGGATGGTTCGTCTGAGACTGTCGATGTCACTGTCGACGTTGTTAAGCCGAACCCGACCGTGAAGCCTGGTGATAACACCACGGTTCCGGCTGATGGTGGCGAGCACACTGTTGGCAAGGTTGAGAACCCGAATGGTGACGAAAAGGGCAAGCTCGTCGATAAGGACGGCAAGGAGATCCCGGACTCCAAGGTTGAGATCGACGAAGACGGCAACGTCAAGGTGACGGTGCCGGAGGGTACTGATCCGCAGGGTGCCAAGGTCATCGTTACTGACAAGGATGGCAACTCGATTGGCGAGATCGACGTCAACGTCGTTGACCTGCGTTCTGATGCGTCGAGGAACGTCCCGAACTACGGCGATCGTAAGAACGTTGAGGCTGGCAAGACTGAGAAGTCTGATCCGTTTGAGGGCAAGACCGATGT
>NZ_KV789311.1:0-8114 GCF_001807545.1 Corynebacterium sp. HMSC08F01 | reverse complement strand
GCAAGACCGATGTTCCTGTGAAGGAAGCAACGGGTAAGCCGTCTGCTGGTTCTGAGGATTGGACCTTCAAGACTGGCGAGACCAACGGTGTTGTTGAGGCAACGGCTCCTGGCTACGACAAGGTCGCTGAGAAGATCGAGTCTGAGCTGCCGAACATCGATAGCAGCTGGGAGAAGTTCAAGGAGATCTTCACTCCGCATGTTCGTCCGTCGGTAGATGTCGACTTTGAGTACAACGATGGCTCGAAGAACTCTGCAACCGCTGGCTTCGATCTGGTTGGTAAGGACGGTAAGTCCTTGCTGGATCCGGACGGTGACTTCGATGGCGATGGCATCTCGAACAAGGATGAGATTGAGGGTGGCACCAACCCTGCAGTCGCTGACGAGGGTGACACCACCGCGCCGCTCATCAACCCAGTGAAGCCTGGTGATCGCAAGATCACAGGTAAGGGTGACCGTCCGGGTGAGGACATCTCTGTCACGATTCCGGGTGTGAAAGACCCGATCAGAACCACCACTGACAAGGACGGCAACTGGTCTGTCGATGTGCCTACGGATATTGACCTGAATTCGGAAGACAGAATCCGGGTTAGCGATGAAGCAGGCAACACCACCGAGACCGCGGTCGGACCAGCGGCCCCCGAGCCGCCACTCACCAACCAGTTCGATCCGGTGTACCCGCGTGCGTATGTGCGGGTGGGGGAGTCGGCAACGTCGGTTACGCCGAACCTGACCCGCTACGTCAATGGGCGTGAGTTCCGTCGCCAGCCGCTGCGAACGGCAGGAGAAGTGACGTTCAAGGTCGAAAGCCCGGGCACGCTCAAAGACAACGGCCGCGTTGAGGTTACCGCACCGAAGGATGCGCAGCCGGGTGACCTCATCACGGTTCCAGTGCTGGTCACGTACGCAGACGGAACCACCGACACAACCGAAGCAATCTTCGAGGTCATCCCTGGCGCCTACGCCGAGATGTATGACCCGAAGTACGAGGTCGGCCGCTCCGCCTCGCCAGGCGAGCAGACCCAGGTCAAGCAGGTGGGCGATAATGACCTGCCGGAAGGCACCACGTTCACGCTCGACCGGGACAAGTCGGACCTCAACGGTTGGGGCATCCAGGTGGATGAGACCACGGGCCTGATCACGGCAACCGCGCCGCAGTCGCGTGAGCACCGCGCAGAGGTTGTGGTGACGGTGTCGTACGCGGATGGATCGCAACAAAGCAACACTGCCTTCGTTGACCCGCAGGCAGCGACCTCGATGGCGGAGACCATCCCGGTCAAGGATGCGCTGGTCACGGTTCCGGTAGGCGTGGTGCTGGACGCGAACGTCGTACCGGCGCTGCCAGATGGCACAACGTTCGATATCGGTGCGTTTTCGGACGAGAACTGGTCAGTGGACGTCAACAAAGACACCGGCGAGGTCACGGTGGTTACCACCGACAAGGTGCAGCCGAATGACCAGGTCGTTGTGCCGGTGGTGGTGAAGTTCCCGGATGGGTCCGAAACCACGGTCAACGTCACCGTCGTGGCAACCAAGCCACAGACCACCCAGCACCAGCCGGTGTACGTTGCGTCGAAGGTTGCTCCAGGCGAGCGCACTTCGCTGCAACTCGAGGTGCCACTGGACAAGAAGGTCGGCGCGACCTACTCTCTGGCAGGCAACGCTGCGGGTCTGAAGGCAGAGATTGATTCTGAAACGGGCGTGATCACAGTGCAGGCGGATGCTGGCGCGAAGCCGGGCACGCGAGTGCTGCCGGTGGATGTCCGCTACGCCGACGGCTCCGTCGAGCGCATCCAGGCGCGAGTGGAGGTCACCGGCACAGGCGTAACAGCAAACCCGGCGTGCGACGACGGCTCAAGCAACTCGAGCACATCCAACATTTCCAGCACATCTAGTGAATCGTGCAACACCGGCTCGAGCACCGGAGGGGTCATTGCGATCATCCTTGGTGTGCTTGCGGTGATCGGCGGCGCTGCGTGGGCTGCGTTTATCAACCAGGACGCGGTGCGTGACGTGCTGCGCAACTTTGGCATCAAGTTCTAGCAAAAGGGACAAGGATCATGGCTTTGAAGAAGACAGCACTTGCAGTTTTGCTCAGTACTGCGATGGTCGCGCCGCTCGTTGTAACGCCAGCGGATGCTGCAGTTCAGAAATACGAAGGCGGCTACCAGGTCGCGCAGGATGCCACTAACGGTGCGTTCGACGGCGTGCTCATCCAGCCGAGCCGGTTCACGGACCTGCACTACGCGCACCCGTACTCCGCACCGGGTGGGCTGAGTGCACGCCTGTTCACCGATGTGTGGGTGAACCGCACGGACGTTTCGCTGGATCGCAACACCACCGTGACCGGCAGGCAGCAGGGCAACGCCAATGTGGTCACCATGGTGACCAAGGATGGCAGCGCCACGATTACCCGCACCTTCACCATTGAGGGGCGTTCCACCACGGTGAACACCGTCGTGGAGGCGCCGCAGGGCACTCGGGTGCGGCTTGATTCGACCGTCCTGCTCAAAGCGCTCGAGGCGGACTACACCGGCACGTTTGACGCGGGTGCCAACCGCTTCCACCTCACGCCGGTGAAGCCCGGTTACAAGGTCGACGTCACCTTCGGTGAAGGGACGTTCGCCACCGCCGCGGACAAGGACTTCAAGGCGCTCAACGCCGCAACGGGCGAGGAGGTCAGCGGCCACATCGGCGCTTCCGCCGAGGCCCAGCGTGGTCGTTGGGTGGGCAGGACCGACGCCTCCGGGCGCTTCGAAACCAGCGTGCGTATCGATGTCTCCACCCAGCAAGACGCCGCCGACACCGACGGCGACGGCCTGCCCGACATCTGGGAAGAAGAGGGCTTCACGCTTGCAGACGGCACCGTCATCGACCTGCCCAAGTGGGGCGCCGACCCACAGCACCCGGACGTGTTCCTGCAGCTGAACTGGATGCCGTCCGAGTGGGAGCAGCGTGGCTGCGCGGACCGCGGCCGGTTCAACCCGACGGCGAAGGACGTGCTCTCGTTTGAAGAGTGCGCGACGCTGAACAAGAACTTCTACCGCCCCACCCGCAAAATGCTCCAGGACTTGGAGGCGCTGTTCCGTGACAACGGCATCAACCTGCACATCGACGCAGGCGCGCTGTACGCCCCGGGCATCCCGGTGGCGGATCGTCGCGGTGGTCAGAACAAGGAGAAGCTGCCGTACGCGAAGTACTCCTTCGACCAGGATGGCAGGTCGCGCGTGGACACGATGAAGGGCTGGCACAACGACCTGCTCGGCGAGCGCGACGCCGTGTGGCATGTCGGCGTGATCGGCGACACGATTGCCCCTGGAGAACTTTCGTCGGGGCTGGGTTTGCAGGGCGAGAGTTTCTTCGTCGCTAAGGGCGCTGGCTTGACCACAGAAGAGGAGTTCAAGGGGACGATTCTTCACGAGTTCGGCCATGTCCTCGGCCTCGACCACGACGGCATCCCCACCGAGGAGAGCCACAAGTACGCCGAGTTGCTCGCCGGCTACCCGAGCGGCCAGCAGGAGCGTAACTACATCCCGAAGTACAACTCCGCGATGAACTACCTGTACCAGTTCTCCCGCTTCGGGCTTTCCGCCGAGGAGACGAAGGCGGACGGCCACGCGCTGAACTCGGGCAAGAACTTCTACGACAAGTGCCCGGAGGGCCTGAAGGATCAGTTCTGTTTCGTCGGCCAGTCCACCATCCCCGCGGACTGGAAGAATCTGGTGCTGCGTTCCAACTACATCGGCAAGGCTGACGGCATCATTGGCGTCACGCACGAGCACGATCAGTTGGCGGAGGAGGACCTGACTGTCTACGAGCTCGCGGTGCTCGCCGCTGCCGATAACAATCTCAAAGCAGGGGCATTGCTTATCGACGACGCCCACAACGGCATCGTTCTCCACCACCCCAACAACGCGCTGAATGTCCGCGTGGAAAACAAGGGCATCGACGCCCACACCTTCACCGTGGAGGCCCGTTGGGGCAACGGCAAGTCCGCGCGCAAGGACATTGCCCTGGCTGGCATCGCGGATAAGGACAACTACGCCGGCGACCTCGCCATCCCGATGCAGGACCTCGCTGGGGTGAAGGGCCCGAACACGCCTGTCGAGCTTTCGGTGAAGAACCAGAACGGTGAGACCGTGTTCGATGAGACCTTCCGTGTCCCCGTCCTCGACCTGACCAAGCAGGAAGCCGAAAAGGTACTCAAGGACCTCCCGTCCGCGAAGGTGAACAAGGAGGAGCAGAAGAAGGTCGAGCAGGTGCTGCGCCCGGTCGTGCAGCCGCCCGAGCCGTCCACGTCTGCGCCGTCGCCTGCGCCTACCTCGAAGGAGACCGTCACCGTGACGCCGACGCCGAAGCCGGCGCCCGCCCCGGTGACCCAGACCCGCGGCCCGGTGGAGACTGCGAACCCTTCGGATTCGGCAGGGAAGCCGTCTGATGGCTCCTCCGCGAACGGCGGCGCGATCGCCGGCGCTGCCTTGGTAATCCTCGGCGCCCTCACCGCTCTGTTCGGCTGGTGGTTCAAGAACGGCGAGCAGTTCAAGCTGCCGTTCTAGGCTCACGGTGCCGGGGCCCGGTTGCCTCGTAGGTTCGACGCCTGTGGTGGATTCTTCCCATCACAGGCGTTTTTACGTTTCCGTAGTCTTTACACGTGACCATTAAAACGTCACTAATTACCCCCGTTAGGGGGTGATGGTGAAAGGCTCAGATTTTCCTAAGGCATTAAGACCTCGAAAAGATAACTAATTCCCTAAAACTGTAGACAACTACGGAATTTGCTGGAAGTGCCCCTGCGCACCCTGCCGGGCTCACTTTTCCGCCGCTCTTAGGTGGAGCACAGGTAATATTATACGCCTGTATAACAGTACTGGCCAGCGCTTTTGATGGCGAGTGTCATTGATCTATCTCAGGGTGGTAACAGCTGTCATGGAGCTAGTGGGTGCATTGCCGTCCCCTGTCACTTTCTTTACGGTGGTGTCCATAGGCCCTGTTTGCAGGTGTGTTTTGTTTGCTCGTCAGGGTCATGAACCTATGACGCTCAGACTTTTTGGAGGGAATTTAATGAAAAAAAGTCACATTGGTCGCCGTCGCGGTACGTCCGTAGCAGCGGCTGCTCTGTCATTTGCACTTGTTGCGCCGTTGGCACAGCCGGTCGCGTTTGCTGCTGAAACTGGATCTGAGGTGAATACGGTTGATGGACACACAGCGAAGTGTGGTCTGGATCCAAATGATCCGATGGCGCGCTACAACACCCAGCTGGTTAACACTGAAGGTGCTGAGGTTGTTGACGCGATTGCAAATGGCTACACCACCTCGGTGACTGACTTCACCAATGCGAAGCACACTGTGTCTGGCTTCGTTGGTGTCGGTGGCTACGGCACGATTACTCCTGGCACAGGTCGCTTCGTTGAGGACGGCACCCGTGTGTTCATGCAGTGGATGGATGAAGACGGCACCGTGTCTCCGGTGTATGAGACCCAAACCCACAAGGTAGGTACTCGTCAGGGACGTTTTGCCTTTGATCTGCGTGATGGGTTTACCGATTCGAATGGTAACTTCCACCAGTTCCGTGCTGTGTCCAGTCAGCTGATTCGCATCTGGGCGGAGCCACAGGTTGAAAAGCGTTCAGGTCTGTTGATGTACCCGATGCGTACGGCACCGGGTTTGACGACCGGTCAGTGGCAATCGGCGTTCCCAGCAAAGCACGGTACGTTCCCGCTTGTGGGCACGAACTACCAGCGTGCCCACATTTGGATGGGGTACTTGCCGATTGATCCTGAGACTGGCAAGAACTTCATGATGGCTGAGGAAGTCTCGGAGAACCCGCTCGTCGGCCGCAACGCTGAAGGCCGTGATCTTGGCACCGTAACCGGTGATGAGGTCATCGTTGGCCGTGTGTGGCATGAGACTGGCCTTGGCGCAGATCAAGCCAACATCGTGACCGGTCCTGCCTTCAAGACTCCCGCTTCGACTTCGAAGGATACGCCTGCCGTCGGTTACAAGGTGTACTTCACCACGTTGACTGAAGAGGGCATTACCGGTTTGGCAAATGCGCATGAGCAGGACATGTTCGTTCGTCCTGGTGCTGTTGCGGATTTGGTTAAGGAGCACCCTGAGTGGCTGCGCAAGACCTGGGTTGCGACCACGGATGAGACTGGCCAGTACGCCCTCGACCTGAAGGGCGACTATGATGAGGTCGCGAAGAACCGTGGTTACTATGCGTGGGTTGAGGATGCTTCTGGCACCGTAGTCCAGACGCACTCGGTTGGTGCGCCGATGGAGTTTAAGTTCAACTTCTCGCGCCAGGCGTCGAACTGGGTTGCATTCCCGACGCCGAACAGGCTTTCCGGCGCTGTCGCGAGCATGAACTTTGCGGTGACGGGCTCGCCGGAGGCGAATAATCTCGCGCTGCATGTAGTGAATTTCGACAATATGAACAACCTGGCGCACCGTGAGGATGTAGCCAAGTTGGCTATTGATGGTGCGTTGCCGGGTACGGCAAACCGTATTGTGTGGACGAATGCTGCCGGCAAGGTAGTTGACCCAGCAACCGGCGAGCCGATCGAGGGTGTTGATCCGCGTGATCCGGATGTTGGCACGCAGATTGAGCAGTGCGGTGATGAAGCGAATGCGTCTTTGACGGTGCCGAAGTCGGCTAAGGACGGCGATACGTTTACCGCATGGTTCTATGCTGGCCCGAATCCGATTGCTGCTGATTCGTTCTCTGTGACGGCTGATCAGGCTGCTGAGGTTGATCCGCGTTACGGTGATGTGCACTGGGATGAGGATCCGGAAACCGATGGTTACCAGTCTCTGCCGCCGAAGTTCTTCAAGGAAGATCGTGATGGCGTCAAGGTTGATAAGGAAAACGACGTCACCGATTCGGTTGAGGGCGAGAAGTACGAGTTTGCGCCGACGTTCCGTATCCCGTTGAGGGATGAAAACGGTGATCCGATCGAGGAACAGGCACGTAATGCAGATGGCAGCCCACAGTTCGCAACTGAGCCGGTAGTCGATGAGAACGGCGATCCGGTGCTTGATGATGAAGGCAATCTGCAGGAAAAGCAGGTGCTGGATGAGGCAGGCAATCCTGTTCCGGTGATGGAGCAGAAGATCGGTGTTCCGGAAGGCTTTGAGATTGATCCGGAGACCGGTGTGGTGACTATTCCGGAGAACTACTTGCCGAAGGATGGCGAGGATCCGGTTGTTGTTCCTGTGCGTGTGACCTATGCCGATGGTTCGGTTGATGTTGCTGATGTGAAGTTCTTCCCGAAGAAGGCTTACAACGATGTCTTCGAGCCGAGCTATGACACCAAGTTGGTCGATCCGGCGAAGGATCCTGCGGTTTCGAATCCGAAGTTCACTAAGAATGGTGAGCCGTTCGAGAAGGTTCCTGCTGGTTCTAAGTTCGAGTTGAAGAACGAAGATGGCAGCGACTGGACTGTTCCTGAGGGCTACACCGTGACGGTTGATCCGGAAACCGGTGACGTTACGGTGAAGGCTGATCCGGAGAAGATCAAGGAGCTGGGTGAAGACGGTAAGCCGGTTGCTCCGGAGGAATTCGATGTTCCGGTGAAGGTGACCTACCCGGACGGCACTGTTGACGATGCGACTGCGAAGTTCCAGCTCGACACCGACGGTGACGGTGAGCCGGATGTCACCGACGAGGATGACGATAATGACGGTATCCCGGATTCTGAGGATAAGAACCCGCGTGATCCGGAGGTCGGCAACGACGCATACGTCTACGAGCCTAAGTACGACCAGGATGGCTCCGGCAAGCCTGGTGAGGACGTCACGGTGGACAAGCCTGTCTTTAAAGACAAGGACGGCAAGGACACTAAGGCTCCTGAGGGCACCAAGTTCACCCCGGGTGAGAACGTCCCAGACGGTGTGACCATCGATGAGAACACCGGTGAGATCAAGGTAACCATCCCTGAGGATGCCAAGCCGGGTGACAAGATCACGGTCCCGGTTGTTGTGACCTACCCGGATGGCACCACCGACACTGTTGATGTTCCGGTGACTGTCGAAAATGACGACGCGCCTGTCACTCCGGGAACCGAGAAGACCACGGTTGATTCCTCTGGTGTGAAGCCGGTTGATCCGACCGAT
>NZ_KV789310.1:0-63653 GCF_001807545.1 Corynebacterium sp. HMSC08F01 | reverse complement strand
ATATAACCACGAACTCACAAACAACACAAACACCCAGGCAGATGGTGGTTTCTGCCTGGGTGGTGTCGTCGATAAGCAGTTGCTTATGCGCGCTTAGCGCCTGCGAAGTTCTTCTTGCCTCGGCGCAGGACCAGCCATGTGCCGTGGAGGAAATCCTGGTCAGACGGCGCCCACGCCTCGTCTTCGACGCGCTCGTTGTTCACGTACACGCCACCTTCCTTGATGGAGCGGCGCGCTGCACCCTTCGACTCTGCAAGACCAGCACCGACGAGAAGCTCCACGATATCCGTGGTTTCGCCGGCTGGGATCTCAAAGACAGAGGTTTCAGAGACTGCCGATGCGAGGGTCTTCTCGTCGAGGTCAGTAAGTTCTGCGCGACCGAACAGAGCTTGCGATGCGAGTTCGACAGCCTCACGGGCTTCCTTGCCGTGGACCAGATCGGTCATCTCCTGCGCCAAGCGACGCTGGGCTTCACGCTTGAATGGGCGCTCCGCCACTTCGGTCTCCAGGCGGTTGAGCTCTTCCTGGTCAAGGAAGGTGAACCAACGCAGGTAACGGATGACATCGGCGTCCGCAGTGTTTACGAAGTACTGGTACCAGGTGTACGGACTGGTCATCTCGGGATCCAGCCACAGCGAGCCGCCACCAGTGGACTTGCCGAACTTCTTACCTTCGGAATCCGTCACCAGCGGAACAGTCAACGCGTGAACCTGCTCGCCGTCCATACGACGATTCAGGTCAACGCCCGCAACGAGGTTGCCCCACTGATCGCCGCCGCCAACCTGCAGCACGCAATTGTGGTTGCGGCGCAGCTGCACGTAGTCATTCGCCTGCAGCAGCATGTAGGAAAACTCGGTGTAAGAAATGCCGTCGTTCTCCAGACGACGCTTCACCGTGTCGCGGCCGAGCATCGTGGACAGCGAGAAGTGCTTGCCCACATCACGCAGGAACTCGATAACGCCAAGGTCTTTAATCCAGTCGTTGTTGTTGACCAGGCGTGCTGCATTGTCGCCATCAAAGTGCACGAAGCGCTTGAGCTGGCCGCTGATCCGGTCCGCCCAATCACGGACGGTGTCCGCGGAGTTCATAGAACGCTCCCCCACATCGCGGGGGTCACCGATCATGCCGGTAGCGCCACCAGCAAGCACGATCGGTGTGTGGCCTGCTTCTTGGAAGCGGCGCAGCATGAGCAGCGGAACGAGGTGGCCGGCGTGCAGCGAGGGACCAGTCGGGTCGAAGCCGCAGTACAGCACGATCGGCTGCTCGGTTTCCTTCCGCAGTGCGTCGAGGTCCGTGGACTGGTTGATCAGCCCGCGCCACTCAAGCTCATCAATGATGTTTTTGCTCATTGGGTTTTTCTCCGTCTTCTACTTTGCCGAGATGTATGGCTCTGCTTCGTCGATGAGCAGAACTGGGATGCCGTCGTCAATGCGATAGGCAATGCCGAGGCGTTCGTTGACCAGCAGCTCCCGCTCTTGGTCATACTCCAGCGTTCCCTTGTCTTTGGGACACGCGAGGACGTTAAGAAGCTTCGGATCCAGACTCATGCTTTCGGATCGTACCCGCTGCCTCCGTGGTAGCTGTCGTCGAGTCCGGGCAACTCACCGAGCTCTTGACGCAGGAACTGCGCTTGTGAATCCATGGCGCGCAGATTGTCGTCCAAAATCCCCTGCTGCACCCGCTCAGCAGCGCGAGTGAGCGTGGTTAAAGAGTCCACAACCACGCTCACCGCAGACTTGTCTCGGTACTGAGGGGCATCAAGGTACGTATCGACGACCTCCGGGTAGTACACATTGACTACATTCCACATCGTCTGCCGGTGCTTAGGCGTCGGCTCGAGGCGTTCCCACTCGGACAATACGAACTTGGAGGCTTTTTCAAACGCTCGCGCCTGCATCATCACCTGACGTGGTGGCTTCGCCGATTCCAACCGATCAGTCGTTTGCCGCAGCGCATTCTCGAGAACTTGCGACGTGGGCAGGGTTGGTGCTGCTGGAAGTTCCTTGGTTTTCCGGGACGGCGCAAGAGCCGCGCCGGCGCCATACGCGGCCGCCGCGGCGACCGGCCAGAACAGTCCGATACCTACCGCAATATGAACCACAACCACGAGGGTAGCCAGCACCAACCCAAGCTGGTTCTTGGGTGAGGCGAAATACCGGGCTGCTTTTCCCGCAGACGAATTATTGGAATCCACGAATCTCCTTAAAGGCAGCAGCCAGGTCGCCACCAAGCGCGTCAAACACCTCACCACCGGTGAGATCTGCAAGTGCTTGCATCTCTATCGCATTAGCATCGCCGTACAAGATAACGAACACAGGCACGTTACGCAGCTGTTCTGGCAATGCTTCATACTGCCTCTTGAATTCGACATAGTCTGGGGCAACGGTGCTTTCACCATCACTCAGCAAAACTATCGACGGAATACCTCCGTTCGGGTCCGTATTCTTTAATGCTTTCAGCAGGGTCTGATACACCGCGGTTCCGCCCTCAGCCTGGAGACCATCGACGAAGTCAGATAGTTTTTCAGCAGACTTCGGATCTTCCCGGGAGAAGCGAACTGTCAACGGTTCGTGTGGTGCGAAATCAAAGGCTTGCAACGTGACGGTTTCCCGGTCGCGTAGGGAGACGTCACCGGTGAGTGTTGAAGCGGAGCCGTCGATAAGCGAGTGCATGATGCTTTTCAGCGACGCCAACCGCTGCCCTTCCATCGACCCGGAAGTATCTAGCACAAACGTTGTTCGGCCTGGTTTGCGGTAGGAGTTGTCGTACGCATAAAGCAGCTCATCGACGACTCCCTCGTTGGCTGGGAACGGCAGCTCGATGACGTGTTGGTTGGCTATCTCCACCGGCACGTTATCCACGCCGGTCACAGGCCTGCGATAGGTCTGAGCGATGTCCTCTTGGTGTTCCAGGAGCCAGCGCGACAGCTCTTCTACCCGACCCCGCGCGTCTGCATGCGCAGGGTTAGCCAGTGCCGATAACGGGTAATCTGCGGAAATCACGCCATCGGCGGGGACAACAACCTCAATAGGCACACCTTGGGCCTTTAGCTGGTGAAGTGTTGCTTCGTAGTTGATGATGCCATCGCCTCGGGACGAATCATTGACAAACGTCTCAGCCAGCCACCCGGAAGAACCGGAAACCATAGATTGCGCCTCGAACAACTCCTTGAGCTGTGGACCAACGCGTTCCAAGTCAGTAGGGGAAATCGCATCGCCCGTGTCCGCGAGCGCAGTCGCTACCGAAACGAGGGCGGAGAATCCCGAGTTCGAGGCTTGCGGGTTGGTCATCCCGAACGTGAACTTGCCGCTTGCGGCAGCGTCGGCAAACTCGGCCCAGGTGGGCTGCTTGGTGTCCCAGCCGAGACGCTTTGCGCTGTCCTCCCATACACCGAACGCGACGGGGCTTGTGGCAATCTTTGTCTCACCGTCCAACTTGTCGGAGGCGCCGATCAGGTTGACGTAGCGGTTCGTAGCAAACCATGTGGCATCCACTTCCCCATCGAAACCTCCCTGTTTGAGCGTTTGGGAGTTTTCTAAAGTTCCGCCGGGGAACTGCATGTCGATAGTGAAGCCGAGCTCCTCTGCTGCACGATCAACCAATTCTTCGAGGTCTTTGAGCTCGGTTGCAGCGACAATGGTCAGATCGGCATTACCGCTGGGCCCTGCGCCGGATGTATCAGGAGTATTGGAAGTGCCTTCTTCGAAAGTGCTACACGCGACGAGCACCAGAGACATGAACGCAGCAAGCGCCGCGACGAGGCGATTCATTATTCCTCCTCCTTCACCGGTGCGGGTGCTCCGCCATAGCGTTGACCGACACCGTCGATGAGTTGTTCAAGCCTGTCGTAGGAGGGTGGGTCGATGGAATTGACGTAATCCGCAGGCGCATCGAGCCCTCGATCCTCCATCTCTTGGGCCAGGTTGCCTGAGGTCGCGGGCCGGAATCCGTGGTACGCGGCCAGCCTTTGTAGCTCGGGGTCGTTGGTGAGCAGACGACCGAGTTCTCTACCGCCCTCGCTCACCCCGACGATGCCGTGGTTAGCCAGCACTGTCGGACTGAGTTGCAGCAGCACCATATCGTCGCGGATTCGGGAATTATCTCGCATCTGCTCACCAATGAACTGTGCTTCGTACACCATCACCATCGGTACCGCTCCCATGCCTTGGCTGAGGTAGTCCGCAAAAGGGCCAGAGGATGAGGCTTCGCTGTATCCCTGAGCGGTGAAGAAGGGCGCAATCTCGTCGACAAGAAAACCAACGTCATTGGCGCGATCGGGTTCTCGCTGTGCTACCTCCCACGCCAACAGCGACAGATACATCGCGGCGGAGTTTGAGGTGCGGATATCTGTCGAGCGGATCTGTACATTGCGTGGCGACGGAAACGCGTCCCCGAGGTCGCGCCATCGTTTTCCGGAGCGGGCCAAGTCCATGTACTTGTTCACGTCCAGTGTGTAAGCGCCGTTCTGCTCAGCCACGACTCCCTCAGCTACCAGTAGATCCGCAATCGGCTTCCAGCTCGCTACCGCCATCGGGGAGAAGAACGGGAAATCCACCGAGTAGCCACTGCCCTGTTCGCGCACCTTTTGCGTGGCAGGCCCGGAAGACGGGAAAACGAAATCTTGTGCGGCAATATCCGTGGTGGTAGCTATCTGGCGGGACCCCGCTGTTGTCACGCTGACGCTGTAGCCCAACGCTGCAAGTCTGTCCTTGACCTTGGGGTCTTCAAAGAAAGCCCGCTTTTCAGAGCCGATTACTCCGTGGAGTTGCTGCACGTTGCCCTGAGACTGGCGATTTGATTCAGCGCCACTGTCTTTTTCGTCGCCATCACTGCCAAAGGGAAGAAGCCCCCGGCCTAAAGCGACTGCGGCGATGACCACTGCAATAAAAATGAGGCCAAGCACCACGGAGACTGACCGTCCCCGGGGCTTGGCTTCATAGGTATTTGGCGCATCCATATCCCAATGCTAAAGGGAAACTCTGAACTGCGCTCTGCGAACGTGTATTTACTTCTTCCGTACTGGCTGCTCTGCCCACTGGCGCGCAGCCTTGTTCGCTTCGCGCACACGCTCCCGCTGCTCCACCACACACGGTTTCGCAGTACCGCCGCGGGTATCGCGGGATGCGACCGCCCCATCGACAGTAAGTACCTCGCGCACTTCGGGGAGCAGACGCTTATCGACGCCCGCTAGCTCCTCATCCGTCAGATCCACGAGATCGACACCACGGGATTCTGCGATGCGAACGCAGGCTCCCGAAGCCTCGTGTGCTTCGCGGAATGGAACGCCCTGGCGCACCATCCATTCGGCAAGGTCGGTGGCCAATGTGAACCCTGCTGGAGCCAGTTCGCGCATGCGGTCTTCGTGGAACGTCAACGTGGAAACCAGTCCAGTGAACGCCGGCAGGAGGATGGAGAGCTGCGTGACCGAGTCGACCAACGGCTCCTTGTCTTCCTGAAGGTCACGGTTGTACGCCAGCGGCATAGCCTTCAGCGTGGCGAGCAAACCGGAAAGGTTACCGATCAAGCGACCAGCCTTGCCGCGGGCAAGTTCCGGAACGTCCGGGTTCTTCTTCTGCGGCATGATCGACGAGCCAGTCGACCACGCGTCATGCAGCGTGACGTAACCGAACTCTGGCGTGGACCACGCGATGATCTCTTCGGCGAAACGAGAGATATCAATCGCAATCTGTGCCAGGACGTACGCGGATTCTGCAGCAAAGTCGCGCGATGAGGTGCCGTCGAGCGAGTTGTCGGTTGCAGAATCGAAACCAAGCTCCTCTGCGATCGCCTCTGGGTCGAGGTGCAGCGACGAACCAGCCAGCGCTCCAGAACCGTACGGCGAGACTGCCAGTCGCTTGTCGGCATCCTTGATCCGGTCCAGGTCTCGCAGCAGCGGCTGGGCGTGCGCCAACAGCGAGTGCGCAAGCAGGATCGGCTGTGCTGCCTGGAAGTGGGTCTTGCCAGGCATGATCGCGTCTGGGTGGGCTTCCGCCTGTGCGACGATCGCGTCGATCAGATCGCTGACATCGAGTGCGACACCCCGCAGGGCATCGCGCAGCCACATCCGGAACATGGCCGCAACCTGGTCGTTGCGGGAACGTCCAGCACGCAGGCGACCACCGATCTCGGGCCCGACACGGTCGATGAGTCCACGCTCCATCGCACCATGGACATCCTCATCGGTCGGCAGCGGACCGAACGAGCCGTCGGCTACGTCGCGGCCAAGTTGGTCTAGGCCGTCGAGCATGACGGCGAGGTCGTCGTCGCTAAGCAAACCTGCCTTGTTCAGCACCTTCGCGTGTGCCTTGGATGCGAGCACATCGTATGGCGCAAGCACCCAGTCAAAATGGGTAGACACGGACAGGGCGAACATGGCTTCCGACGGGCCGCCGGAAAAACGACCGCCCCAGAGCGCACCTTCGTTTGTCTTGTGCTGCTCCATTTACTTGCCGGCCTCGCGGTCGCGCTTGTTCGCGATCTGGGAGGACAGACCGTGCAAACGCACGAAGCCCTTGGCCAGGGTCTGGTCGAAGGTATCGCCGGTGTCGTAGGTAGCCAGGTTGAAGTCGTACAGCGAGTGGTTGGAACGACGGCCGTTGACCGTGATCTGGCCAGCGTGCAGGACCATGCGGATATCGCCGGTGACGTGCTCCTGGGTGGACTCGATGAACGCATCCAGGGAGCGCTTCAGCGGGCCGAACCAGAGGCCGTCGTACACCTCCTCGGACCAGCGTGCATCGATAAGACGCTTGTAGCGAGCCAACTCGCGCTCAACGGTGACGTCCTCAAGAGCCTTGTGAGCGGTGATCAGCGCGACGGCGCCCGGCGCTTCGTAGACCTCGCGGGACTTGATGCCAACCAGACGGTCCTCAACCATGTCGAGACGGCCAACACCCTGGGCACCTGCGCGACGGTTCATCTCTTCGATTGCTTCGAGGACCGTGACCTTACGGCCGTCGATGGCCACCGGCTTGCCGGACTCGAAGGAGATGATGACCTCGTCCGGAGCGTTGCCGAGCGCCGGGTCCTCGGTGTAGGCGTAGAGGTCCTTTGTCGGCGGGTTCCACAGATCCTCAAGGAAGCCGGTCTCAACTGCGCGGCCCCACACGTTCTGGTCGATGGAGAACGGCGACGCGGCAGACTGCTCAATCGGCAAGTTCTTGCCCTCTGCGTACTCGATGGCCTTATCGCGGGTCCAGGCATAGTCACGAGCCGGAGCGATGATCTCCAGGTCCGGATCCTGGTTCAGGAATCCGACCTCGAAACGAACCTGGTCGTTGCCCTTGCCGGTGCAGCCGTGGGCGACGTGGGTGCCGCCGTACTTGTGACCAGCCTCAACGAGATGCTTGACAATCAGCGGGCGCGAAATCGCGGAAACCAGCGGGTACTCGCCCTGGTACATACCGTTTGCCTTGATGGTGGGCAGGCAATACTCCTCGGCGAACTCATCCTTGGCGTCCACAACAATGGACTCCACTGCACCGCAGTCCAATGCGCGCTGGCGCACTGATTCCATGTCCTCGCCGCCCTGTCCAAGGTCGAGGGAGACCGCGATCACTTCACCGCCGGTCATTTCAGCCAGGTACGGGATAGCAACGGACGTGTCCAAACCGCCTGAATATGCAAGAACAACGCGATTAGTCATGGTAGAACGATTCTCCTTCAAAAGATTTCATGAATAGTATGAGGTTACCTGCAGGGTAAAACTTTTTAGTCGCTGCCCCGGGCGTGTCCGCCGAAGAGTTCCACGGCAAGTTCTACGCCGGTGAGCGGTTCGCGTGCAAGAACAAAAATTGTGTCGTCGCCAGCAATGCAGCCGACAACCTGGTCGAGGCCTACGCGGTCAATGTAGCTGGCCAGGTACTGCGCCGCACCTGGGGGCGTGCGCAGCAGTGCAAGTTGACCCGAGCCATCCGCGGATACGACCAACTCGTCGATCATGCGGCGGAGCTTTTCACGGGGGCCAGTCTGCGCGTTTTCAAATCCATCGGCATCGCCGTTGATCGTGTAGTAGGCACGGCCGCCGCCAGATGGGCGGATCTTCTTCGCACCAAGTTCATCCAAGTCCCTCGACAGGGTCGCCTGCGTAATGTCGATGCCTTCTGCGAGCAGCAGCTCTGACAGCTGAATCTGCGAGGAAACACGAGTCTGCTCAAGCAACTCGAGGATTCGTGCTTGGCGTGCGGTACGGGATACAGGTTGGGACATTATTGGTGCTCCAGAAGCCAGGTCAGCAACGCTTTCTGCGCATGTAAACGGTTTTCAGCCTCGTCGAAGACGCGCGACTGCGGGCCATCAATGACCTCCGCGGCGACCTCGTTCCCGCGGTACGCGGGAAGGCAATGCAAGAATATTGCATCGTTTGCCGCGCGCGCCATCAGGTCCGCATCAACCTGGTAGGGCAAGAACGGTGTGCGACGATCCTTGCCATCTTCTTCCATGCCCATCGAGATCCAGGTGTCGGTGATCACGACGTTCGCGTCTTCAGCAGCTGCAACATCATCAGTCACGGTGACTCGGGCGCCGGTTTCTGCGGCGCGCTTCTCGGCGCGCTCGACAAACTCGGCACGCGGCTGGAATTCCTTGGGCGCGATAACAGTGATGTCCATCCCCGCTGTAGCGAAACCGATCAGGTACGAGTTAGCCATGTTGTTGTCACCGTCGCCGAGGTACACCGCTTTCAGCCCCTTCAGGCCAGCGGCGCCTTCCTCGGGGCAGAACTCCTCGATGATGGTTTGCAGGTCCGCCAGGATCTGGCATGGGTGCAGGTCATCGGTAAGTGCATTGACCACAGGAACGGTGGCTGCCTCAGCCATGTCCACGAGGTTCTGGTGATCGTAGGTGCGCCACACAATTGCCTGTACGTAGCGGGACAGTACGGCACCGGTGTCCTGGAAGGATTCGCCCTTGCCCATCTGTGCGTGCCCAGTCTCAGTCACGATCGCCTGGCCGCCAAGTTGCGCAATACCGGCGTCGAATGAGAACCGCGTACGCGTCGAGGTCTTGTCAAACAGGACTGCCACTGAAAGCGGCCCTTCCAACGGCCGGTGCGACAGCGGAGCCTTTTTCAGCTCCGCTGCGAGTGCAAGGACTTCAGCCTGTTCTGCTGGGGTGAGATCGTCGTCTGCGAGAAAATGACGAGCCATTGGTCTAGTTCCTTTCTGCGGCTTGTGCGATTGCGGCTGCGAGACGCTCAACCGCCTGCTGGATCTCGTTGTCGCTAATTACCAGGGGTGGGGTGAGTCGGATGACGGTGTCGGACGGCGCGTTCAGAATGACGCCGTGTTCGAGCCCATGCTTGACGACGAGCTTCGCAACCGGTTGCTCCAGCACAACGCCGAGCATCAGGCCCCGGCCGCGCACTTCCGCGACGCCGGGAACGTTTCTGGTTTCGTCGATAAGCACTGCTGCTTTGCGACGAACATTGGCCAGGAACCCATCGTCAATCGTGTCCAGCACCGCGTTGGCCGCAGCACATGCGACGGGGTTGCCACCGAAGGTTGTGCCGTGGCTGCCCGGAGTGAACAGTGTCGCGGCTTTACCGCGGGCTATCGTCGCGCCGATGGGCAGTCCCCCGCCGAGACCTTTGGCCATGGTGATGACATCCGGCACGACCTCTGCGTCTTCGAAGGCGAAGAAGGTGCCGGTGCGGCCGACTCCGGTTTGGACCTCGTCGGTGATGAAGAGAATGCCGTGCTCGTCGCAAAGCGAGCGCACCGCCTGCAAGAAGCCTTCGGGCGCCGGGATGACGCCGGTTTCGCCCTGAATCGGCTCCAAGATGATGGCGGCAGTATCGGTAGGGTTCTGCTCAACCAGAGCCGTCAGCGCATCAATGTCGCCATACGGGTAGAACTCCACGCCGGCGGGCAATGGCGCGAACGGGGCCTGCTTCTCTGGCTGTCCGGTCAGCGCGAGCGAGCCCATGGTGCGGCCGTGGAAACCATGCTCGGCTGCGAGGATGCGCCCCCGACCAGTGAGACGGGCAAGCTTAAACGCGGCCTCATTGGCCTCTGCGCCGGAGTTACTGAAAAACACACGGGCGGTCTCGTCGCCGACGCGTGCGCGCAGCTTCTCCGCTACTTCAACCACCGGATGGGAACCAAACAGGTTAGATACGTGACCGAGAGTGGCCACCTGCTGCGACACCGCCTGCACGATGGCTGGGTTGGCATGTCCCAACGCGTTCACGGCGATGCCTGCGAGCATGTCGATGTACGTTTTCCCGTCGGCATCGGTGACGGTAGCGCCATCGCCAGCGACGAGTTCAACCGGCGGGGCTGGGTACGTGTCTAGCAGTGACTCCGACCAGCGTGTAGCGAAGTTGCTCATGCCTCATCCTTCCTAAAGATTGTGCCGTCTGGGTAGTGGGTGCGGTCGTAATCGTCTGGAAGCACCATCGTGCCCACACCACCCATGGTCAGTAGTTCGAGAAGCACTGAGTGGGCCACACGACCATCAATAACGTGTGCCGCTTTCACCCCGCCCTGGACCGCAGTCAGGCAAGCTTCCATCTTCGGGATCATCCCGGTGTCTAGGCCCGGCAGCATCTTCTCAAGCTCGGCCGCCTCGATCTTGGACAAAAGCGAATCGCGGTTGGGCCAATCGGTGTAAAGGCCCTCCACGTTGGTGAGAACTACGAGGCGTTCCGCGCCGATCGCAGCTGCCAGCGCGCCTGCGGCTTCGTCAGCGTTGATGTTGTAGACCTCGCCGTTTTCGCCCGGAGCGATGCCAGAGACGACCGGGATACGGCCGGCGTCGATGATGTCCATCACCGCTGCCGGATTCACGTCGGTGATGGTGCCGACCAGCCCGATATCGACGAGCTCACCTTCCACTTCGACCTGGCGGCGCTTGGCCGTGAACAAGCCGGCATCCTCTCCTGAGGTGCCTACCGCGTACGGGCCGTGGGAATTGATCTTGCCCAGAAGATCTCGGCCCACCTGCCCGAACAGCACCATGCGCACGACATCCAGGATTTCCGGCGTGGTGACACGGAACCCGCCGACGAACTCGCCGCCGTCGAGGCCCAAACGCTTGAGCATCGCGCTGATCTGCGGCCCGCCGCCATGTACGATCACGGGCTTCGCGCCCACAGTGCGCAGAAACACCATGTCTGCGGCGAACGCCGCCTTGAGGTCTTCATCAATCATGGCGTTACCGCCGTACTTCACCACCACAATCTTGTCGCGGTAGTGCTGCAGCCACGGCAGGGCTTCAGCGAGGACGGTGGCGCGCTGTTCACTCGTTAGATTAGGCATCAACTCACCCACCTCCTAGCTCGAGTACGCGGAATTGATCTCGACGTAGGCGTGCGAGAGGTCGGTTGTGCGCACGGTTGCGCTGCCCGCTCCCCCGGTGCCCAGGTCCACAACAACGTCGATGTCGGCTCCGCTCAAGTCAACGTCGCGGGCGCCCGGTGCGCCGGTCGACTGTTCGCATACGGTCTGACCGTTGAAGGTCACGGAGATGTTCTCCGCATCCATCTCGGCATCGGCCATGCCTACGGCTGCCAGCACGCGGCCCCAGTTCGGATCGGAGCCGAACATCGCAGTCTTGACCAGGCTGTCGCGGCCGATCGCGCGCGCTGCGTTGAGCGCTTGTGCGTCGTCGCGTGCTCCTTGGACGGTGATCGCGACACGCTTGGTCACGCCTTCCGCATCCGACTGCATCATCGCCGCTAGCTTCGCGCACGCTTCGTGCACTACGGCGTTGAGTTCTGCTTGCGTTGGGGCCACGCCACTGGCACCGCTTGCCATTGCGACGACCGTGTCGTTGGTAGAAGTCGAGCCATCAATATCCAACGTGTTGAACGTCGTGGCACAGGCTTGCTCGAGCGCAGCCTGCAACGTGGCGCTGTCAGCCTTTGCGTCGGTGGTGATGCAGACAAGCATCGTCGCCAGCGACGGCGCCATCATGCCGGCACCCTTTCCCATCGCTCCCACAGTCCAGCCGTCGCCCTTGACGACGACTTCTTTCGCCACCGTATCTGTCGTCCGAATCGCATCTGCAGCACCCGCTCCATCATCGCCGAGTTGCTTGACTGCGACACCGATACCGGCTTCCACCTTGTCCATCGGAAGTGTGTCGCCGATCAGCCCCGTCGAGCAGACCGCAACGTGGGCTGGGTCGACCCCGATGCCTTCTGCGGTCAGGCGCTGCATGGCTTTTGCGTCTTCGTATCCTTGTGCGCCGGTACACGCGTTCGCGTTTCCCGAGTTCACAATCAGAGCCTTAATGGTGCCGCCAGCTGCAGTCTCACGGCTCACTTTCACTGGCGCTGCAAACACTTTGTTCCGAGTAAATACGGCTGCACCAGCGAACTCCGGGCCTTCGTTGACAACCAATGCGAGATCACGGTTGCCAGACGCCTTGATCCCGGCGCTGATACCTGCAGCGCTAAAGCCCTTCGGGGCGGTTACTCCGGTGGTGGTCATGAATTGTTCGTTTTTCCTTTCAACAGGGGTGGAGAGTCGTTGTGAAGTGGCGGTTACGGAGCCACCGCAGCTCGCGATAGTCCTGCCCCTTCGTCCCACCCGAGTGCAAGGTTCATGCATTGCACAGCGGCACCACCAGTGCCCTTGGTCAGGTTGTCGATGGCACTCGTCGCCACCAACTTGCCGGCGTGCTCGTCCACTGCAACCTGCACGGCACACATGTTCGTGCCCACGACATGCTGGGTCTGCGGCTGCGAGCCTGCCGGAAGCAGCCTGACAAACTGTTCTCCCTGGTACGCCTGTTCGTACGCGCTATTTACCGCCTCTGCTGTAACGCCCTGCACCAATGGTGCGGTCACTGTGGTGAGAATCCCACGCGGCAGCGGTGCCAGTACCGGGGTAAAGCTCACGGAAACCCTGGCGCCAGCAACACTCTCGAGATTCTGTTGGATTTCTGGTGTGTGCCGGTGCGTCCCGCCGACGCCATAGGCTTTCAAGGAGCCCATCGTTTCCGCGCCGAGGAGATCCACATTCGCCTTCTTGCCAGCACCTGAGACACCGGAAACGGCGACAATGGTCAGGTCAGGCTCCACGAGCCCAGCCTGGAGTGCTGGCCAGGCCGCAAGCGTTGCCCCAGTGGGAAAACACCCCGGGACAGCGACACGGTTTACCCCCTGTAGGGCGGCCCGCTGACCCGGCAGTTCGGGAAGCCCGTAAGGCCAAGATCCTGCATGCTCAGAGCCGTAGAAACGCGTCCATTGCTCGGCATCGCGCAACCGAAAATCTGCAGCGCAGTCAATCACGACGACGTCCTCGCCGAGCGCCTGTCCGATCTCGGCGGAGTGGCCGTGCGGCAAGCCGAGGAACACAACATCGTGGCCAGCGAGCACATCGATTGTTGTCGGCTCAATGACCCGATCTGCAAGTTCCGGCAGATGCTGCATAAGATCGCCGACCTGCTGGCCAGCGTTTGATGCTCCGGTTAGCGCACCAATCTCTAACGTTCCCGCCAGGTAGGCGGGGTGCCCGAGCAGCAGACGGAGAATCTCACCCCCTGCGTACCCGGTGGCTCCGGCGACCGCAACCTTGATCACACTTTCTGACATAGCGGACAGTGTATCAGTTATGCAGTGCGCCGTAAGTTATTCACGGATTAATATTTACCCGCGCATTTCTGCGCCGAAGCGCTCCTTAGCCAACTCGGCTGCCTTGAGGCGTGCCTCCGAGCCTTCCTCTTCCTTCAGCGTGCGATCGGGCGCACGGAAGGCCAGGCCGAATGCGAGAGACTTCTTGCCCTCGCCGAGGGATTCCGAACGGTAGACGTCGAAAAGCGTTACGTCCTCGACAAGCTCACCTGCGCCCTCAACGAGAGTGCGACGGACGTCTTCAGCCGGAACTTCCTCATCGACGACGAGCGCGATGTCCTGGTGCAACAGCGGGAACGACGACAGGCGCGGCGCCGGAAGACGCTCCTCCAGCGGGATCGCAGTCAGGTCGAGCTCCATCGCGCACGTGCGCGCTGGCAGGTTTAGCTTCTCCAGAATCTGCGGGTGCAGCTCGCCAGCATGGCCAACGACGATACGCTCGCCAGCAGCATCGCGGACAGAGAGTTCCGCACAGCGCCCCGGGTGCCACGGCAGAACCTCGGCAGCGACGATGTCGAGTTCAACACCGCATGCGCGGGCGACGATCTGCGCAGACTGGATCGCGTCCGACCACTCATAGGCGCGCCCATTGCCCCACGGCCCCTCGAGCTCGACGTTGCCGAGCGCCACCGTTGCGGCATGCAGATTCTGCTTTGGCAGCGACTGAATAAGTTCTGCGACAACGTCGTCTGCTGGACGCTGGGTAACGGCCGGCAACGGCGAAACATCCGCGCGCTTCTCAGAGGTCTGTGCAACCGCGTAGAGCGCAATATCGCCACGGCCGCGGGCAACATTGCGGCCTGCTGCCTCGAGCATCGACGGCAGAAGCGTCGTGCCCAAGATGCCGTAGTCAGCATCCAACGGGTTCTGCACCTTCACCGTGTTGCGGCGCGGATCGTCTGCGTCGAGCCCCCACACGTCGAACGTGTCGTTGGCAATAAACGGCGTCGGGATGATCTCCGCGTAGCCGGAGTACGCCAGCGCGTGCGTGACCGCGCGACGGCGACGCTGCAGCGGGCTCAAGCCGCGACCACCACGCGGTGTTGGCAGGATCGACGGGATATCGTCGAGTCCCTCAAGGCGCACGACCTCTTCGACAAGTTCCACCGGAACGGTGATATCGGTACGCCATGTCGGCGGCGTGACCTGAAGGTTCTCACCCTCGCCTGCGATAGTGCAGCCGACCTCCTCAAGACGGCGCACAACCGTATCGCGGGAGTAGTCCACACCGATGAGCTCCGACGGGCGCGAGGCACGCATGGCAATCGGCTCACGCGGTTTAACGTCACCGACAAGCGTACGGCCAGCCTCGATCGAGCCGCCAGCGATCTCGACGAGGAGCGCACAAGCGGCATCCAGAGCGACCTCGACGATGGCGGGGTCAACGCCGCGCTCAAATCGACGAGAGGCCTCCGAGCTCAGCTTCAGGCGACGTGCAGTACGAGCAACAGTCAGCGGATCCCAGGTTGCAGCCTCGAAGTGGACGTTCACGGTGTCGTCGGAAATCTCCGACGTCGTGCCACCCATAACGCCGGCGAGGGACTGGATGCCGTTGTCGTCGCTGATCACCACATCGTCTGCGGTCAGCGTCCGCTCAACGTGGTCGAGCGTTTCAAACTTCTGACCGACCTCAGCAGTGTGCACCCGTAAGCCGCCGGAGATCTTGTCGGCGTCGAATGCGTGCATCGGCTGACCAAGCAACAGCATGACGTAGTTAGTCACGTCAGTCGCCGCGTTTACAGAGCGAACACCGCTGAGCATGAGTTCACGCTGCATCCAGAACGGTGCCTGCGCCTTCGGGTCGATGCCCTTCACGGTGCGCAGACCGAAACGCTGCGCCTTCGTCGAGGCCTCAACCTCGACGGGGATGCTCTCGCCTGCCGGCTCCGGAACAACAGACATATTAACGCCTGCGATCGACGAATCCTGCGCGACATCCTTAAACGCCAGGTCGAAGGCGGATGCGATCTCACGGGTCAGGCCGCGCGCAGACAGTGCGTAGCCACGGTCCGGGGTGACGTTGACCTCGAACACGGTGTCGCCGGAGCCGAGGATCTCGCGAGCGTCATCGCCCGGGGTCGCTGCCCCCTCCTCCAGTGTGATGATGCCTTCGCTCTTTGTAGCCAGGCCAAGTTCTGCTGCGGACGCCATCATGCCGTTCGAAATGTGGTCGTAGGTTTTGCGCGCGGAGATAGCAAAGCCACCTGGCAATACCGCACCCGGAAGCGACACGATGACTAGGTCGCCTTCCTTGAAGTTTCGCGCGCCACAGATGATGCCCTGCAGTTCACCTGTGCCGTTGGCCTGTCCGACATCAACCTGGCAGTAGCGGATGGGCTTCTTAAACCCGGTCAGTTCCTCGATCTCGGCTACTCGGCCAATGACGAGCGGGCCGGTCACCTCAGGCAGCGGCTCGTAGCCCTCGGTCTCAAAACCGACGCGGACAAAACCGGCGTCCAATTCCTCGTCGGAGGGATTGAAGCCCTGGTTGCCTGCCTGATTAAGCAGGCGGGTGATCCAATTCTTGGAAATAAGCATTCTTTGGTTCTCCTTTTACGCCTGCACGCCGAACGGAATAGTGAAACGGACATCGCCTTCGACCATGTCGCGCATATCCGACAGGCCATTGCGGAACTGCAGCGTGCGCTCAAGGCCCATGCCGAACGCAAAACCGGTGTACTCCTCCGGGTCGATGCCAACAGCACGCAGCACGTTCGGGTTGACCATGCCGCAGCCGCCCCACTCAATCCAGCCAGCGCCGCCCTTCTTATTCGGGAACCAAACGTCCACCTCGGCAGACGGTTCGGTAAACGGGAAGTAGTTCGTACGCATACGGGTCTTGGTTTCCGGGCCGAACAGCACCTTAGCCAGGTGGTCGAGCGTGCCGCGCAGGTGCGCCATCGTCAGTCCCTTGTCCACAGCGAGACCCTCCACCTGGTGGAACACAGGGGTGTGGGTGGCATCGAGTTCGTCCGTACGGAACACGCGGCCCGGGCACGCAATGTAGATCGGCACATCGCGCTCAAGCATCGTTCGCACCTGCACCGGCGAGGTGTGTGTACGCATCACCTGCTTGGAGCCTTCTTCGCCAATGTAGAAGGTGTCCTGCAGTGTGCGGGCCGGATGGTCCGGAATGAAGTTCAGCGCGTCGAAGTTGAAGTACTCGGCTTCAACCTCGGGGCCTTCGGCCACTTCCCAACCCATGCCGATGAAGATGTCGGCGATGTGCTCCGACAGTGTGGTGATCGGGTGCATCGCGCCGGCGTAAGCACGTGCGGTAGGCAACGTGACGTCAACCTTTTCCTCACGCAGCTGCTTCTCACGGTGCTCAGCTTCGCGGACCTGGCGCAGCTGGGCATAGACCTTTTCGGCGCGGCCACGCGCCATGTTCACAAAGCGACCAGCGTCCTTACGCTGATCCTTTGGGATAGAGCCCAGCGACTTGCGCGCCTGCATGATTGGGGCCTTCTCCCCCAGGTGCGCGCGATGTGCATCTTCAAGTGCTGCGAGATCCGCAGCTGCTTCGAAAGCAGCAACCGCGTCGTCTGCTGCCTTGTTCAGGGCTTCCTCGGTCAGTTCAATATCCGGAAGTTGTGTTGCGTTGTCGGCCACGCTTACGCTCACCCGCGCCTTTCCACAAGTGCTCTGCAGCTCAGGGCGTCTGCAGCGATGTCGGTTCAAAAGCGTCCACCACTTTACCCGTGGAGCCGACACATGAATGCGCGAGGGGGACATGCGATAGGTGTCGGTATCGCGATTACCTTTCGTCTGCGTCGAGCGCCTTGGAGGATTCCCAGAGGCACATGGATGCAGCGGTAGCGAGATTCAGCGATTCCGCGCTGCCCTTAATCGGGATGGAGATCCGGTGATCAGCATTGGTGAGAAGCTCATCGCTAAGCCCGTGGGCCTCGTTGCCAAACAGCCACGCTGTTGGGCGTGCAAGCACCTCGTCCGCTTGCGCGAGGGATGTCTCCCCCGACGCCGAGGTTGCCACCGTAGCTAATCCTGCAGAATGCAGCTGCCCAATTACCCGGTGGACATCACGGTCACGTGCCACTGGTACGTGGAACAACGATCCTGCGGTGGAACGCACCACTTTCGGCGACTCTGGATCGACGGTGTCCCCAGCGAAGATGACTGCATCCGCACCCAGCGCATCTACTAGGCGGATGATCGTGCCTGCGTTGCCCGGGTCGTTGGTCTCCACACACACTGCGACTAGACGGGGCCGGCCCTTGAGGATCGACGGCACCGTCCACAGCACCGGCCTACACACCGCGAAAATACCCGTGTTGGTCACCGCGTCGGCGAGGTGCTGAGCAGCTTTGTCGTTGATGGCATGCGTATAGACATCCATGTAGCCAGCGGCGCGCACAACTTCCTCGAAACGCTCAGCCGCTGCTTCGGTGACAAACAAGTCTGTTGCTGCACCCGTAGCCACCGCCGCTTCCACGGCGTTCTCCCCTTCCGCGAGAAAAGCTTTTGCTTTGCGACGACCCGCCGCGCGTTTCAGCTTCGCAGCGTTGACCACACGCGGGGTGCGCTCAGTAAACGGCTGCTCAAAATCCAATGCCATGGCCGATACCTTACCGCGAACAAAAACCGCCCCGTCCCACCTGGTGTGGTGGGACGGGGCGGTGTGTCGTCGAAAAGCGAAAGCGCTTACGCAGCGTTCTTCGGAGCGTTGACGTCCTCCGGCAGAGCGTTCTTTGCAACCTCGCACAGGGCGGAGAATGCAGCGAAGTCGCTGACAGCGAGCTCGGCGAGGATCTTGCGGTCGACCTCAACCTCAGCCAGCTTCAGGCCGTGGATGAGGCGGTTGTAGGTGATGCCGTTCATGCGTGCACCAGCATTGATGCGCTGGATCCACAGCTTGCGGAACTCACCCTTGCGCTTACGACGGTCGCGGTAAGCGTAGGTCTGGGAGTGCAGCCACTGTTCCTTAGCCTTGCGGTAGAGGCGGGAACGCTGGCCACGGTAGCCCTTCGCGGACTTGAGGATTGCGCGGCGCTTCTTCTTAGCATTGACTGAACGCTTCACACGTGCCATGAGTCAAACTTCCTTTTCTTATCTCGTAATCGGTTGATTGATCGGGCAGTGCTTAGGACATGCCGAGGAGGCGCTTTGCGCGCTTGACGTCAGCCTTAGCGACGTCGGTGGTGCCGGAGAGCTTGCGGCGACGCTTCGAGGAGAGCTTCTCGTTCAGGTGGCGCTTACCAGCCTGCTCGCGGCGCAGCTTGCCCTTGCCGTTGACCTTGATGCGCTTTGCGGTGCCCTTGTGGGTCTTCTGCTTCATGGTGAAAGCCCTTCAGAGTGTCGGTTATTTCAAAACTTACTTTTTGCCCTTGCGAGCCGGTCCGAAGACCATCGTCATGTTGCGGCCGTCCTGCTTCGGGCGGGACTCGACCACACCCAACTCGCCGATATCCTCAGCGAGACGCTCCAGCAGGCGGTAGCCCAGCTCAGGGCGGGACTGCTCGCGGCCGCGGAACATGATGGTGACCTTGACCTTGTTGCCCTTCTCCAGGAAGCGCTCAACATTGCCCTTCTTGGTCTGGTAGTCGTGCTCATCGATCTTGGGACGGAACTTCTGTTCCTTGACCACGGTCTGCTGCTGGTTCTTACGGGCCTCGCGGGCCTTCTGATCCTGCTCGTACTTGAACTTGCCGTAGTCCATGATCTTGGCCACAGGCGGCTTAGCGTTCGGCGCCACCTCAACCAAGTCGAGATCCGCTTCGTACGCCAGCTTGCGGGCATCATCCGTACGGACAATGCCGACCTGCTCGCCGGACGGGCCGACAAGGCGAACTTCGGGGACGCGGATTCGATCGTTAATCCGAGCTTCAGCGCTGATGAGAACTCCTAGAGACTTCGAGAAACAATGTCGTTGCCGCTCTGGGTCACATTCGGGGTGATCTCACGCGAAAAACCCGCTCACCGAAAAACGGTGGCGGGAGATCGTCCAGGCATGCCAACATGTGGCACACCGTTTGACCCGTATCCAACTCGGCTCAACGCCAGCGGCTTGGGGTGGGATTCACTCCTCTTGTGGCCCGCGCATCCGTGAAATGGACACGCTGGGCGGTGCGAAGTGAATAGTACACGCATTACACGCGTGCACCAAATCGAGCTCTCCTACCCTTTTATCAACACATCCTGGAGGAACTCGCCGGTGAAGGACCCTTCGACCTTGGCCACGTCCTCCGGGGTGCCCTGCGCAACCACGGTGCCGCCGCCTGAGCCACCTTCCGGACCCATGTCAATGATCCAGTCAGCGGACTTGATCACATCCAGGTTGTGCTCAATGACCAGCACGGTATTGCCCTTCTCCACCAGCCCGTTGAGCACCAGCATGAGTTTGCGGATGTCTTCGAAGTGCAGGCCGGTGGTCGGCTCGTCGAGAATGTAGATCGTGCGACCGTTAGAACGCTTCTGCAGCTCCGCGGCGAGCTTCACGCGCTGTGCCTCACCGCCGGACAGCGTGGTTGCGCTCTGCCCGAGTCGGACGTAGCCGAGACCGACATCTACCAGCGTTTGCAGGTAGCGGTGGATCGAGGTGATCGGCTCGAAGAACTCGGTTGCCTCGGAGATCGGCATGTCGAGCACCTCGGCGATGTTCTTGCCCTTGTAGCGCACTTCGAGCGTCTCGCGGTTGTAACGTGCACCCTGGCACACTTCGCACGGGACGTACACGTCCGGCAGGAAGTTCATCTCGATCTTGATCGTGCCGTCGCCACGACACGCCTCACAGCGGCCGCCCTTGACGTTGAAGGAGAATCGCCCGGCCTTGTAGCCGCGAACCTTCGCCTCCTGAGTCTCGGCGAACAGGTTACGAATTTTGTCAAACACGCCCGTGTATGTCGCGGGGTTCGACCGCGGCGTGCGCCCAATCGGGCTCTGGTCCACCTGCACGAGTTTGTCCAGGTGCTCCAGGCCTTCGACCTTCTTCACACGCCCGGGCACTTGGCGCGCACCGTTCAGTTGGTTTTGCAGGGTTTTCGCCAGAATCTGGTTCACCAGCGTCGACTTGCCCGAGCCCGATACACCCGTGACAGCCACAAGTACGCCCAGCGGGATACTCACATCGACGTTGTCTAGGTTGTTCTCGCGGGCACCAACAACCTTGAGCATGCGCTGCTTATCGACGACACGTCGCTGCTCCGGAACCTCAATCTTCTTACGTCCCGCCAGGTAATCACCAGTGAGCGAGTCCTTCGCCTTCAGGATGCCCGCCGGATCTCCCTGGTAGACCACCTCACCGCCATACTCGCCAGCCTTGGGTCCGATATCGACGAGCCAGTCGGCCTCACGGATCGTGTCCTCGTCGTGCTCGACAACAACGAGCGTGTTGCCGAGGTCGCGCAGCTTCTTCAGCGTTGCGATCAGGCGCTGGTTGTCTCGCTGGTGCAGTCCAATGGACGGCTCGTCAAGCACGTACAGGACGCCGGCCAAACCGGAACCGATTTGCGTCGCCAAGCGAATGCGCTGTGCTTCACCACCGGACAGCGTGCCGGCAGAGCGCGCGAGCGTCAGATAGTTCAGGCCGACGTCGAGCAGGAAGTGCAAGCGCGCCTGGATCTCTCGCAACACTGCACCAGCAATCATCTCCTCGCGGTAGCCCAGCACGAGGTTGTCCAGGTACTCGGAGGCGTCCTCGATGGAAAGCTCCGTCAGGCCCGCGATGGACTTCTCGCCGTGCGTCGTTGATGCGAGACGCACTGCGAGGATCTCAGGCTTCAGGCGGGCACCCTTACAGGTCGGGCACGGCACCTCGCGGGTGAATGCGAGAAGCCGTTCCTTCTGCGTATCCGATTCGGCCTGTTCAAGCTTGCGCTCGATGTAGCCCACAATGCCCTCGTAGGCGGCGGTGTAGGAACGTTGACGGCCGAAGCGGTTCTTGTACCGGACGTTGATCTTGGTCGACGAGCCGTGAATCAGGTGTTTCTGCTGCGTTTTCGTCAGCGAACTCAGCGGAGCGCTTGCGTCGAAACCCTCTTCCTTCGCCAGTGCCTCGATGAGTTTGGTGAAGTATTTCTTGTTCGGGCTCGAGTTCCACGGCTGGAACGCATCAACCGCAGGCGCATCCGGATCGGGAATGATCAGGTCAACATCAATCTCTTTGCGCACGCCAAGGCCGTCGCAGGCCGGGCAAGCGCCGAATGGCGAGTTGAACGAGAAGGCACGTGGCTCGTACTCCTCCACGTTGAGCTTGTGCCCGTTCGGGCAGGCCATCTTCTCGGAGAAGATCTGTACGCGCTCCGGGTCGTCAGCGTCGAGATCCACAAAGTCGAAGCCCACGAGGCCGTCCGCCAGCTTCAGCGCTGTCTCCACGGAGTCAGTGAGACGCTGCTTTTGGCTCGCCTTGACCATCAAGCGGTCCACCACAACGTCGATGTTGTGCTTGATCTGCTTTTCCAACTTCGGCGGGTCGGTGAGTTGGTAGGTCTCCCCGTCCACGTTCACACGCGCATAACCCTGGGCGGCGAGGTCTGCAAACAGGTCCTGGAACTCACCCTTACGCTTGCGCACGATCGGCGCAAGCACCTGGAATTTCGTGCGCTCTTCGTACTCCAGGATCCGGTCAACGATCTGCTGTGGGGTCTGTCGCTCAATCACAGCGTCACATTCCGGACAGTGGGCGGTACCCGCACGCGAGTACAGCAAACGCAGGTAGTCGTAGATCTCAGTAATCGTGCCTACCGTCGAGCGCGGGTTGCGGTTGGTTGACTTCTGGTCAATGGACACCGCTGGGCTTAACCCATCGATGTAGTCGACGTCGGGCTTGTCCATCTGCCCCAGGAACATGCGGGCATAGGACGACAGCGACTCAACGTAGCGGCGCTGGCCTTCGGCGAAGATGGTATCGAAGGCCAGCGAGGACTTGCCCGAGCCCGACAGTCCGGTGAACACCGCCATTTTGTCGCGGGGCAACTCGACATCTACGCCCTTGAGGTTGTGTTCCCGAGCACCACGCACAATAAGTTTGTCGGCCACGTCTTCGCCTTTCGTCGATTCGTACTCCCAAGAAACTACCAACGTCGCGCGCTATACAAACATTCCTTACTACTGTGGCGGGCATGAGTACTTCGCTGAAGCTGCACCAGGTTTCCGTATCCGCCATGGACAACAACTGCTACCTTCTCTCTTCCGGGGAGCAAGGTTTGCTTATCGACGCCGCCGATGAGCCCGAAACCCTCTTCGCCATGGCCCGCGACGCCGGCGTGGAAATTACCGCGGTTCTCACAACACACCGCCACCACGACCACACCCGCGCTCTGGAAGCAGTGCTGGAGGCAACCGGCGCCACACACTACGCACCGTTTTTGGATGCCCCTGCACTTCCCGTCGCCCCCGATGTGGAACTGCGCGACGGTGACACCATCGAGTTCGCCGGCCATCGCATTCCTGTGGGTATCTTGCGCGGGCACACTCCCGGCGGCGCGTTTATCGCGGTAGACATCGACGGCACCCCGAACCTTTTCGTGGGCGACTCCCTATTCCCGGGGGGCTTGGGCAAAACCCAGTCCGAGGGTGATTTCGTGCGACTCTTCAACGATGTGAAACAGAAGCTTTTCGACGCCTTCCCCGACGACGCAATCGTTCGCCCTGGCCACGGAAAACCCACCACGCTGGGCGCAGAACGGCCGCACCTTGACGAGTGGTGGGAGCGTCGCTGGTAAGTGGCGTTGTGCAATAGGACACAGCTGGCCTGGCGCAAAATCGCTACACTCGGTGGGAGCACAATCAGCTACAAAACGTAAGGATTTGGGTACATATATGATTCGCAAAATCGCACGCCCAATGCTGGCATCGGTCTACGTGATCGACGGCGTTGAGACGTTGTTGAACCCGGCAGCCCACAAGGACTCCGCAAATACTGTCCTGAAGAAGCTGCGCACCGCTGTTCCGGCCGAGTACCGCGGCTTCGTTCCGGAGGATCCGGAATCCGCTGCAAAGATTGTCGGCGGCGTTAAGGCTGGCGCTGGCTCCCTGTTCGCAATCGGCAAGTTTCCGCGCCTGTCCGCCACCCTGCTGGCTGCAACCGCGATCCCGACGGTGATCGGCCGCCACGCATTCTGGGAGGCCGACAGCGAGGAAGAGAAGGCTCGTCGTCGCAGCGGCGCCCTGACCGACCTCGGTCTTGCTGGTGGCGTGCTGCTGGCAACTGTTGATACGGCTGGCAAGCCGAACATGAAGTGGCGCGCGCAGAACGCCGCGTCCGTTGCGCAGAAGAACATCAAGCAGGCGCTGCCAACCAAGTCTGAGACCGAGAAGGCCTTTGACAAGGCTGGTGACTGGTTCTCTGACCGCACCGACCAGGTTGCCGATTACATCGACGACAACAAGGGCGACTGGAAGAAGGCCGCTTCCAAGGCCGGCGATACCGCTAGCGACTGGTTCGACGACGCTAAGAAGCAGGCTTCGAGCTTCCTGTCCGACGCGGGTGACTGGCTCGATGACGCTGCAGACAAGGCAGAGGGCAAGGTCGATGACCTGAAGCCGTCGAAGATCCAGCAGTTCAAGGCGAAGCGCAAGGTCAACAGCGTTGTTGGTGACCTGCAGGATCAGCTCAACGATCTGCAGCCGTCTACTCTGGACAAGTTCAAGGCGAAGCGCAAGGTCAACAAAGCAACCGCGAAGGCTCAGGACAAGGCGCAGGGTGCCATCGACAAGCTGGAGAAGGCTTGGGACAAGCTCGATGCTGATCCGTCCTGGATCACCAAGCTGAAGTGGAAGCGTAAGGCCAAGAAGGCTGAGAAGCGCGCGAAGAAGCTGGTGAAGAAGGCTCAGAAGAAGCTCAGCTAAGCACTGAACTTAGTTGAACGTTACGGCCCCGAGGCGTTGGGAATATTTCCCGCCTCGGGGTTGTTTGTTTTGGGGATGCAGGATTTACAGCACAATCTTTCACCTGACCCCGTCGCCGACGAGCAGTCTCACGCGGATACGTTGTTCGCACACCTCGACGCCGAGGTGGCTCGTGCCCGTGCGAGGCTCGAAGAGGTTCAGCGTGATGTTGATCCGGACAACCCGGATTCGGACGCTCTTGTGCGGCGAGAAACTGAGTACCACGGCCTCAATGCCAAATTGGACACGCTTGGCGTTGCTGAAGCCGGGCTTGTCTTTGGGCGCATTGACGTTGCAGACGATGAGCCCGAAAATCCAGTGCCGGGGCGTGAGGATTTGGACCGGCGCTACATTGGTCGACTCGGCATTGACGACCGCGAGGATAACTACCGCACGTTGTTGCTCGATTGGCGTGCCCCGCTCGCACGCCCCTTCTACCTTGCGACGACCGCCCACCCAGAGGGCGTGGAGACGCGCCGAAATATCCGCATGCGGGGGCGCAAGGTTACTGCGGTAGATGACGAGGTGCTGTCCGGCGACAACGCAGACACATCGGTGGCCGGGGTTGGCTCTGAGGCTGCGCTTCGCCGTGCGATGAATGAAGCGCGCACGGGTCATATGCGCTCAATCGTGGAGACGATCCAGCGCGAGCAGGACGAGATCATCCGCGATCCAACCCGCGGCGTGATGGTTGTACAGGGCGGTCCGGGTACGGGCAAGACTGCGGTTGCCCTGCACCGTATTGCCTATTTGATGTACACGTGGCGCGAGCAGCTCAGCCGCACCGGCGTGCTTATCGTGGGTCCGAACCCGGCGTTTTTGGAGTACATCTCCCGTGTGTTGCCGGAGCTCGGCGAGACTGGCGTAGTGCTTTCCACTGCTGATCAACTCGTCCCCGGGTTTACGCCTACGGGCAGCGATTCGATCGCGGCTCGGGAGGTGAAGGGGTCGGAGGAGATGGTGACGATTCTCAAGCGCGCCGTGCAAGCCTACGAAACTGTTCCCGACAAGCCGGTCGTGCTGACGATTGATTCAGTAGCCATTGAGGCCACGCCCGCCATGATCAAGGCCGCGCGCACTCGCGCACGTCGCTCCCGCCGGCCGCACAATCAGGCGCGTCCGTTCTTTGCAGAACACCTCACCCAATCGCTGGCGGAGGCTTTGGCCCAAAAGATTGGTGAAGATCCCCTCGGTGGTGCCAACCTGCTGTCTGCTGCAGACGTAGATCAGCTCCACGATGACCTCGCCGATGAGCCACAGGTGCTAGCGCTTATCGACGAGCACTTCCCCGAGCTCGACCCCACCGACCTACTCGGTGAGTTCCTCACCGATGAGGATGCTATTGCGCACGCTGCTTACGACTACGACGACTACACACGTGCGGCGCTGCTGCGCTCCCCGGAGGAGGACTTCTCCCCCGCCGATACTGCACTTGTGGACGAACTGGCGGTGCTGATCGGCACCGTCGTTCCGGAAGAAGCCCGCTGCAAGGAAGAAGCCGAGTGGCGCGAACTCGTGGAGGAGGCCGAAGACGCGCTGGATATCCTTGCCTCGTCCGAGTCCACCGATAACGATGACGACCAGTTTGAGGCGGAGATTCTTTCTGCGGCTGACGTGATCGACGCAGAGACGCTCGCTGCTCGTCAGCGGGTCACTGATAATCGTTCTACCGCGCAGCGCGCCAGTGCGGATCAAACATGGGCCTATGGACACATCATCGTCGACGAGGCGCAGGAGTTATCCCCAATGGAATGGCGCATGGTGTTTCGCCGGTGCCCGGCAAGGTGGATGACCCTTGTCGGAGATACCGCGCAGACTTCCTCGCCAGCAGGCGTGGACGATTGGACCGCAGCACTCGAACGCTTTGTGGGTCAGCGCTTCCGTCTCCACGAGCTGACGGTGAACTACCGCACGCCGAAGGAAATCTCAGATTATGCGGCGGAAGTTCTGACACAAATTGATCCGGAGGCGACTGCACCGACGGCAATCCGATCCACCGGCATTCCGGTTGATTTTCTGCCGGCAGGTGCGGAGGTCGTCGACAAGCGGGATGGGTTGCATGCGGTGATCGATGTGCACAACGTCGACGAGATGAAAGGCCTCGAATTCGACCACGTCACCGTGGTGGAGCCACAAAAAATCGTAGAGGCCTCGCCACAAGGGTGGCAAGACCTCTACGTCGCTGTCACCCGCGCCACGCAGACGCTGACGGTGATCGGGAACTAAGCGGGAAACCGCTTAGTTCACGGTGTGGACGATCATGACGTCGCAGTTGGACTGACGCGCGACATCAGCCGGCACCGAACCGAGCAGACGGCCGGTCAGCGAGTTGATGCCACGGTTACCGACGATGAGCAGGTCAGCGTTGTTGTCGTTGACGATCGCCATGAGCGCCTCAACCGGGGTACCCGGACGGGTCGCGGTCTGGACGTCGGGTGCACCGAAGGAACGTGCGTGCTCAGCGGCACCCTCAAGGTTCTCTAGAGCCTTCTGGTCACCGAGGATGGTCACGGAGTCCTGGCGCAGGGCCTTGGCAGCCTCATCCTCGTTCTCGTAGTAGGCGGTGCCGATAACGAGGGTGGAGCCGAATGCAGCAGCCAACTTAGCGGCACGCTCTACGGCCAGGAGGGACGACTTGGACCCGTCGGAGCCAACAACAATGGTCTTGTACGGGGAATCGGCCATGTGGAAATCACCTTTCAAGATTACGGCGCGGATATCGGGGACATTCTACCCACGAAGGATTTAATTGTGTCCCTCAGACCGGGTATCGACGAGCATGACATCCACCGGCGCCTTCTTCGCCACGTTGCCCGGGATATTGCCGAAGATCCGGCCCGCCATGGAACGCATGCCCTTGTTACCTACAACGAGCAGATCAACGTCATATTCCTGCACCGATTCCACCAGCACGGTCGCGGGTTGGCCGCCTGAGGAGACCAGGTTGATTTCCTTCGCCTGCTCCTCTTCAGCAATCTTCTTTGCCTCAGCCAAAATGTTGCGCGCGTTCGTCTCCGTCACGATGTCGACACGGCTGAGCTCCGCGTTGGTGGAGTTCAGCATCGACCCAGACGCCGTGTAGTGCGCGCAGATAATCGTGAGTTTCGCGTCGTACACGCGTGCAAGGCTTGCGGCGGCACGCACGGCGACCATGGAAGTCGGTGAACCGTCAGTACCGACGGCGATAGAAGTGTAGGTGTGCATGAGGATTCTGTCCTTTCGCTAATTTCCTGTGTCTTTAATACCACGCAGTTCGCGTTTGAGGTCAGCGATCTCATCCCTGAGGCGTCCCGCCAGCTCAAACTTCAGTTCCCGAGCGGCGTCGCGCATCTGGACGGTGAGGTCGTCGATAAGCTTTTGCACCTCGTCAGAGGCCATGTTCGCCACATCTGGCTTCTCCGCGACAGCGGTGTCTGAACTCAGCGACGCTGGCGCGTCCGCATCCGCGTTCTCGTAGACCTGATCCAAAATGTCGGCGATAGCCTTGCGCAGTGGCTGCGGGTCGATGCCGTGTTCCTTGTTATATGCGATTTGTTTTTCGCGGCGACGCTCGGTCTCGTCGATTGCTTCCTGCATCGATTCGGTGATCTGGTCCGCGTACATGATGACCTCGCCGGAGACGTTTCGGGCTGCACGACCGATCGTCTGGATGAGCGACTTCGTCGACCGCAGGAAACCTTCCTTATCGGCGTCGAGGATGGCGACGAGCGAAACTTCAGGCAGGTCGAGGCCCTCACGCAGGAGGTTAATGCCGACCAAGACGTCGAACTCGCCAAGGCGCAGCTGGCGTAGCAGTTCGACACGCTGCAGGGTATCAATGTCCGAGTGCAGGTAGCGGACCTTGATGCCGTTATCCAGCAGGTAATCGGTGAGATCCTCGGCCATGCGCTTTGTCAGTGTGGTCACAAGCACGCGTTCGTTTTTGTCCGTGCGGCCGCGGATTTCGTCGATAAGGTCATCGATCTGTCCCTTCGTCGGCTTCACGGTGACCTTCGGGTCTACCAGGCCAGTCGGGCGGATGACCTGCTCGACGAGCTCGCCTTGCGCTGCCTCAAGCTCGTAGTCGCCCGGGGTCGCGGACATGTAGACCGTCTGGCCGACGCGCGCTTCGAACTCATCAAACGTCAGCGGGCGGTTATCCACCGCGGACGGCAAACGGAACCCGAACTCCACCAGGTTGCGCTTTCGCGACATATCACCCTCGAACATGCCACCGATTTGTGGGACGGTGACGTGCGACTCGTCGATAATGGTGAGGAAGTCTTCCGGGAAGTAGTCGATCAGTGTCGCCGGCGCAGAGCCCGCGGGGCGACCATCCATGTGGCGCGAGTAGTTCTCAATGCCGGAGCAGAACCCGACCTGCTGGATCATCTCCAGGTCATACTCAGTGCGCATACGCAGGCGCTGAGCCTCCAACAACTTTCCTTTGTTCTCCAACTCCTCGAGGCGGTCTGCAAGCTCTTCTTTAATCGCCTCGATCGCCTTTTCCATGCGCTCGTCAGTGGCCACATAGTGCGTTGCCGGGAAGATCCGGACCTCGTCTTCCTGGCTGAGCACATCGCCCGTCAACGGGTGGATGTAGTAAAGCGAATCCACTTCGTCGCCAAAGAACTCCACACGCACCGCGACTTCTTCGTAGGCCGGAATAATGTCCACGGTGTCGCCTTTGACGCGGAAGGTACCGCGCTTGAAGTCGATGTCGTTGCGTTCATATTGGACGTCGACAAGCAGGCGGAGGAAGCGATCACGTTCCACCTCTTCCCCGACGCGCAGGACAACGGAGCGATCCAGGTACGACTGCGGGGTACCCAAGCCATAGATGCAGGACACCGAGGACACCACGACGACGTCGCGGCGCGACAACAATGCGGAGGTTGCGGAGTGACGGAGGCGCTCGACGTCGTCGTTAATGGACGAATCCTTTTCAATGTAGGTATCCGTCTGCGCGATGTAGGCCTCCGGTTGGTAGTAGTCGTAGTACGACACGAAGTACTCCACCGCATTGTTCGGCAGCAGTTGGCGAAGCTCGTTGGCCAACTGCGCAGCCAACGTCTTGTTCGGCGCCATCACAAGGGTGGGGCGCTGTTGCTTTTCGATCAGCCATGCCGCAGTTGCGGACTTACCGGTACCGGTCGCACCCAGTAGCACGACATCGCGCTCGCCGCGGTTGAGGCGTTCATCCAACTCGGCAATGGCGCGCGGCTGGTCGCCAGAGGGTTGGAACTCTGACACCACCTCGAATGGTTTTTCGCGCCGCTCAATCTCACCGACAGGGCGAAACTCGGACTGCGCGAGGACTGGATGTTCAGCAGCAAAAGCCATGCTCGCCAGTGTATCGACGAAACCAAAAACTGGATCTATAAGTAAATCTGCTTGCAGGCAATCACTAAAGACAATACCTTTGTACTTATAGATTTAACAGCGCACTACCAGCGCACGTCGGAAAGTACAGGTGAAGCGTTCTATGCAGATGACTCGAAGACAGATGCTGCGGGCGACCGTGCTGGGTGGAGCGACCCTTGCCTTGGCGTCGTGTACCACCGCCCCCGTCGAGGAGATAAACACCTCTGGTCCACCTCGTCGCGGCGGCAGGCTCCGGGTGGGGCTCGTCGGAGGTTCTTCCACCGACACCGTAGATGCGCACATTCCAACGAGTGCTTCTGACGGCACGCGTTTGATCAACATGTACGACTCGCTCGTACGCTACGACACCAACTACGACCTGCAGTACCGCCTCGCCACGGCTATTGAGCCAAACGACGACGCGACGGTGTGGACCATCACGCTGCGCGATGGTGTGCAGTTCTCAGACGGTCGACCGGTGCGCCCTGAGGACGTCATATTCTCCTACGACCGTATTCGCGATCCCGACAACCCGAAGTCCGGTGCTGCATCGATCAACCACATCGAATCGATGGAGGTCACCGGACCGAATGAGTTGCGCATCTACCTCAATGCCCCGGACGCGACGCTCATTGACAGTCTTGCCGAGTATCAAATGGGCATCGTGCCGGAGGACTACGATCCCAAGAACCCGATCGGCAGCGGCCCTTTCAAGCTTGAGCACTTCTCCCCCGGCCAGTCGACGAAGATGGTGCGCAACGAGAACTTCTGGGGAGAGACTCCCTACCTAGACAGCGTTGTCATCATCGACTTCCAGGAGGAGGACGCCATGCTCAACGCATTGCTGTCTTCCCAGGTTGACGCAATCGGCAGCCTGAACCACTCGCTTGCACGTGTGATCGATGCAGACCCGCGCTTGGACACCCTCATTTCGCAGACCGGCATGTGGTTGCCGCTGACGATGCGCGTGGACGTTGCACCGTTTGATGATGTCCGCGTGCGCCGCGCCATGCGCCTTGCCGCGGACCGCCCGCAATTGGTGGACCAGGTCTACTCCGGCGAAGGTCAAGTGGGCAACGACATGTTCAGCCCGTACGACCCCGCCTACCCGGAGGACATTCCCCAGCGTGGGCAGAATATCGAGGAGGCCAAGCGTCTTCTCGCGGAGGCGGGCTACCCGGACGGTATCGATGTCACCCTCAACGCCGCTGAAATCCAGACCGGCGCGTTACGTAGCGCCCAGGTATACGCAGAGCAGGTCCGTCCTGCTGGCATCAACGTAACTATTAACCAGGTTGATTCCTCGACATTCTTCGCCGACGGCAACTACCTGGAGTACCCGTTCGCGTTGTCGTTCTACTACACGCGAAACTTCCTCCAGCAGGTCAACCAGTGTGCAACGGCGGATTCACCGTTTAACGAGACCCACTGGGTGGACCCGGAGTTCACTGCGTTGGCCAACGAGGCCCGAACGATTGTCGACGACGAAAAACGCAGCGAAATGATCCACGAGCTGCAGCAGCGTCTCTACGACGACGGCGGCTACATCATCTGGGGCTTTGCCAACCAGATTGACGCGTACCACAAATACGTGGTGGGGCTTCAAACCCACCCCGGCGGTATGCCGCTGGGCCAGGCCATGTTCGAGCGAGTTTGGATTGCGGAGGCATAAGCACACATGGGCAAGTTCATTCTTCGCAGGCTCGGGGTGAGTGTCTTCATCCTGTTCGCTGTATCCGTCATCATTTTCTGCGCGACGTTGCTTCTGCCTGGCTCGCCGGCTACGGCAATTTTGGGCCAGCAGGCAACGCCGGAACGTATCGCGGCGCTCGAGGCAGAAATGAATCTCGACCAGCCTCCGCTCACCCGCTACTTGCTGTGGCTGGGAGGCATTTTCACCGGTGACTTGGGCACATCGACGTCCACCGGTGGCCCAGTTTCTGAACTGCTTGGCGAGCCACTGGTGAATTCGCTGGTACTCATGCTGCTCGCCGCGGCAATTTCGATCCCTGTCGGCGTGCTCCTGGGTGTGTATGCGGCGTGGTGGCGCGGTTACAAGCGCGATTCGGCGATCACCTGGGTGACGTTGATTCTCGCTGCGCTGCCGGAGTTCGTCATCGGTATCGCACTGGTCACGTTGTTCGCTACCTCGGTGTTCCAAATTTTGCCGGCAGTGACCATGTCACCTCCGGGCAGTCGTGTGTGGGAGTTCCCAATGCAGCTGGTGTTGCCAACCTTGACTCTCGCGTTCGTCGTCACGCCTTATGTGGCGCGTATGACTCGCGCAACGATGATCGAGGCACTGGAATCGGGCTACGTCGAGATGGCGCGACTGAAAGGCGTGCCCGAGCGTCGCGTGGTGTTCCGTCATGCGCTGCCCCACGCGGTCGGGCCCATTGCACAGGTCGTCGCAATCCAGCTCGCGTGGCTGGCTGGCGGCATTGTGGTCGTCGAGTATCTGTTCCGCTACCCCGGCCTCGGCGTCGCGCTCATCGATGCGGTGAACTACCGCGACGTACAAGTTGTTCAGGCTGTCTCACTGCTGATCGCCGCGGTATATGTCGTGGTCAACCTACTGGCGGATCTTGTCAGCATTGCGGCTAACCCGAAGTTGAGGAGTAACTGATGTCTGCACCAGTACACCCCCAAGAACCAGGGAAAACCCCGAAACCCGTGGTCGACGATTCTGAACTGAAAACGTCGGTGTCCAAGCCGGAACCATTGCTGTCCCGAATTTGGGCACAGTCCGAAGGCAAGGTCGGACTCGTCTTGACGGGGCTTGTCATCGCGTTGGCGGTCGTCGGGTATTTCTTCGCCGAGCAGATCACCGGTCGCAGCACAACGGAGTTCATCGGCCTGCCATTTACGGACATCGGAGTGTTTGGCACCGATAACCTTGGCCGTTCGGTGCTGTCTCGCTTCGTTGCCGGTGGCCTCATCCTGTTGGTGACCGCGTTTTTGGCCACGGTCCTCGGCATGGTTGTCGGCACCATCATCGGCATGATTGCGGGATACGCAGGTGGCAAAGTCGATTCGGTGCTGATGCGGCTCAACGACGTGATTTTGGCGTTCCCACAGCTAATTTTTGCCATGTTGGCCATCGTTATTTTTGGCCCCTCAGCAACCGTGCTCGTCCTGGTCATTGGTTTGACGCACGCGCCTCGCATTGCCCGTGTGGCACGTGCTGCGACGATGTCCGTGACAAACGAGGACTACATCCGCGCCGCCCAGATGTATTCGGTGCCGCACTGGAGAATTCTCATCCAGGAGATCGCGCCCAACATCACCGGCCCGCTGGCTGTGGAGGCGGGTCTGCGTCTGACCTACTCCATTGGTTCGATTGCCTCGCTGTCCTTCCTTGGCCTTGGCATCCAGCCGCCGGCTGCGGACTGGGGTTTGATGATCAACGAGAACCGCATCGCACTATCGCTGCAGCCGTGGGGCGTGCTTCTGCCGGTGGCTGCGGTTGCTGTGCTGACTATCGGCACCAACATGTTGGCCGACGCCACAGCGCGCGCCACCGCAACCACTGCTACACCGCCAAAGCGCGGCCGCAACCAGACCATCGACCCGGAACGGGTGCCGAAGCACGAGCCCATCCGCCACAACGGATAGCAGCAAAGGGGAATGACGAATGACTACCGCGATATCCGCGAACCAAGACGGCAACACCAAGTCGTCAGATGATTTTGTGCTCAGCGTGAGCGACCTTCGCCTGGGCACGTTGGAAGGCGCTGAGATCCTCCACGGTGTGGACTACACGCTGAAACGGGGCGAGATTGTCTGTCTAGTCGGCGAGTCCGGCTCGGGCAAAACTACTGCCGGTTTGGCTGCTATGGGTCATCTTCGCCCGGGACTGATGCTTTTCGACGGCACCGTGACCCTCCATTCCGCAAACGGAACCGACTATGACGTCCTCAACCTCAGCGAAGCTGATCTGCGGGAACTTCGCGGCAGCCGCATCGCGTATGTGCCGCAGGATCCGGCACTGAGTTTGAACCCGACGATGCGTATCGGTGAACAGATCCGTGAAGTGCTCGACGTGCACTCCTTCGATGGCGATGCTGGTGCTCGTGTCCGCGAAGTCATGCGCGACGTGGATTTGCCGGACACCGACGAATACTTGGCCCGTTGGCCGCACCAGCTCTCTGGTGGCCAACAGCAGCGCGTCGGTATCGCAATGGCGTTCGCCATGTACCCGGACGTGCTGATTCTCGACGAGCCTACGACCGGCCTCGACGTATCCACCCAAGCCCACGTGCTGGACACCGTGCGCGAGATGACGCACAAGAACGACATCGCTTCGTTGTACATCACGCACGATCTTGCAGTGGTGGCTGAGTTGGCGGACCGTGTCGTGGTTATGCTGCGCGGTGACATCGTCGAAGAAGGCCCTGCGCAGGCGGTGCTGTACAACCCACAGCACCCGTATACTCAAAAGCTTCTCGCCGCGATTCCAGATTTGCCGGGTCGAAAGAACATCACCGGCCACGGCATCGCCTCTGCCGTCCAGGTTGAGGAGCGCGATAGCGCTGCCCCGCTGCTGCAGGTGAACAATCTGGAGATGGCCTACGGCGACAACAAGGTCCTCCACGGCATTGATCTCACGCTCGAGGAGGGTGAGTCGATTCTTCTGCTCGGCGAGTCTGGCTCCGGCAAGACAACGTTGGCTCGATCAATCGCAGGTCTCAACCCTGGCTACACCGGAGAGGTGCGCCTGCGGGGCGAACTGCTTGAGCACGGCAGCCGCGAGCGCACCGTGGATCAGCGTCAGTACGTTCAGTACATCTTCCAGTCGCCGTTTTCCTCGTTGAACCCGCGGCGCACGATCGGTGAGTCGCTGAGCGTGCCACTTGTCATGTCGGGCAAGTTGTCGCGGAAGGAGCACCGCAGGGTCGTCGAGGACGTCTTGGAAGCTGTCCAGCTCGACCGGAGTTTCTACGACCGTCGCCCGGGTGATCTGTCCGGTGGTGAGCGCCAACGCGCTGCGATTGGGCGTGCGCTCGTGAATGCTCCTGACGTGTTGGTGTGCGACGAGATCACGTCGGCTCTCGATGTGTCGGTCCAGGCATCGATCCTCGAGCTTCTTGCAGACCTTCGCGCAGAGCGCGGTCTATCGATGCTGTTTGTCACCCACAACATTGCGCTGGCACGTCACACCGCCACGCGTATTGCGGTGCTGAACAAGGGCGTTATCGTGGACGAAGGGCCAGTCGATGATGTTCTTGAGCGGCCAACGCACGAGTACACCAAGTCCTTGTTAGCAAATATCCCGGAACTTTAACTCTCTTTGAAGAAAGGCTTTTAAGTGCCCATTACTCCGCACCCGTTGACGCGCGATCTGAAAGCTTTGCCAGTTCCGGATCTTTCGTCCACGCTCGAGGCTTACATTCATGCGCTTGAGGCGGTTCTCGACGAGACCGAGCTTGCAGAAGCGAAGGCGATCGTCGCTGACTTCGCGCAGTCGCAAGCCCCGCGTCTCGACGAGGCACTGCGGCAGCGCGCAGCAACCCGTGAGGCCGAAGGCACGAACTGGCTTTCCGACGAGTGGTATTCGAGCTACCTGGCAACCCGTGGGCCACTGACACTGACGACGAACGTGGGTTTCCAGCTGGCGCTGCCATCTGAGGAGACTGGCTTGGACCGTGTGGTTGACGGCATCCGGCGAGCGTTGGTTGTTCACCTCCAAGCTGCGGGAGATGACTTGCCGGACTACGTGGACGCGCGCGGCAACCGCATTACCCAAGACCAGTGGTTTGTCTTTGGCGGAGGGCTGCGCCACCCGAGTGCCGGTGAGGATGAGATCATCGTCGCCACCGCAGGCACTGCCAACCGCGAGATCGGCGTGTTTGTCGATGGGCACCTTTACGCAGTACCCGTGACCGACGAGGCTGGCGAGCCGATTGCAGCTCCGAACCTGCGAAACGCGCTTGAGACGGTTCTGGACGCCCCGCGCAAGCAGAGCGTGGACTTCAACGCGGCATCGCTGCTCGGCTCCGAAACGCTTGCAGAAGTACTGCCGGACATGTTGGCACAGGGCGACAACGGCGATGTGTACAAACGTCTGCAGGAGTTCCTCTTCACCGTCGACCTGATCGACTACGGAGTAACCACACACGCTTCCGACGAGGAGCGGATCAACGAACTGACCTTCCTCCCCCGTGGTGCATGGACGTACAAGCCGCTGAGCTACCAGTTCAGCCTGACAGATCCCTGGAGTGCAGTGCACGTTGAGCACTCGTGCCAGGACGGCGGAACCCTCGTTACCGCGATCACGCGCATGCAAGAAGCGGAGATCGGTGTCGGCGCAGATTTCGTCGCAAAGCCGCAGGAACTGCGCTGGGATCTCGATAACGCGCTCACCACGCGCATCGAGAAGAGCGTTGCCGAGGTTGCGGGCGCGGCGGAGAAATTGCGTACCCGCATCGTGCACGTGCCGTTTGACCAGCCTGCGGACCTGCCGTTGAAGTTCAGCCGCGATGCTTCAGCGCAGTTAATGATGACTATCGCGCAGCAACTGACCTACGGCCGAGTACGCGCGGCATATGAGGCCGTTGACATGCGTGAGTTCCGTGCCGGACGCACGGAGTGCTTGCGCGCCGCCACACCCGAGGCTGCTGCTTTTGCGCGAGCGCTTGTGGAGGGTACGGCTGAACAGGCTGGCCTCGAGGACGCCATCAACGCGCATCGGGCATGGGTGAAGCGGTGCAAGTCTGGCAACGGCTTCGACCGACATATCCAGATGATGGCGACTATCGACGACACTCACGCATTCTTCAACGACACGCGTGTAACCGCTGCTCGTCGCGATTTCTTATCCACGACCTCGATCGGCGGCGCTGCTCAGATCGTTCGCTACTGCTTCGCACCGGCGTTGCCAGAAGGGTTCGGCATCGCGTATACCCCGCTGCACGACGATACGGAGTATTGCGTCTCCTGGAACGCAGCGACTGCCGAACAGCCGGAAGAGTTCCTGGCCAACCTGACAAAGGCCGGCGAGTTGCTCTGGCAGTTCTGCGCTACGTTGAGCACAAACGCTGAGTAGGGACAGTCAGACGGCGTACTTTCGCACTTCGGCAAGCCACTGGTCAAGTTCGCCTGCGTCCTCCCACATGGAGTAGAGCTCCGAGCCACCTGGTCGAAGAATCGAACGGGCGCGCCGTCTGATCCACTGCCGATCGTCGAATGTGAACGGCGAATCGACGCCGGCACCACTATGTCGCTCGGGGAGATGTCCGTTAAGCATGGCAGCAAGCGCGATGACGGATGCAGCCTCATCAGTTCCCAGCGACCCAAGCCCACAATCGAAACGGAATTGGGCAATGTCGAATGTGCCGTTGACCACTGCGTCAACCGCTTCGATTGCGGGGTCGTTATCAAACGGCCCTGTATCCCAAGTTCCCATACCGCGTCACGCTAAAAGGCGTAGGTAAATCAATGATTGCCATAGAGTGAATTTCCGCGGTATTTCCAGTGAGAAACTCACGCGTCAATCATCCGTACGACCTTTTCTACCTGTGCTGCAAGTGCCTCGAGCGGCCCGTTGTTATCCACAACGATGTCGGCTGCCGCCCGTCGGGTGTCGTCGTCAACCTGCTGCGCGATGCGCGCCCGCGCGTCCGCTTCAGTGAGCCCCCGCTTGTCGACGAGCCTGCGTACCCGCTCGTCCACATCAACATCGATGACGACCGTCATGTCCATGTCGTGGTGTAGGCCGAGATCCACAAGCAACGGCATGTCGTAAATCACCGCGCGAGCGCCTGCCTTCTCTGCCTCATCGAATCGCCGGTTGGATTCAGCGCGGATGGCCGGGTGCGTTAAAGCGTTCAATTTCTCCGTTTGCTCCGTCGAAGAGAAAGCGCGTTTCGCCAGCTCTGCGCGGTTTAAGGCGCCGGTGTCGTCGATAAGGTCCTCGCCAAAAACCTCCGCGACCTGTGCGAGCACCGGTGAGCCTGGTTCCATGATCTCTCGTGCGATCTGGTCGGCGTCCACTACTGGGAAGCCTTCGTCTGCCAGCATTCGTGCGACTGTGGATTTGCCGCTGCCGATTCCGCCCGTGAGTCCAACTTTCTTCATGCATGTGAAGATAGCAAAGCGCCCCGCCCACCATGACGGTGATGCGGGGCGCTGACGCTGATTGCTTAAAGGCAATCCCTAAGCACGAACTCGTCGTGGCTTAGTTGCCAGCAAGCTTGTCGCGCAGAGCAGCGAGCTGCTCGTCGGAAGCCAGCGAGCCGATGTTCTCCTCAGCCTGGTCAGCTGCCGGAGCTGCAGCTGCAGACTCAGAGGAGTAATTGGCCTGATCGCCAGCCTGCTCTGCAGCCTCGGCTGCAGCGGCGCGGTGACGCTCGATCTGGGCAGCGTGTGCCTGGTGGCGACGCTCTGCCTCGGCGTAACGAGCCTCCCACTGCTGGCGAGCCTCGTCGTAGCCTTCCATCCACTCGTTGGTCTCCGGGTCGAAGCCCTCCGGGAAGATGTAGTTGCCCTGCTCGTCGTAGGAGTCGGCCATGCCGTAGCGGGACGGATCGAACTCTTCGACGAAGTCCTCGTCAGCCTGCTTGAGCGACAGGGAGATACGACGACGGTCCAGGTCGATGTCGATGACCTTGACCATGACCTCTTCGTTGACGTTGACAACCTGGTCCGGAACCTCGACGTGGCGCTGAGCCAGCTCGGAGATGTGGACGAGGCCCTCGATGCCCTCTTCGACGCGGACAAACGCACCGAACGGAACCAGCTTGGTGACCTTGCCCGGGACGATCTGGCCCACAGCGTGGGTGCGGGCGAAGACGCGCCACGGATCTTCCTGGGTCGCCTTCAGTGACAGGGAGACGCGCTCGCGGTCGAGATCGACGTCGAGCACCTCGACAGTGACCTCGTCGCCAACAGCGACAACCTCAGACGGGTGGTCGATGTGCTTCCAGGACAGCTCGGAGACGTGGACGAGGCCGTCAACGCCGCCGAGGTCAACGAATGCACCGAAGTTGACGATGGAGGACACAACGCCCTTGCGGACCTGGCCCTTCTGCAGCTGGTGCAGGAAGTCGGAGCGGACCGCAGACTGGGTCTCCTCCAGGTAAGCGCGACGGGACAGGACCACGTTGTTGCGGTGCTTGTCCAGCTCGATGATCTTTGCCTCGAGCTCCTGGCCGATGTACGGATCCAGGTCGCGAACACGACGCATTTCGACCAGCGATGCCGGCAGGAAGCCGCGCAGGCCGATATCGAGGATGAGGCCGCCCTTGACGACCTCGATGACGGTACCGGTAACCGGCTGGTCGTTGGCCTGCAGCTCCTCGATGGTGCCCCAAGCACGCTCGTACTGAGCACGCTTCTTGGACAGCATCAGGCGGCCTTCCTTGTCCTCCTTGGTCAGGACAAGCGCGTCGATCTCATCGCCGACCTCGACCACGTCCTCCGGGTCAACGTCGTGCTTGATGGAGAGCTCGCGGGTGAGGATGATGCCCTCGGTCTTGTAGCCGATGTCGAGCAGGACCTCGTCGTGGTCAACCTTGACCACGGTGCCGGTGACGATGTCACCGTCGTTGAAGTACTTGATGGTCTCGTCGACTGCGGCGAGGAATTCCTCAGGGCCACCGATGTCGTTGATGGCAACCTGGGGTGCGTTGGTAGTGCGCATAAGTAGTATGTGCTCCGAAAAAATAGGAGATCGTGATTGGACAGAAGCGTCTCTCTCAGCAGCGTAAGCGCCGAAACGCTCGCGGTTGCTGATCTCGCAGCGGGCTGGTCGCCACACCCTCCTATTACGATGGACGCCAAGCTCGCGCGTAGACACGCCCGCACGAGTGTAGACACTTTCCGCAGCTAGAGCAAATGATCTGGACCCCGGGCACTGCAACGCAGTTTATAAGCAAGGGACTACCATGACGTAAGTCCATAACTCTACAACTCAGAAAGTGTGTTCACCCTATGTGGAAACGCAGCCTTGCCGTCGCAGCATCGTTCGTCGGCATCGTCGTCGGAGCGGGTTTTGCCTCCGGCATGGAAGCACTCCAATACTTCGTCGCCTACGGCACCCAGGGCTTTTGGGGTGTAATCGTTGCTGGCGTGACCATGCTGCTAGCCGCCACCGCGTTTGTCACATTCGGGTCGTATTTCCTCGCCGACGAACACAATGAAGTCTTCTACAAGGTGGCATCGAAGCCTGCCGCGTTCCTCATGGACTGGTCTGCGGTTATCTGCATGTTCTCCGTTGGCTTCGTCATGTTTGCTGGCGCAGGCTCGAACCTGAACCAAGCATTCGACTGGCAGATTTGGGTGGGCGCGGTACTCATGCTTTCACTGATGCTTATCGTCGGCCGATTCGACGTTGACCGCGTCGCCTCTGTCATCGCTTGGGCAACTCCCCTGCTGGTGATCTTTGTGCTCATCGGCGCGATCTATTCGTTCACCCAGATCAGCGTCGACTGGTCTGAGGTGGATAACTTTGCGCGCAACGAAGTAAACCGCGCTGACGGCACCCCGTACTGGTTCTTGGGTGCACTCAACCACACGGGACTAAACGCCCTATGCGGTGTCTCGATGGCGATCGTGATGGCCGGTGATGAGTTTGACACTAAGAGCACGCGGATTGGCGGAGTCCTTGGTGGACTCATTTACGTGGCACTTCTTGCCCTTCTTGTAGCCGCGCTGCTCATGCAGGTCGAGGCAGTAAACGGCCACGACATGCCACTTTTGACCGTGCTGGATAACGTCCACCCAGTCCTGGGCTTCATCATGACCTGGGTGATCTTCCTCATGGTGTTCAACACCTGTTTGGGCATGTTCTACGCGCTGGCAAAGCGACTCACCAGAAAGAACCCAGAGCGCTTCTACCCGGTCTATGCCATCGCCTGCATTGTCGGTTTTGGCCTTTCCTTCGCCGGCTTCCAGCCGCTCGTTTCCAACCTGTACCCGATCCTGGGCTACCTCGGCCTGTTCGTGATGACAGTGATGACCGTCGTCTACTTCCGCCACCGCACCCGCCTGAAAGAAGAAGGCGAGCGCCGCGCTCAAGCTGTTGAGGCCGCGCTTGACGACGACACCTCGGACGAGATTGAAGATCTCGCTGAAGACTCCAATCTCGAGGAGGATGAGTTTAAAGAAGCAGTTGAAGACGCCGTCGAGGATGCCTCCGACGAGAAAACCGTCAGTGACGTGTAGGCCAATCAGGCCTCGCTAACACCCCAGCGGGGGTAGGTGTCGGGGGTAGAATTTTGGCACTTACCCCCACGTAACTAAAGGATCCAAAAAGCCGTTCACCTGTCCACATAAGCTGCGACTTATTAGACATTCCGTCACATGCTTAACAGTTACTGTGTATTGCTTGTGCGCCCGCTCAGTAGCAATTAAGGTTTTACCTGGTTCTTGAGGAATAGCCCCAGAACAGAGTGAAATCTAAGCACTGCCTGAGGCTCGGTACCTAATCGAGAACCCCGCCGCTAGGTGGTAACAAAATAGAAAGAGGAAATGGCCTGGGGGGTTGGGCCACGTCGGGGGATACGGTAACTGGGGACGCCGTACTCGAGGCGGGCATCAGATGAAGTTTGCGTGCTTCACGTGATGCCCGCCTCGTGCTTTCCCGAAACGTACTCGCGGTTAGTGCGCCGCCTCTTCCCAGTTTGCGCCAGTACCTGCAGACACCTCTAGCGGTACGAGGAGTTCGATTGCCTTGTCCATTTCGCGCTCCACGATCGCTTGGACAGCGTCTAGCTCGCCCGGGGCAACCTCGAGCACCAACTCATCGTGCACCTGCAGGAGGACACGTGATGCGTTGTCCCGCAAGGCGTCGTCGACACGAAGCATCGCAACCTTGATGATGTCCGCAGCAGTGCCCTGGATCGGGGCGTTCAGCGCCGCACGCTCGGCGTTCTCCCGCGCGATTCGGTTGTCACTTGTGAGTTCCGGCAAGTAGCGGCGGCGACCGAACACCGTCGAGGTGTAGCCGTCGCGACGCGCCTGCTCGACGACCTCATCAAGGTAGCGCTTTACCCCGCCGAATCGTTCGAAGTAGTTCTCCATAATGCCCTTCGCCTCACCGGCAGAGATCGACAACTGTTGCGACAGGCCGTAGGCAGACAAGCCGTAGACGAGGCCGTAGGACATTGCCTTGACCCGGCGACGTAGCTCTGGCGTGACCTGATCGATCCGAACATCAAACACGCGGGAGCCAACGAAGTTGTGCAGGTCCTCCCCCGCCCGGTACGCCTCGATCAGGCCCTCGTCTTGGCTGAGGTGCGCCATCACACGCATCTCAATCTGCGAGTAGTCGGCGGTAAGCAGGCATTCGTAGCCCTCGCCAACTACAAATGCAGAGCGGATCTTGCGCCCGGCCTCAGTACGCACCGGAATGTTCTGCAGGTTCGGCTCCGCCGAGCTGAGACGCCCCGTCGAGGCCACAGTCTGATTAAACGTGGTGTGGATCCGGCCATCCGGCTGCACCGTCTTAATCAAGCCTTCCACCGTGGACTTCATCTTCTGGTGCTCACGGTGCGCGAGCAGATAATCGAGGAACGGGTGCGGATTCTTCTCTGCGAGTGCTTCGATCTCAGCCGCAGCAGTCGAGTAGCCCGTTTTCGTCTTCTTCGTCTTCGGCAGCGCAAGCTTGTCAAAGAGCACGACAGAGAGCTGCTTCGGGCTAGATAGGTTCAGGTCCGGCTCGTCGACCAGCTGACGCGCCTGCTCTTCGACCTGCTCAACCTTGTGCGTCAGGTCCTTGCGCAGCCCCTCCAGAACGTCCAGATCAACGGCGATGCCAACGTGCTCCATTTCCGCGAGCACCGTGACCAGTGGCAGTTCGAGGTTCGCGTACAACTCGTAGGAGTTGATCTCGCGCAGGTCCTTGGACAACTCTGCGGCAAGCTCCAGAATCGCCGCAGCCGCATCCACGTCGCCCGAATCATCCAGCAAGCTCAGCTGATCAGAGCTGGTGCTGAGCTGGCGCTGCAGGTGACGCTGGTACACATCCTCGAGCGCATACGTGCGCTGGCCGGGACGCAGCAGATACGCCGCGATCGCAGTGTCGTGTGCGATACCGCGCAACTCGATGCCACGGCCACGCAGCATGTGATAGGCAGCCTTGGCTTCGTGCAGGAACTTCGGGTCATCCGACTCGAGCCAGGTCTTCAGCGCCTTGTCTTCATCAGCCGACAGATCGGCGGCAAGTTTCGCAATGCCGTGGCGCTGCTTATCGACGATAGCCAGCGCCGTCAGGTCACCCGATCCCGGCGTCGCCGTACCGGAAAGGTACAGGGCAAGGCCTTGACCTTCATGGGACCTCAGCCAGGTGTCCAGCGACTCGTTATCAACCGTCACGTCAGCCAGCTCCACCGTCTCAGGTTCGGGTGCGCTGCCATCGGTCGGTACAGCGGCGAGCACGCGTTCGCGCAGATTCACGCCGAACTCGAGGTCGTCGAAACGCGCCGCAACCTGGGCGACATCGGCTGGCTTGAGTTCGAGATCACCCGGCGCCACGGGCAGTTCCACATCGGTGACCATTGCGGTGAGTTCGCGGTTCAATCGCACCTGGTCAATGCGTTCGCGGAAGTTGTTGGCTGCTTGCCCCTTCAACTCATCCGCATGCTCGATAAGCCCCTCGAGCGTGCCGTACTGCGTAATCCACTTGGTGGCGGTCTTCTCCCCCACTTTCGGCACATTCGGCAGGTTGTCTGACGGGTCGCCACGCAGGGCCGCGAAGTCCGGGTACTGCTCAGGCGTCAGGCCATATTTCTTCTCCACCTCGGTTGGGTTAAAACGCGTCATCGTAGACACGCCACGCATTGGGTACAGGAGGGTCGTAGTGTCGTCGACAAGCTGGATGTAGTCGCGATCACCACTGACCAGAACAATCTCGTAGTCACCATCTGCACGAGCCTGGGTCACAAGCGTGGCGACGATATCGTCCGCCTCAAAGTTCTCCTTGCTCAACGTCACAATGCCGAGATCCCCCAGCACGTCCTCAATCAGCGGAACCTGGCCCTTGAACTCGGGCGGGGTCGCGTCGCGCTGCGCCTTGTACTCCGGAAAGCGCTCCGTACGGAACGTCTTTCGGCCCACATCGAACGCGACGGCAGCGTGCGTCGGTTTTTCGTCGGAAAGAATATTGGCAAACATGGACAAGAATCCGTACACCGCATTCGTGTGCTGCCCACCCGACGTGGAGAAGTTCTCCGCAGGCAACGCATAGAACGCGCGGAAGGCCATCGAGTGGCCGTCGATCAACAGCAAACGCTTGGATTTTTCCGATGTCGTAGTCACGGTGAGCCAGTCTAGCGGGCGGCACGACACGACCTTTCGCGACTAATTAACCAGCGATTTCACACTTCGGGGTGAACTGCGATACACTTTCGCGCGTCGCCCCAGTAGCCCAATTGGCAGAGGCAACGGATTCAAAACCCGTCCAGTGTGAGTTCGAGTCTCACCTGGGGCACAAAATGCAGCAGGAACGCCGCGCTGGACAGGTGCAGGGAGACGGAAGTCTCCAAAAACCCTCCGAAAACTAAACAGGCTCGGAACCTCGAGAGAGACCGACCTTCACCGTGTAGCAGGTAAAGGCAGCACGGTGGCTGCGCCAGCCGTCAGGGACGCCCATCTAGACCGGCGTCAGCGGACTGGGCTATACGCGCGCGCGTGCGCGCGATGGGGGTATCAACCGCGCGGGGAGAGAGGCCAACCCACCCCCCGCGTTTTCCGGCGACCGATCTAGCCGTGATTATGACCCCCTAACCCCCTAAACGGCCCACAACGCGCGCTGTACGGGCCCCGGAGGACGCGCACAGGGCTAGACGATCATCCCACCCGCTGACTCCTCGTCAGAGCGTTCAGGAACGAATGGCTCCAAAGTTGACGGCTTCGCGTCCTCGTCTAAAAGGAGCTCGACCACACCAGTAGTCCGGAGTACAGCCGGGAGAGCGCGGACCTCCGCTCGAATAGAGAGTTGGTTTCGGGAGAATTCGTCACCCGAAACGTTCCAGGCGAGTTCCATCCTGCCATCGGTAAAGACCTCGACAGAGCCCAGATCAACCACGATTCCAGTGTTCTCCGGGACGGCAGTGGACGTCACCACCGGGACTCCCCACAGGAGGCGTTGTTCTTGGTTGACCGGCGCACCGTTAAACACGAACTGACCGTCACCGGCGACCCGCGTGGTCTCCATGAGGGCCCAGGTGGTCGGATGCAGAATCACCGCAGAGGCCTCGAGGCCAATGGTCTGGAGGCGAGAGATTCCAAGACGGGTGGTGGTAAACGGGTCGGTGGTGAACTTTTCGACACGGTGCCCGGAGGATCCGAGGAGTTCTTGAACAGTCCAGGTTTCAAGGCGGTCTGCTACACCGCAGATCATCTCCTGACCGATCACGTTTCGCAACGATCGGAGGTCTTGTAGAACGTATTTGTCGATGCCCCGGACGAGGTGAGCAACTACTTGAAGGTTGGCATCGACGCGTTCAATGCCGATTCGCGACTCCGGCTTGACTGCACCAACTGGAACGATTTCAGCCCGCAGGTCGCGCTCGGTCTGGCGATAGTAGGTGACGGTGGGCCCGTCGACGATCTGTCCCGCGATGAGGTCGAGAAGGTTGTGGACCGGACGTCCGTCGGTGATTACCGACTGCGAGATCTCGGTGGCGATGTAGAGGTCGCCAGATGAAGCGCCGACGAGAGACTTCTTCTTTATCGTGTCGACTGCGCGGCTTGCGAGTTTTGCGGAGTGAGACTTGGTAACGGGGAACACGTTGTTCCTTTCGGAGTAGGTGGAAGTGGTTCCTGGTTCGGGATAGTTATCACTGAGATCAGGCTGTGGACTCAGAGATGGGTCACGGAACATTTCGAGAAGGGTGGGCCTAGAGGCACGTTCCCACTCAGCAGGCATGCCCTTGATTCGGTCAATGCGGTCGGCGTCGGCGCGGGAAAGGCCGGTGCCTTTGGCCTTGGAGGAGCCGACGATGGTGCGGATCGCTTGGAGTTCAATGCGAGAGCGCTCATCGGCCGGCAGTTCGCGCGCGCCGGAGGCGTAGACGTCGCCGTTGTTGAGGAGGGCATCGCGGTAGGCGGTCCGCTGCGGCTCGGGCGTCGAGGAGTTTTCGCTGGCGCTCCACAGTGGCGTGCAGCGGGCCTAGATCGCCGTCCGATTCGAGCGACTTAGCGAGTTCCTCCAGGCGCGCGGCTGGAATGACCACCTCGGGGTCGTGGGAAGCGTTAGGCTGTGCGGCTTTCACAGAGGTGATGCGGGCACCGGCGTCGGCGGGAGTAAGCACGAGAGAGATCTCAGCGAGGTCTGCCTTGGCGATTTCGTTCACGGCTTGGCCGTCAATTTCGGTCGCGGAGACTTCGACGGGATAGAACCCGATCGACAGTCCGTTGATGCGGCGTCCCTTGACGAGGTTGTACGCCTTCTCACCGGCGGGAGTCGAGTCAAGCACTGCACGGATGAACAGTCCGTGTTCATCTTCGCGCATTTCCACTACTTCACCAACGTGAGAGTCAAGGCCTCGGTTGTGCTCGAAAAGAATGGGGACCGGCGTATTGGAGACCTGGTGCGCTTGGATGGTTTCAGCAAATGCGCCGAGGGCGATTGTGTCGCCCCACGAGTCAATGCCGCCAAAGGTAGAGGCGTACCCAGTGATCTCACGGGAGCCGTCATCGGTGGACTTGATAGATAGGTTTGAGACTTTGTAAGTCAGGTTCAAGAGTTCACTCCTGTATTCGGAGGCGCCCATGGAAGAAAGTGGGGGCGCAGTTTCATGGATACGAGAGAGCCAGAGGGCGGCAGGCGGCGGGCTTCAGCCGATAACGGCGAGCACTACGCGGCGTGCGCGGTTCACTTCGTCAGTTCGGGCAACTACGCGGCAGAGTGGCGGGCCGCCCCGCTCGTGGGGCTGGCGAACCGACTTAGCGGCGGTGCGGAACTATAGGAATATTACCATAACGTGACCTTAAAACGGCGCATCTACAGTTGCCGCACGGTCGACAGTGAACGCGACAGCGAGTGGCTCTAGCGAGGCCTCGCTCGAATAATCCACAACGCCATCAAGCAACTCCTCGGGTTCATGGTTGCAACGGATTGCAGGGTTCGTGCCCTTCACCCAAATGCCGTCGCAACGATCACAGGCTTCAGCACGGGCACGGGCTTCAGCACGTGCTTCTTCTTTGACCTTGGCCTCGTGCTCTTGGAGCGCGTTGAGGTAGTCCTTGGCGTTTTTACAGTCAGGGCACGACTCCCACTCCCACTTGCGAAGGTTGCTGTGTTTGTCACACCGAGGCCGTCCTTCAACCAATTGTGCTCCAGCACGGGGTTGAGGGAGCGCAGCACGAGAGTCTTCGGAGGCCGAGCCGAAGGCGTCGGCCAAAGCACTTTCGACAGTGGAGACTTGTACAGATGAAGCGGGTTCACTTCCCTCCCCACTTTCTGAACCCCTTGTTACCTCTTGGGGGTCGGCAGCGTCCCCCCTTTCGGTCGCCAGTGTCCCCCCGGCGGGGTCATGGGCACTCCCCCTCTGGGGCGCCTGTGCCCCGGGGTCAGATTTGCACCCGGGGTCAGAAATGTCCCCCCCTTCTTGTTTCAAATCCAGTCGGAGTCGCCAGGCGGTCGGGCGGGAACCGGCGGGGATAGCCAAAAACACGGGGTGAACACACAGAGGATCCTCGACGATCCAACCACCACGACGCAGTTCACGAAGCGCACGCTTCACGCGCGATTCGCACGCCTGCATATACTTTGAGTTGCTGGCAGTTTCTGAAGGGGCACCACGCCCCCAACACTTTTGAGCAATAGTTTTGCGGGACGGAAAAGCGTCCCGTCCCTTCGGATTTGCGTAGGAGGCAAGACAGTTCAGCACCTGAAAGGTGTAGCCAGTTAGCGGGATCCCATTCATCTCGACTGGCGCCTCGAAGGCCGCCCAGCGCATTGCGGTAAAACTCACGAGACACCCCGTTTCGAAGGATCGGGCGCCAAAGGCGCAAGCGGTTTGAATAGCATCGGTTTCTTTCATTTCTGGTCCGGCACCTAACCGGGCTGCGAACACGCGATTAAGGGCTCCTAGTTCATCTCCAGGTCGAGAATTTCTAACTCGCGGCAGGCCTCGCAATAGACCCAGCGAGCCCGGTTCTCTGACGTGGTGTTGCCCCAGATGTTCTTGCGACGGTACGGAAAGACGTGACCGCAAAGGGCGCGGAGCGTGGTGGCCTCACCACGGGCGCACTCGGCGCTGTTCAGCACGCGGTGGTAGGTGACGGGTTTCTTTTTCGGATTGGGAAGAGTGCTCTCGGCTGGTTGGTTTTTCATGGTTGCCTCGGGAGGTAGATGGAGAAGAGAAGCTATTGATTAGCCCGCACTGCTGGCCGGCGCCTGGTGCGGTTTAGGGCACTGGCGCGCGCGAAGGCCTGGGCGACGTCGAACACTTCGGAGCGCGACAGCGGTACTCCGCCGAGGGTTGTCGCACCGTCTGCGTCGACGGTGAGCACGCCCAGGTGCGGAAGAATCGCGCGGAACGCAGAGGATCTATTCATCAGGGTCGCCCTCCTCGTCAAGCAGGCGGCGGAAGTCATCGTCAGCGTTCGCAGCGGAGATTTGCGCCGCGCGTACTTCTTGAGCCGCGAGTATGTCACTTGCTAGCTGTTCGTTGTTTGCCATGACACCGATGAGTGCAGCGTCGGAGCGGCGATTGAGGTCTTGCAACACATCGACGCCCCTCTCCAACAGCGCGTTGGTGACGCGGAGCTCCCGGAGCATGGAGACGAGAATCTCGAAAACTGATCCAGAACGCATTACGCAGACACCTCCTCAGCCTCGGAGGAAGTGATCTCGTCCGGTGAGATTTCGAGCAGTGAGCAAAGCGGTCGGACCGGCACGAGGTAGCGATTTCCAACGCGGATTACAGGGCACGGGAAATTCCCGCTCTTGATCGCGTCATAAGCCGTGCTAGTTCCAATGTTGAGGAGAGAGGCGGCTTCAGCCACGGTGACGGTGTGTTTCATCGGATTTCCTTTCGGGAGGAGGTTTCAGCGGGCTCGCAGACCTCGTAGACGAGGTCCTCGAGGTCCCAGCCGGTCAGTTTTCGAAGGCGGAGTAACCCGGCGACGTTTGGGCAAGCCTGTCCGGTGCGCCACGCCCGGAGCGTTTTAGGAGAGCACCGGAGGTACGAGGCCAGCTCGGTTTCGTTGGTGGCCTCGCTGAATTGCATGGCGGCGGTCAAGGCAGAGTCGCGGAGGAGGTAGCGGGCAGACATCATGTTTCCCCTTTGATTGAATGGAGCGGTGCTAGCAGTCCGTAATGGACGATATTGCTTGGCACTAAAGCAACTATACCTCTTGTCCGGTACGCAAGCAAGAGCGACCGGAAGAATCGTTAGAATGTCGGACGTGGATACAAAAGAGTGGGCAGAGGACTTCACGGCGCAGATCGGCGTCGGAATCGAGAGAAGCAGGCGCGGCCGTTCCGACCAGTGGATCGCAGACCGCACAGCAGAGCTCGGGCACCCCATTTCCCGCCCGGCGATATCGGAGTACCGACGGGGCAAACGCAAGTACATGCCGGTCACAGACTGGCTTGTAATAGCGGCAGCGTTAGAAGTCCCGCCGATATCGCTCCTGTTCCCAGGGCTACCCGATAAGCCGGTGAGCCTCCTCCCCGACCGAGGCCCCGTCGTGGCGTTTGACGCCGTGGAATGGATCTCCGGCGAACGAATCAACGCACCAAACGGCGAGGAACCGCTGTTTGGATTAGAGGGCCCCGACGTAACACATTCGATCCTGGTAGCGGAGTACATGCAGCGACCGGAGCCGATCGAAGCAAGCGCACCTGTTGAGGTTCAAATACTCCGCAAGACGCGAACCATTGCCGAAGTCGCGCTATGGGCACGCCAAGAGCGTGAGAGGCTCTCCCCGGCCATCCAAGACGGCGACAAGGAAGCACTACGGGACGCTATGACCCGGGTCGAGGCATTCGAACAATTGATTCGAGAGATCCGCGCGGAAGTCGAGGAGTTGGGAGGAGTGGTTAGAGATCACGGACACCCAAAGCAGATAAAGGAAGCCGAGGAAGATGCCGGGAGGTAGGCCTGCTACCCCACTCGGGACGTGGGGGTCGATAAGCACTCGACAACTCGCTACCGGGCGCTGGATCGCAGAGACACGGCTTCGCCTTTGGAACGGCGACACCGCCCGCCTCCAAGCCCGCGGCAACTCGAAGACCGCCGCAACCAACACGCTCAAGCAGAGATGCGCCGAGCGCTTAGGCAGTGAGGATACGGAGACCCTTCGGACCAGTAGCCCGGTGAGCGCCCTCTTCGAAGCGTGGCTCGAGACTAAAAATAAGATCCGCCCGCAGACTAGGGACCGGTACCGCAGTGCGATTGACAACCACCTAACGCCCGACTTCGGAAACATGCGAGTCAATGAAGTCACGCCGGCCTTCTTGGACCGCTATCTCCAGGCGAAGACCCCCGGGATAGCGCACAATCTGACAACTGTTTTGCGAGGCGCCTTCACGATGTCTACCCGATACGGGCTAACCGCCACTAACCCGATGGACGCAGTCCGCCCGATCGAGCAGACCAGCAAGGAAGTCCGCGCCCTGGACCGGAGCGAAATTCAGCCATTCAGAGACCAGATCGCACAGAGCGGGGACCAGACCCTCATCGACGTAACCGATCTATGCCTGGCGACCGGCTTACGCGCCGGAGAGGCACTCGCAGTCCGCTGGCAAGACGTGAACCTTGACAGCGAACCCGCGACGCTGACAGTCACCGGAACAGTTGTCTACGCGAAGGGCAAGGGCAACCGTCGCCAAGAGATGCCGAAAACGGCCACAGGCGTCCGAACGATCCAACTCCCGCCCGTGGCCCGCACGATGCTTGAACGACGCCGGGACGAATTGGGAGTGCTCGAAATGGTTTTCCCGAGCGAGCAAGAGACCTACATCTGGCAGGGCACCTTCAATGCGCGCCTAAGGAAGGCCCGGGGCGACAGGTTCGCCTGGGTGACGATCCACACCTTGCGGAAGACACTCGCAAGTCTCATCGCGGACGAGTTGGGACCACACAAGGCCGCTGACGTCCTCGGCCACGCAGACAGCCGACTGACCGAACGTGTCTACTACGAGCGCAATCGGAGGGGAGTTGCAATCGGCGACGTGGTAAACCGCGCTATCCCCGAATCGTAACGCTCTCCAAAAACCCTCCAAATACTCACGCGTTTCCCCCGGGTTTCCCGCTACAGACGGGCTAGCCGTTGGACATGCAGCCCTACACGCTCGACAATCACGGGAATGGCGGGCGAGGCGGGCGTCCCGGGCGCTGGCGCCCGGTCCCGTCCAGTGTGAGTTCGAGTCTCACCTGGGGCACCACCTCGGGAGGGGGTTTCGGAAAAATTTTCCGAAACCCCGTCCCTTTTCGTTATCAGCAAGAAGTGACACGGCCTGCTGGTAAACATCGCTTTCCTAAACCTCAAAACCCGGAAATTCACCACCAGGCCGAGTCGGAAGCAATCAACAATAATCTGGTACTCGGTTACGAGGAATGGCGCTCCCGCCTGACTAGCGATCCAAAAACATGTTCCCCTCGAGCCGAATTTTCTTCGGTGTCTGTCGCTGCCCCGGCTACCATAAAGTGCGAATTATTTGGACGCCCCGACAAACGAAACGAGGCAGCGAAACGGTGGCTGGCGCGAAGCAACTACTTGAATTGACCTGGTTCAACAAGGACAAGGCGCTCATTCCCAGCGAAGAGGGACGCTATGCATACGAATGGGTCGACCCAAAAGACCCTCGGTACTGCGAGACTCGGGCACTCGTTTATGACGAGGTGGTCACCGGCAAGCAGTCGCCGAAGGACGAAGACACGCAATACTCGGAACGGGCTGACTTGGACCCGACCAAGGACAATTTGCTAATCCTTGGTGAGTCCGGCGACGTGCTTGAAGGTCTTACTCGCGTGCCTGAGTTACGCGACAAGTACCTCGGCAAGGTGAAGTGCATCTATATTGACCCGCCGTTTAACACCGCACAAACATTCACCAACTACGAGGACAACCTCGAACACTCCGTATGGCTCACCATGATGCGTGACCGCCTCGTTCACTTACGCAAGCTTCTTAGCGACGACGGGTCGATCTGGGTTCACCTGGACGACGTGGAAAACCACCGCATGCGCGTGCTCATGGACGAGGTGTTTGGGAGGGGAAACTTTGTGGCGGAGGTGGTTTGGGAAAAGACTTATTCGCCCAGAAACGATTCGAAGGGCATCCCCGCAGTCACTGACACCATCCTGGTCTACGCCAAGTCGGGTGGGTTTGTTCCAAATCGTTTGCCGCGGAATGCCGCCATGAACGCTGTTTATAAAAATCCGGATCAGGACCCAAAGGGGCTATGGAGAAACGACAATCCGAATGCCCCTGGAGCGGCAACTCACCTGGGAATGATTTACGGTATCCAGCATCCGCTCACAGGTGAAATGATTTATCCGTCTATCGGTAACTGCTGGCGGTATTCGCAGGAGAAAATGCTTGAAATCTTCTCCGGTTGGGGTCCCTATGAACGCGGAGAAATCACTGACGAAGAACTCGAAAATCAGCAACGCGTCGCGGGTTCTAGCGTGGAAGCGAGAACCGACGTCCCACCACTGGTTATGCAAGACTGGAGCAGAAACAAAGTCCATGCCCAGCAACGTTATGAGGAGGGGAACTGGCCCCAGTTTTACCCAACCAGGGGTGGTACTGGTGGGTTCGGCCGGAAGACTTATTTGGCCGACGTAGATTCGGGACGGCTTGCTACGAACTTCCTACCCAACAGTGAAGTCGGGCATACAGACACCGCGGCCAAAGAGATTCGCGCAATATTCCCGGGAACTTCAGCATTCGCTACGCCAAAACCGGAACGGTTACTCGAGCGCGTCATCCACATCGCCACGAACCCCGGAGATGTCGTGCTCGACGTGTTCGCCGGTTCGGGAACGACCGCCGCGGTAGCCCAGAAGATGGGACGTCGCTGGGTCACCTGCGAACTCGTGGAAGACACCTTCAACCGCTTCACCCGCCCACGCCTGGAGAAGGTCGTGCATGGCGAGGACCAGGGCGGAATCAGCATCCAGAAGCCAGAGCGCGTTGACGCGACCGAGGATGGTCTGCCGGAAGGTCTCTCCCCGGAGGACGCCCAGAAGTTCAACAGCGCGCTGAACAAGGTGCTCGCAGCGAACCCCGAATTGAAGACCGAAGCGGTAATCAAAGCACTCAAGACCGCGACGAAGACCAAGAACCAGAAAGGCGTCGTCAACTGGCGCGGAGGCGGTGGTTTTGCAGTCGCCCACCTTGCTCCACAATGCTTCGACTACGTCCCCGAATTGGGTCTCGTGACGCTCACCGAGGCGGCAACCGGCGCGACGCTCGTCAACTCTGTCGCAGCGAACCTCAACTTCTCGCTCACCCCGGATAACCGCCATTTCGACGGCAAGCGCGGCTCTATGCACCTCAAAGTGGTCGAAGGCCGGCTCGACAAAGACAAGGCCGAAGAGCTCCTCGCACACCTCGACGACGGCGAAGGCGTCACGCTTGCCGCAACGGAGCTCGAACCGGGAATCAGGCAGTTCGTAAGGACAACGGGCAAGCCGTGTCAGATTGTCCACATTCCCAACGACATCTTCACTTACTCGGAAACGCAGGAGAGCAAGTAGACATGGCACTTCCAATCGCACTTGACCAAGGACTCATCGACAGTATCGCGACGGAATTCCAACTACGAGATCCCAACAAGCGTGCGTTGCGCGAGCTTATCTACCACCTCACTGGAGACTTTGACCCGGTAGAGCCCATGGTCATGCACATGGCCACCGGCGCGGGCAAGACCTACCTCATGGCGGCGCTCATCGAGTATCTGTCGCGCTTCGGAGTGAAAAACGTCATGGTGGTCGTCCCGCCTTCCACAGTGCTGGAGAACAAGACGGTCCAGAACTTCACCCAGGGCTCGCGCCGCTACGTTGACGGATTTTCTTCTGCTCCCCAGGTGGTTTCGCCTGGCAATTACGGCGCGTGGCGTGCCGGCCAGTCGGAGCTTTTCCGCAATGCCGCAGACGGTCCGATGGTCTACGTCTTCAACGTGTCGCAACTTATTGAGCCGAAGAAAGTCAACGCTCGCGCTGGCACCGAGGAGGGCATGCGCCGAAAGATTCGCGACCATCAGGAAGAGTCCGGCTCGCTCTACGACTACCTAGTCAACCTCGATGACCTCGTGGTTATCGCAGATGAGTCCCATTTGTTCGGAACCTCCGCTAAGGCATTCAACCAGGCGCTGAAGGACCTCCGTCCCGCTGCGACGATTGGGTTGACCGCTTCGGCATCCGATACCGACCACGTCATCTTCCACTACCCGCTCTTTAGCGCCATCGAAGACGGCTATGTGAAGTCGCCGATGCTCGTCTACCGCGAGAACGGCTACCCCAAGGATACAGCCGAGGAGAGGCAGCTCCTTGACGCGGTGTCGCTGTTGCGAAACAAAGAGGCTGCCTACGAGGCGTACGGCAAAGCGAACTTCCCCGGAGAATCAGGTGAAGCGAAAAGGACGAAGCCGCTTCTGTTTGTCGTGTGCGAAAGCGTTGCGCATGCCGGGGACGTCACCAAGATCCTCCAAGGTCCGGGCTATTTCGGCGATCCCGAGGCAGTGCTCCAGTTCGACAACAAACACAATGATGCCGTCACCCTGCGTCGCTTAGACGAGCTCGACAGCCCAGCCTCGACGGTTCGTGCTATTGTCTCTGTTGACCGTCTCAAAGAGGGCTGGGACACCAAACGCGTCGCGGTGATGTGTGCGCTGCGCGCTATGTCGTCGGACATTCTCACCCAGCAAACCATGGGCCGCGGCCTGCGACTGCCTTTTGGTGCCCGCACCGGTGTGGCTGAGCTGGACCAGTTGGACATTTTGAGTCACAAGTCGTTCAAGTCCCTCCTCAAGGACGAGGACGTTCTGCGATCCTTCGGCCTCGGAGATGCCGCCCAGGGCGCTATCTCCGGCATGGACGTGGAAGAAAGCTTCCGCAAGGGTGAAGAACAGGTGCAGTCAAACACGGATGACCCATCGACCGAAACCCAAAGCGGGTCGGCTGCCGGCTCGACTGCGTGGCCGACAACCTCTTCAGGCGAAGCAGCGGACGGCCCGAGCGACATTGGCACCTCAGCCGGCGAAACTACCCAGGTCACTGGTGGCCACGCCGGAGGTGTCTCATTCCGACGAGTCGGCGACAACGAAACGATGCAGCGCGCCGACTACATCCCGGCAACGGAAATCAGGGTCAACGAACAGTTCGCAGGGAAGACCTTCTTGTTTCCATCCACAGTTATGGCGAAATCAACCACGCCGTTCCTGCTCAGCCACATCGACGACGAGGAAATTATCCGGGCAGCGCGGCGCGTCGCCGACTCCAAGGAAGCACTCACCCGCGAAGAAATCGTCGTGCGCAAGTCTAAGCTCGACACGAAACGCACCACCGACGCGGAAGTCGAATCGGCCCCCGTGGCGGAAAACACTGTCATCGGTGAACTGACCCGCCGCGTATTCGGCCTTGGGGTTGTCACCCAGGACAAGAAGAACACGATCACACTGGCGCAATACGTCCTTCCGACCTTCATGGCAAACGCCGGTATCGACCACTGGACCGAGAAGGCGAAGCAGTCCGCTGTCGACGAGCTCGTTGCACTTGTAAACGAAAAGTCGCGGCAGCACGCCAGCAGCCTGCAAACCGAAACGACCATCGTTCCGGTCGAACTGCCAATTGACCAGGTCGTGCCCCTGCCGTTTGGCAAAAAGGTGCTCCAACAACTGCCCAAGGACCAACAGGCGAAGTTCAAGCCGCGCGAGTTCTACGACGGTTGGAACCGTGGACTATTCCCCGCAGCGAGTTTCGACTCGTGGGGCGGCGAGTACCTTCTCGCGCTGTTGTTGAACTACACCTCGGACATCGTGTGGTGGAAGCGCCTCTACTCAAGCGACGGCGCGTCGATCATGTACACCACCCGCGACACCTACTACCCCGACTTCGTCGCCCAGGACTCCGACGGCACGATGTGGATTATCGAGGGCAAATCTGACAAGGGGCGAGACGACGAAACGGTCCAAGCGAAACGAGCCGCGGCCCGGGTTCTCGTACGGGAACTGCTCGGCGAAGAGGACTTCGTCGGCCAGAAGTGGGGCTACGTCATTGCCTACGAATCGGACATTCGAGCGTCTGAGTCGTGGGAAGACCTGAAGCGGAAGTCGAACCCAGCGAGATAAGAAACCTAGTTACAGGATCAAAAACACGGAAAGGATATACAAATGCAGCCAGTGCGTCGATCCAGCGGTGAAGTTTGTGCTTGGATTTCGGAAGATACCCTCCGCGACTTGAGGGGGAACGTCATTGCATTTTTCAACCAAGAACACGTCTTTTCAGTCAACGGACGAACCCTCGGACGTTTTCAGCGAGGATACTTCTGGGACATGCAAGGACGGGCAGTGGGTTGGATTGAAGGTGCGCACGACGGGCCAATGAAACCAGCTCCCGCCACAGCGCCATTCGAACCATTTCTCGCCTTCAAACCTTTTAGACCGTTCGAGCCGTTCAAGCCCTATTGGCCCTACCAATCGCTGTCATGGTCACCGATTCGGTGGGAGGATTTCGTACGGGGTGGAGCTTGAACCTCCTTCCGAGAGACACGAAGAACATTCGCTGGTAAATGGGTCACTTCGAATGCTTGTCTCAGTAAGTTTCCGCCTCGATTCATCACGGCCCGACCAGGCCGGCTTTCGTGGCGGCACCGCTTACGCGGTTTAGAAAGTCAACCTTCGTCCCCCGCCCTCGTGTCGACCCGTCATGCACACTAGTCGCATGACCACACCTCACGAACACGACGAAATCCCCAACGAGCCGGAGAACGGCCCCGACTTCCCCTCCGGCGACTCCGGCACCAAGTACACCAGAGCGTCCGCAGCTGACATCCGCAACCGTCCACTCGCCGACTTCGAAAGCGAGAACCTCGACGACATCTGGCGCGACAACGACCCGGAAGGCTACGCAGCACTGCAGCAAGCCGTCCAACCCATCGTCGAAAAGGCTTGGGCGGAGACCCTACGCAAACTCGACCCGGACTTCGTCACTAGAATTGCCGGGAAGCAGTTCAGCCTGCCGCCGAGCGTCTGGGAAACTTGGACGAAAGCGAATCCCGAGTTCTTCTCACCGGCCCTGAGCGAGACCGTTGCACGCCAGTTCGCTTCCTTCGACACGTCCGTCACCCACGCGGCCTCCGAGAAGGCGAGACTCAACCTCTCCCCTGCTTTGGCGATGTGGCTCAATGCGGGAAACTTTGCCGACTACGGGCCATTCGTACCGCTTCCCGAATTACCCGACCTCAACGACACCGCGCAGCGACAATTCGACGCGCTCTTCGCCTCGCTTAACGAGCAACTAAAAGAACTCGCGTTCCCGCCACACTTCCTCGACTCGGTCAAGAATCTTTCCGAGCCGTATGCGAAGACCCTGCCCTTTGCGCGCCTAGACCCTCTGCCGTTCCTCAAGCGCTTCGACAACGACTTTCTAGTCCTCTACGCCTCGGTTGTCCTGTCCGCGTCCCGAGTCGAGAACCTTCTCGCGGACCTCGCCGACGTGCTGTTGCCCGACGAAGAACTCGCCGGCCTGTCAGCCGCGGCACACTCCTTCGGTGACGACCTGCTTCAAAGCATTGCGAATAACGACAAATGCGACACCTGCGCGGGCATAGCCGAAGAACTTGCAGAGCCTTTCGTCGCACGCAACACCTATGTCCACGCTAAATGGAAGAAAGTCGGCAAGGAGGTAGCCAGCAAGGAGGAGAAATCGCGCCGAGCGCTCGAACTAACACTGTTCCCAGACACCGTGGTCATACAGCGGAAGCTCATGGGCAAGAAGAAGCTCAAAGCGCTGGCCGACAAATGGGAAAACGGCGAGAAGGATGCCTTTGACGCACTCTTCCATTCTGAGGTCGTCTCGTTAGGTCTCGTCGCAGCGCTCGCCGAAACGTTCACCGAAGCGGGTGATGCCTTGGAACACGAACTCGAAGTCCATGAGCAGGCACTTGCTGACGAGGGCAACTAGAGCGTTTAAGTTAGGCCGATCTTACTCGGTCCGCCTTCCGTTGCGCCTCGCGCTACGGGTGGTGTTTCGACACGGGGTTCCGAGGCGGAAGGCGTAGTGGGTGACGAGGCGGGATGCGTTTCAGTTTTTCGCTGCATAGTGGCTACTTTCGAGCGCAGGCTAAAATCAATTTGGAACTAAACAGATCAAGTCGTGGAACTGAGTCTGGAACTAGGCCGCGTCAGTGGTGGTCAAGGAGTTTTCCGAAAGAGTTCGGAAAACTTCTACCGAGACCCCCACCAAACTCATTTTCAGCAAGAAGTAGCGCAATCTACTGGAAAAGCGGTTTCTCAAACGTCAATAGCCCGGAATTTGGCTAGTTAATGTTTAGACCACGTGTTTAGTAACGGTGTGGTGAGTATCGAGTAACGCCCGGGTGAGTATCGAGTAACGCCCGGGCGTTTTGGGGTTTCGGTGGGGTTATTGGGTCAGTCGCATGTTGGTGCCTTCGAGTGTGATGATTTCGGCGCCGGCGACGAGTCGGTTGAGTATTGATTCGGCGATGACGGCGTCGGGGATGGATTTGTACCACTCGTCGGGTGTGAACTGGGATGTCACGATGGTCGATCCGCGGGGTTCGCGTTCTGCAAGGATGTTGAGCAGTTGGTGTGCGGTGGCGGCATCGATTGGGGTGGTGAGGAAATCATCGAGGACTAACACGTCGGTGTGGTGGAGGTCTTCGAGGAATGTGATGCGGGCTGGGTCGTCGTGTTTGAGCACGGCGAGGTGGTTGGCGAGTGTGTCGGTGCGGAAGAAGCGTGCGGAGTAGTCGTTTCGGCACGCCGCGGTGAGTAGTGCTTGGGCGAGGTAGGTTTTGCCGACGGAGGATTTGCCCAGGATGACAATGTTTTGTGCGCTTTGGCACCATTGGCAGTGAGCGAGTCGGGTGATTTGCTCTTTGTTGATGGTGCGGTCGGGCGTGTAGGTGATGTCTTCGATGCAAGCATCGGGATTTGGCGATCGGGATGCTTTGAGTAGTTTGTTGACTCGTCTCTCACGCTTGGCCGCTACCTCTTTATCGAGTGCGTAGAGCACTTTGTCTTAAGAAACTCCAGTCGTCGAATGCGGGATCGGCGGCGATGTCGATGACGCTTTGTCCGAAGGCGGTCATGCGTAGATCGGTAAAGATCGGCAGGACTGATTCGTCGAGGAAGCGGGCGGATGCTGATGCTGGCTGTGGGTGGGGCATGGGTTATGCAGATCCTTTCTTGGTGAGGTTTTCGAGGCTGAACTGGGCAGCACCACCGAGGTAGGCGCCGCGTGTGTCACGGGTTGCGGGGGCAGGCACACCGTCAATGGGTCTGCCGGTTGATTGGTCGGTTGGTACATCGGTGCCTGTGGGGTGTGTGGAGGTGTCTTTGCGTACGGCGGCCATCATGTTTTTCACCGCGGTATACGACACAGCACGCCTGGCGCCGTCGGTGGATACCAAACGCCGGCAGGCTTCTTCGAGGATTGGCTTGTTGGCGTGTTTGCCCATGTTGAGTACGTTGCGGCACGCTTGGTACGCCTGGGCAGGGATCGCCTTGGCTTCGATGAGCTCGGAGATCACTTGGCGGGTGGCTGGCCCGATTTTGGCGGCTTCGCGCAGGAAGTACTCGCTTGTCCATAAACCACGGGTGTCACTTATGTTCGCCGGGATGTGGTCGGTGTCGGTGACGTACACTCCGCGGGCACGTGCGAGTTGGTGGGTGGCCACACGCTGCCCGGCGTCGAAGACGGCGAGGCTATCACCGGTGATACGCACGTCCACGGTGTGGCCCACCAGTAGGTGGGGTACCGAGTAATGCGCGTTGTGCACTCTGATGTGGAAATTCGGTGCGACTTTGGCGCGTTTCCATTCGGTACGCTGCCACGGTGTTTCAGGCAGCGCGGTGAGCACGTCGCGTTCGAACTGATCAAATAATGCGCGCCTGCTCGTCGCATTGCCGCGAAACGGTTCGGCAGCGTTGATCCTATCGACCAGGGTGGTGATTTTTGTGTTGAGCTCGTCTATCCCGACGCATTGGTGGCCGTCGAGGGCGTGGATGACGTTTTGGGTGATGATCTTGACTGCGGCTTCGACGCTGGCTTTGTCTTTGGGCCGTTTTGCACGGGCCGGCAACGCGGCGGTGTTGTAGTGCTCCAAAAACTCCTCGTAGGTGGAGTTGACCCGGCGATTTTTATCCGTAGCACTGATCGCGTTCGAGGCTGTCGAGGCGTTATCTGGCACGATGACCTCGGCGACCCCGCCGAAGTACTCGAACGCGCGGATATGGGCTGCAAGCCACGCGTCTTGGCGCTCATTAGCGCACGCGCAGGCGAATACCATGCCCGAGTACGGCAGCGAGGCGACGAAGATACTGACCTTCGAGCCTTGCCCGCCGGTGGGGTCAAACAGTCGCATCTTCGTGCCTGCCCAGTCCACCTGCATCGTATGGCCTGGGGCATGGGTGATCCTGGCGGTCAGCCCAGTTGTATCAACGTGTTGGGCTACAAGCTGGCGAAACCGCTCGTAGCTGTAATACCGCTGGCCCAGCCCCGCAGGCTGTGCGGTGTAGCGGCCCCACAGCACCTGCAGAGTCACCTTGTTGCGCCCGGTGCGCGCCTTGGCGACAGCGTCGAAATCGATCGGGACGAAATCCCCCTGAGCATGGCTGCGCCCGTCGACGAACCAGTCCGCTAGCTCATGATCTGCAACCCCACGAAGTTGCTCACGCGTTGTGATGTTGTGTTCCACAAGCGCATCGCGTGCTTTTTGCACCGCGGTGTGCGAGCACCGCAGACTCGAACAGATTTGGCGGACAGACCAGCCTTTGAGCACTTGATCCATTACCGCCCGGTAGTCAGTCACAATCAGACTCCTCTGGTAACGCCGCGTGCCCTGAAGTCACGCGGTCACCAGAATCCTCCCCCGGAGCGTTACTGGATGCTCACCAATGTGTTACTCGATACTCACCACGGTGTTACTAGATACGACCGCGCAACAAGTTAAAGCCGATTTCCGGGCGGTTTTGCTATTCGAACACGATCTCTAGGCCACCGCCTCCCGGGTGGTCTACTGGTGGCATGTGGCGTACTCGCTTTACGCGGCAACTGGCGGGGCGTCCGGGAACTTGCCGGCCAACGCACGGTCGCTCCTCTTGCGGTCAAGCTCATTGTGGCCGCGCGGTGTTGGGTCCCATTGTTCCCAACTAAACCCGAATCGCACACCAGGTCGATACGCGTCGCTTCCTTCGGTCTAGGCACCTACGCTCTACCTAGCAGCTACAGCACTACTTACAAGGAGCGCGCGATGACCGAACTCATCTCACCCGCCGCCGTTCGCGACTGGAACGCCGAGCGCGCCAAGGCCGGTGTTGCCCGCGCCAAGGTCGTCACCGACGTGACCTACGACGAGGCCGGAATAGTTACCGTCACCATTGACCCGAGTTGCTACGACCGAGACACCTGGCAATGGCTCAAAGATGAGGCCGGCGGCACCCTCGGCGAGTTCTATGCCACGCCGTTTGGGTGGACAGACAACGAGTCGACTCAGCTTCGCGAAATGGTCACCGAATTGTGCGTCGTATCGGCAGACGGGGCCATCCTCGAAACGGTGGACACAGCCGCCTACCAGAGGAAGAAAAACCCGAATTTCCGGCCGGTAAACCTGACATCTAACCGCTCGTAGAACCGGGAGTCGCTTCCCAAGAACCGGCTCGCCCCGTCGTCCGATACGGTAGCCTCGATCCGAGTGTCGCGACGGGAAGGAATCAGCATCACTTGTCTCACCCAATAAGCTTTGAGGACCTTGTGGCTGGGAATGTGAAGGTCACCGAGAGAAGCTCCTTCCTCGAGCGGCTTGAAAATCGCACTTATGCGACGAGAACGTTTCCTGCGAGGTGGGGACGAAACAAGGGCGATCCCTCCCGGTTCGTGCACAAAATTTTCTACGACGAGGCCGAGTCGGGTCTTACTGGATACGAGGATGAGGAGATATTCGTGCTACCAGATGACCCCGAACGAAATCGCAAGCAGGTCAGGCTCCACTTGGTCAAGGAGCGCGGATTAGTTCGCCAGATCTCCGTCCAGGAACTCAACCCAGACTCATCCAAGGACAACCTCAAAAACGTTCTTGTCCTTAACCGCGAACGCTCGGCGAGACTTATCGAGCTCGTTCGTAGCCTCGATTACGTACCGATTGATGGACAATCCACCTCACGAATCGATGATGCGACGCTGCAACAAATCATTAACGACGAGAGCGCCCTCCGGCGAATCTACGAGCAGGACCCCGAGACGATCCAGGCTCTAGTAGAGGCAAACACCACATCCGTCGAGATAAAGGAGCTTAAGCGCCGTCGCGAAGTGGTAGACACTATGCAGAATTGGCTCGACGACGCCGACGCATTCGCTAAGGCGGCCAAAGAGGCCGGCGGCGAGGAGACCGCCTGGCAGGTACTTCTGGAGGAAAATCCCTGGGTACTCGGTGTAGGCCTCGGCGGCAAGCTGTATACCACTTGGGACGGCGGCAAACTCGAGCAGACTGTCCGTGGAGCGAATCTTGAGGCGAACGGAAAGCGCGCTGATGCATTTTTGGTGTCGAACGGGTTGTTGCGTTCTGTGGCCTTAGCTGAGATCAAACACCCGAATACGCCACTTCTTCAAAACTGCGAATACCGAAAAGGTGTCTGGGGTGTGTCCTCATCGTTTTCTGGAGCAGTCGCACAGGTTCAAGAGACAGTACGAGCTGCGGTGGACAGCTTGAGCGAATGGCTGGACGAGCGGGACTCAGAGGGAGGCACTACGGGACGCGGGGCGTACCTTATCGAGCCCCGCTCCTTTTTGATCATCGGTTCGTCCGAGAGCTTGTGCAGTTCCGAAGGGCACCGGATCGACTCGAAATTTCGTAGCTTCGAAAGTTTCCGGTCGAACCTAAAGTCTCCCGAAGTTCTCACCTTCGATGAGCTCGTGGAGCGCGCTCGCTGGAACGTGGATCTCGCCGAGGGGCATGGGCAGATCGAAACCGAATAGTTGCCTACATTGGACGAATCGGGTCTTGCAATGATTGCCGCCCAGGTCTCCGTGGCGAAGAGGCAATTTCGCGTTCTGGCTATCCTGAATTTGGAACTAAACAACGACAGCGGTGGAACTAGCTCTGGAACCGGGCCGCGTTAATAGTGGTCAGAGAGTTTTCCGAAACCCCAGGGAGGGGATTTCGGAAAACTTTTACCGGAACCCTTTCACTTTCGTTTTCAGCAATAAGTGGCACAACCCGCTGAGGAAAAGAATTTTCCTAAACCTCGAAATCCGGGAATTCAGCACCAGCCCGAGACAGAAGCAAGCAACGACACGTTGACGGCAACACAGGAGATCGCGGCCGCCAATAGTTGTCCGGCCTCGCCCCGGATGAGGCGAACCAAGGGTGCTAGAGCGATTCAGCGGAGGTAATCGAATACCAGGTTACAGAGACATAAACGACATAAGCGAAGATAAGAACGAGCGGAACGAAGGCACCTACAGCAATACAGACCGCAAGCAAGCTGACGGACTTAAGTCCACCTTTGGGCTCTGCAGATGACGCAACGAGCAGTACTGTCGGGATGGAGGCGACGAAAAGAAGAGCGATAAGCAGAAGAGCAGCGGCCCCGCTTAAATACCCCGCAAGAAGAGTCCCGATGCCCGCGCAAATCCACAAGAGCTTTTGCAGGCTCACAATTCGTACCTCCGGCTATTTGTTAGGCGTATTTGCACGAGCTTAGTTAACCTTTTGTCGATTTGGGGTAGTTGGTACCGCGAGT